>JBHYDO010000008.1:17415-33223 GCA_051860645.1 Roseococcus sp.
GAGGCGGTGGTGGCCGCGTGAGCCCCTTCCTGCGCATCGGGTTGGCATTCGCCGCCTTGCTGCTGGTCGCGGACCAGTTGAGCAAGTGGTGGATCCTGGAAGTGGTCGAGTTGCCGCTGCGCCGGAACATCCCGCTGCTGGAATGGGGGCCGGTGGGGCTCGACCTCACCATGGTCTGGAACCGCGGCGTCACCTTCGGGCTGCTCTCGGGCGAGGGGGCCTGGAACCACCTCATCCTGGCGCTCATCGCCGTGGTGGTGGCGGGATTCCTGCTGCGTTGGCTCACCCGCGCCGAGACAAGGCTGGTGGCGCTGGCGCTGGGCGCCGTCATCGGCGGGGCCGTGGGCAATGTGATCGACCGCGTGCGCTTCGGCGCCGTGGTGGACTTCGTGGACGTGCACGGCTGGGGCTGGCACTGGTATGTGTTCAACATCGCGGACGCGGCCATCGTGTGCGGGGTGGTCGCCCTGGTGGGCGACGCCTTGATCCGGCCGGAAAGCAAGCGCAAGGAAGTGTCATGAAGCTTGCCTCGAACCATCGGTCTTTGCGCGGCACCCTGGCGGGTGCCCAGATGGCCGCCACCCTGCTGGCCGCCACCCTGCTGGCCGGCTGCGGCCAGGACACGGCCCGCACCCTGGGCCTGACGCGCGACGCGCCGGACGAGTTCCAGGTGACGACCCGCGCGCCGCTCTCCATGCCGCCCTCGCTCGGGCAATTGCCCACGCCGCGCCCGGGCAGCACCCGGCCGCAAGAGCGCAGCGCGCGCGAACAGGCCGAGACCCTGCTGACCGGTGCGCCCGCCGAGCGCCCTGTCGCCCCCACCCCGGGAGAGGCCGCGCTGCTGGCCCAGACCGGCCCGGGCGTGCCCGACAGCATCCGCGCCCAGGTGGACCAGGAAGCGCTGCGCACCGGGAACGAGAACCGCACCCTGGTGGACCGCGCCCTGTTCTGGCGCGACCCGCCGCCGCCCGGCGTGCCGGTGGACCCCACCCGCGAGGCCCAGCGCCTGCGCGAGAACGCGGCGCTCGGCCGCAACGTGGCGGAGGGAGAAACCCCCATCATCCAGCCCCAGCGCCGCGGCCTCCTGGAGGGCCTGCGCTTCTGGTGAGCACCGCGTCGCCGGCATTCTGGCGAAGCGGCCCCCCCCACCCCACATGCGCCGGATGACAGCATTGACCCGACGCATCGCGCTCAAGGGCGCCGCCGCCAGCCTGGCGCTGCCGGCCCTTTCCCCACAGCCAGCCCAGGCCCAGGCTGCCACGGCCCTGCGCCCCGCCACCCGCACGCCCGACCAGCCGCTGTTCGGGGCCGTGACCTGGACGCTGGAAAACGGGCTGCGCGTGGTGCTGGCGGAGAATCGCCGCGCGCCGGTCGCCGCGCATTATCTCTATGTTGCCGCGGGCTCCGGCGAGGACCCGCACGGCAAGTCGGGCATCGCCCACTACCTTGAGCACATGATGTTCAAGGGCAGCCCGAACGTGCCCTCGGGCGCCTTCAGCCGCGTGGTGGCGCGCGAGGGCGGGCAGGACAATGCCTTCACCAGCCGCGACATGACCGCCTATTTCCAGACGGTCGAGACCTCGCGCCTGCCGCTGATGATGCGCCTGGAGGCCGACCGCCTGGCCGCGCCCCTGATGCCGCCCGACGAATACGAGGCCGAGCGCAGCGTGGTGCTGGAGGAACGCCGCCAGGTCATCGAATCCAACCCGCGACGGCGGTTCAGCGAGATGTTCGACGCCACCATGTGGGGCCCGCAGCACTGGCGCGGCCGCCCCATCATCGGCTGGGAGGACGAGATCCGCGCCATCACCCGGCAGGACATGCTGGACTTCCACGCCCGGCACTACCGCCCCGCCAACTGCGTGCTGGTGGTGGCGGGCGACGTGCGCGAGGCCGACCTGCGCCGCTGGGCCCAGGAATTCTACGGCCCCATCCCCGCCCGCCCCGACATCCCGCGCGACCGCGCCGCGCCGCCCGCCACGGCCGGCGAGCCGCGCCTCATCCGCCGCGACCCCGATGTGCGCGAGCCCTCCTTCCTGCATTCCTTCGCCGCCCCCTCGGCCACCTGGGGCGAAACCTCGCTGCATGATGCGCTGGACGTGCTGGCGCATCTGCTCGGCGGCGGCCCCGGCTCGCGCATCCACAAGGCGCTCGTGGAGGAAGGGCTCGCGGTCGGCGCCGGGGCTTCCTACAGTGGGCAGGTGCTGGGCGTGGGCAGCTTCTTCCTCTACGCCACCCCACGCCCGGGTGTCTCGCCCGAGCGGATCGAGGCGGCGCTGAACGCCGTGGTGGCCGGGCTGCTCGATGCCGGCGCCACCGAGGCCGAATTGCGCCGCGCCATCCGCCAGGAAACCGCGGGCGCCCTGCTGGCGCTGGACGGTCTGGGGGCGGCGCCGCGCATGCTGGGCGGCGCGCTCTCCATCGGGCTTGCGCTCGATGCCGTGGAATTCTGGCCGCAGCGCCTCGCCGCCGTGACCTTGGCGCAGGTGAACGAGGCCGCGCGGCGCGTGCTGGGCACGCCCGGCGCCAACATGGCCGGCTGGCTGCTGCCGGGAGACGCCTGATGTCCGAGACCCAGTTCGGCGTCACCCTGCCGCCCCGGCGCGGCTTTTCCGTGCCCATCCAGGTCTTCGAGCACGCCGGCATCACCGCCTGGCTGGTCGAGGACCATTCCATCCCGGTGGTCTCCGTCGCCTGGTCCTGGGATGGGGGGCAGGCGCTGGAACCCGAGGGGCGCGAGGGGCTGGCCGGAATGGCCGCCTCCATGCTGACCGAGGGCGCGGGCGACCTGCGCTCGGTCGCCTTCAGCGATGCGCTGCGCGACGAGGGCATTTCGCTGGGCTTCTCCGCCCGCGCCGATGTGCTCGAGGGCAGCTTCCGCACCCTGACCGACGCCCTGCCGCAGGCCGTGCCGCTCGCGCGCCTTGCCATGACCGCGCCGCGCCTGGATGACGATGCCTTGACGCGCGTGCGCGCCCGCGCGCTGCTGGCCGCACGGCAGCAGCTCGAAAGCCCGGGCGCCCAGGCCCGACGTGCCTTCTGGGAGGCCGCCTTCCCCAACTCCTCCCTCGGCCGCACCGCCACGCCCGAGAGCCTCAACGCCGTCACCGCCCACGACATCCGTTCCCTGCTGGAGGCCCAGTTGCATCGCGGCGGCGTGCAGGTGGTGGCGGCTGGCGCGCTGGACGCGGCCGGGCTGCGCGCCGTGATGGGCGAACTCTTCGGCGCCCTGCCCCCCGGCACGCCGCCCGGGCTGACCCCGCCCGGCCCCATGGCGCCCTTCGGCCGCGTGCTGCGCCCCATGCCCGGCCCGCAATCCCACATGGTGTTCGGCCAGGACGCCCTGCCGCCCACCGACCCGGCCTGGGAAGCCAGCCAGGTCGCCATCCGCATCCTGGCCGGCGGCGGCTTCAGCTCCCGCCTCATGAAGACGGTGCGCGAGGAGCGGGGGCTGACCTATGGCATCGGCGCGGGGTTGAGCGTGGCCTTCGGGCAGGCGCTGATCCAGGGCTATGTGGCGACCGAGAACGCCCAGGCCAGCGAGGTCTGGCGCCTGGTGCGCGAGGCCTGGACCGAGATGGCGCAATCCGGCCCCACCGAGGAAGAACTGCGCGACGCGGTGGCCTTCCTCGCCGGCTCGCTGCCGCTGCAATTCACCGACAGCCGGCGCACCGCCTCGCTGCTGCTCGGCCTTCGCCAGACCGGCCGCGCACCGGATTGGCTGGCCGGCCGGCCTGCGCGGCTGGCGGCGCTGACGCGTGAGGGGGTGGCCCACAGCGCCGCGCGCCTGTTCCACGCCGATACGCTGGCGCTGGCGGTGGCCGGGCAACCCCAAGGGCTGTAGCCTCCCGCTCCGGCAGCAGAGATTCGGGAGTGGACGGCATGGCAGCAGCGGTCGAGGCGGCATGGGCGCGGGTCGAGGCGCTGGCGGCCGCGCCCGGGGCGGGCGCCATCCGCCCGCTCTTCGCCGCCGAGCCGGACCGCTTCGCCCGCTTCCACCACCGGGGCGGCGGGCTGCTGCTGGACATCTCCAAGACCTCCGTCTCGGACGGCGTGCTGGTGGCCCTGCTCGACCTCGCCCGCGCCGCCGACGTGGCCGGGCGGCGCGACGCAATGGCACGCGGCGAGCTGGTGAACGGCACCGAGCGCCGCGCCGCCCTGCACATGGCGCTGCGCGGCGACCTGCCCGGCGCGGGCGGCGAGGCCCATGCGGAAGCGGCCGAGGTGCTGGGGCGCATGGAGGCCTTCACCCAGGCGATCCATCGCGGCGAAATCCGCGGCGCCACCAACCAGCGCTTCGACACGGTGCTGAACATCGGCATCGGCGGGTCCGACCTCGGGCCGGTGATGGTGGGCCGCGCCCTGTGGCGCGCGGGTGACCCGATGCGGCCCATCCACCTCGGCAATGTGGACGGGCATGGGTGGGAGACGGTGCTGCCCAGCCTGGACCCCCGCCGGACCCTGGTGCTGGTGGCCTCCAAGACCTTCACCACCCAGGAGACCATGGCCAACGCCCACCTGGTGAAGCGCTGGATGGAGGCGAGCGTCGGGCGCAACGGCGCGGCCTCGCATTTCGCGGCGCTCTCCACCAACCTCAAGGCCACGGCGGAATTCGGCATCGGCGAGGACCGGGTGTTTCCCTTCCGCGACTGGGTGGGCGGGCGGTTCTCGCTGTGGTCGGCCATCGGGCTGTCGCTGGCGCTGTCGCTGGGCTGGGACCGGTTCGCGGCGCTGCTGGAGGGCGCGCGGGGGATGGACCGGCATTTCCTGGACGCGCCGCTGGAGGCGAACCTGCCCGTGCTGCTGGCGCTGGTGGAGGCCTGGCATTTGAACGGCCTCGGCCTCCACCGCCGCGCCGTGCTGCCCTATGACGAGCGGCTGCGCCGCCTGCCCGCGCATCTGCAGCAATTGGAAATGGAAAGCCTCGGCAAGGGCGTGACCATGGATGGCACGCCCGTGCCCCGCGCCACCGGCCCCGTGGTGTTCGGCGAGCCCGGCACCAACGCCCAGCACAGCTTCATGCAGCTGGTGCACCAGGGGCCGCTGCCCGTGCCGGTGGACTTCATCCTGGTCGCCCGCCCCGACCACACCCATGAGGAAAACCACCGCATCCTGCTGGCCAACGGCCTGGCCCAGGCCGAGGCGCTGCTGCTCGGCCGCGGCGCCGACGCCGTGCGGGCAGAGATGGAGGCGGCCGGCACCGCGGAGGCCGAGATCGCGCGGCTGCTGCCGCATCGTGTGTTCGCCGGCGACCGGCCCTCCAACACCCTGGTCATGCCGCGCATGGACGAGGCGGCGCTGGGCGCGCTGATCGCGCTCTACGAGCACAAGGTGTTCGTGCTCGGCGCGCTCTGGGGCATCAACCCCTTCGACCAATGGGGGGTGGAGCTGGGCAAGGTGATGGCGACGCCTATCGTGCGCGAGCTGGAGACGGGCGAGATCGGCGCGCATGATTCCAGCACGGCGGGGCTGCTGGCCGAATTGCTGAGGCTAAGAGGGGGATGATCCGCCTCCTCCCCTCCTCCACCGCCAACCGCATCGCGGCGGGCGAGGTGGTGGAGCGCCCCGCCGCCGTGGTGAAGGAGCTGGTGGAGAACGCACTCGACGCCGGCGCCCGCCACATCCGCGTGGCGCTGGAGGAAGGCGGCATCGGCCGGGTGCTCGTCGAGGATGACGGGGTGGGCATGTCACCCGAGGACCTCGACCTCTGCGTGGAGCGCCACGCCACCTCCAAGCTGCCGGAGGAGGCGATGCTGTTTGCCATTGGCACGCTGGGCTTCCGCGGCGAGGCGCTGCCCTCCATCGGGGCCGTGGCGCGGCTGGTCATCACCACCGCCCGGCACGGCGAACCCGCGCACCGGCTTGAGGTGGAGGGCGGCCGCAAGGGCCAGGTCCAGCCCGCCGCCGGCGCACCCGGCACGCGCGTGGAGGTGACGGACCTGTTCTTCGCCACCCCGGCCCGCCGGAAATTCCTGCGCTCCGCCCGCAGCGAGGGGGAGGCCGCCATGGACGCCCTGCGCCGGCTGGCGCTCGCCTGGCCGCAGGTGGGGTTCGAGGCGAGCCTGGATGGCCGAGGCGTGCTGAACCTTGCCCCCGCCAGCCGCGAGGCGCGCATCGAGGCGCTGCTCGGCGCCGAGTTCGCCGCCGCCGCCCGGCCGGTGGAGGGGCCGGGCATCACAGGCCTCGCCGGCGGCGCCGCCTACACCCGCGCCACCGCGGCCGAGCAGCATTTCGTGGTCAATGGCCGCCCGGTGAAGGACCCCATGCTGCGCATGGCGCTGCGCGCCGCCTATCGCGACGTGACGGCGCCGGGCCGCTATCCGGTGGCCGCCCTGTTTATCGACGTTCCGCCCGCCGAGGTGGATGTGAACGTCCACCCCATGAAGACCGAGCTGCGCTTCCGCGACGCGAACGGCGTGCGCGGTTCCGTCATCTCGGCGCTGCGCCGCGCGCTGGGGCATGGGGTGACGGGCGGGTCGCTCGGCTATGCCGGGCCGCCCAGCCTGCGCTTTTCCACCCCGCCACCGCCGTTGAAGGGCTTCGCGGAGGCACGGCTGCCGCTCGCCTTCCCCTCCCCCACGCCGGCCGACGCGCCCGCCGCGCCCGTGCCGGCCGACCATCCGCTCGGCCGGGCGCTGGCGCAGGTGATGGACACCTACATCCTGGCCGAGGCGCCCGATGGCGCGCTGATCCTGGTGGACCAGCACGCCGCGCATGAACGCCTGACGCATGAACGGCTGAACGCCGAACTGCTGGAAGGCGGCGTGCGCGCGCAGCCTTTGCTCATCCCC
This sequence comes from Roseococcus sp., assembly GCA_051860645.1. Lineage (GTDB taxonomy): Bacteria > Pseudomonadota > Alphaproteobacteria > Acetobacterales > Acetobacteraceae > Roseococcus. The sequence continues at coordinate 24,207 of JBHYDO010000008.1, forward strand.
GCCGTGGTGGAACTGCCCGGCGCGGCCCGGCTGGTCGAGGCCGCCGCCGACCTCGCCAGGCTCGGCCTCGAGGTGGAGGGCTTCGGCCAGGGCGCCGTGCTGGTCCGCGCCCTGCCCGCCTTGCTCGGCACCGTCGATCCCGCGCCCATGCTGCGCGACCTCGCCGAGGAACTGGCCGAGGGCGGCGAGGGCCAGGCGCTGGCGCTGCGCCTCGATGCCGCCGTGGCGCGGCTGGCCTGCCACGGCTCGGTCCGCGCCGGCCGCCGCCTGACGCCCCCCGAGATGGACGCGCTGCTGCGCGCCATGGAGCGCACGCCGCGCGCCGCCACCTGCAGCCATGGACGACCCACCTATCTGCGCCTCGGCGCGGGCGAGATGGCGCGCTTGTTCGGCCGCGCCTGAGCGTTATCTACCACCGCATGTTGCACCGCCGCGCCCTTGCCGCCCTGCCCCTGCTGGCCCCTCTGTTCCAGACTTGGCCCGCCGCGGCGCAGCCCGCCTTCCTCCCCACGCCCGAGGCGCTCACCCTGCTGCGGGCGGGCGGGCTGAACCTCTACCTCCGCCACGCCATCACGGACCGCAGCCAGCGCGACACCGGCCGGCGGGGCGACCGTGCGGGGCAGCGCAATTTGAGCGAAGCCGGGCGCGAACAGGCGCGCGCCCTGGGCGCCGCCTTCCGCGCGCTGTCCATCCCGGTGGCCGAGGTGCTGACCAGCGAGGTGTTCCGCGCCGCCGACACCGCGGATCTCGCCTTCGGGCAGGCTCGGGTGGAGCGCGACCTCATCGCCGACGACTACACGCCAGGCGATGCCGGCGCCGATGCCCGCGCCGTCTCGCGCCGCCTTGCCCAACCTGCCGAGGGCGGCAACCGCGTCATGGTCGGGCATATCGTGCCGCTGGGCATGATCCTGGGGCGCGGCCTGGCGCAGGCGGAGTTCCCGGAGGGCGCGATGGGCCTGTTCCGGCCGCAGGGCGCCCGCTGGGAATTTCTCGGCTTCGTCACAGCGGAGCAGCTCATCGGCGCCGCGCCCTTGCGCTGAGTCGCACGCTGGGGCATCGCCCCTGCCATGCCCTTGCCCGAAAGCCTCGACCGCCTGATGACGCGCGCCGCCGAACTCCGCGCGGAGCTGGAAACCGCCGATGGCTCGCAATACGGCGTGCTGTCCAAGGAACTCTCGACCCTGGAGCCGCTGGTCGAGAAGGTGGCCCAATACCGCGCGCTGGAGGCCGCCCATACCGAGGCGGAGGCCCTGCTCTCCGACCCCGAGATGCGCGAGCTGGCCGAGGCCGAGTTCCACGATTCCAAGGCCCGCCTTCCCCTGCTGGAACGCGAGATCCGCCTCATGCTGCTGCCGCGCGACGCGGCCGATGAGCGCAGCGCCATCCTGGAAATCCGCCCCGCCGCCGGCGGCGACGAGGCGGGCCTCTTCGCCGGCGAGCTGTTCCGCGCCTACCAGAAATACGCCGAGGGGCGCGGCTGGCGCTTCACCGTGCTGGAATATGACGAGACCGAACTGGGCAGCGTGAAGGGCGCCACCGCCGAGATCGAGGGCCAGGGCGTCTTCGCCCGCCTGAAGTTCGAAAGCGGCGTGCACCGCGTCCAGCGCGTGCCCGCCACCGAGACGCAGGGCCGCATCCACACCTCGACCGTCACCGTGGCGGTGTTGCCCGAGGCGGAGGAGGTGGATGTGCGGGTGGAGGACAAGGACCTGCGCATCGACACCTACCGCGCCTCCGGCGCCGGCGGGCAGCATGTGAACAAGACCGACAGCGCCGTGCGCATCACGCATTTGCCCACCGGCATCGTGGTGGCGATGCAGGAGGAGAAGTCCCAGCACAAGAACCGCGCCAAGGCCATGAAGGTGCTGCGCGCGCGCATCTTCGACGCGCAGCGGCAATCGCTCGACAGCGCCCGGGCCGCCGACCGCCGCAGCCAGGTCGGCACCGGGGACCGCAGCGAGCGCATCCGCACCTACAACTTCCCGCAAGGGCGCGTGACCGACCACCGCATCGGCCTGACGCTGCACAAGGTGGACCGGGTGATGATGGGCGAGTTCGACGACGTCTTCGACGCGCTGATCAGCGAGGACGAGGCCCAGCGCCTGGCCGCCGACGCCTGATGCCGAGCGTGGGCGCGCTGCTCTGCCGGGCCGGGCAGGCGCTGCGCCAAGCGGGCATCGACAACCCCCGCATGGAGGCACGCTGGCTGCTCGCCCATGCTTTGGACAGCACCGCCGAGGCCCTGCTGCGCGACCCGCACGCCGCCGTGGCGCCCGAGGCCGCCACGCGCTTCCACGGCGCCGTGGCCCGCCGCGCGAGGCGCGAGCCGCTGGCGCTGATCACCGGCCGCACCGGCTTCTGGACGCTGGAACTGGAGGTCAGCGCCGACACCCTCATTCCCCGCGCCGACACCGAGACGCTGGTGGAGGCCGTGCTGGAGGCGGGCATCACGCCGCGCCGCGTGCTGGATCTCGGCACCGGCACGGGCGCCCTGCTGCTGGCCGTGCTGGCGGAGTTCCCGGACGCGACCGGCGTCGGGGTGGATATCCGGCCCGAGGCCGCCGCGCTGGCCGCCCGGAACGCCGCCCGGCACGGCCTCGCGCCGCGCGCCGCCTTCCTGGCCGCAGACTGGGCCGCGCCGCTGGCGGGCCGCTTCGACCTGGTCCTGTCCAACCCGCCCTATATCGAAAGCGCCGACATCCCGGGGCTGATGCCCGAGGTGGCGCGGCATGAACCCGCCACGGCGCTGGACGGCGGGCATGATGGTCTGGAGGCCTACCGCCTGCTCACGGCTGCGCTGCCAGCCCTGCTCACGCCGCGGGGGCTGGCGGTGATGGAGTTGGGGCTGGGCCAGGCGGAGGCCGTCACCGGGCTGGCGCAGGCCGCCGGGCTGGCCTTGCGGGGCCTGCGCGCCGATCTTTCGGGCACCCCGCGCGCAATCCTTCTGGAATCCGGGCAGAAAGCCATTGGCGCGGGCGGCAACAGCGGGTAAGGTCCTCTCGTTCACAGGGCCGGAAGGTCGGCGAACGACGCTCGGGCCCGCGGGGCCTCGGTGAAGTGCAGCGAACAGCGTGGACGGTTTCGACCGGCCCGCCTTCATAAGACAGCAAAAGCACAGCAGCGGATGAACATGAAGCGCATGCGCCGTGGCCATCGCCATGGCGGCGGTGGCAGCGGTGGCGGTCAATTCCGGCACACAGGCGGCAGCGGCAACAGCGGCAATCAGCCCCTCAGCCGGAATCACGTCTTCGATTCCAGCGGGCCCGATGTCCGCCTTCGCGGGACCGCGCAGCAACTCTTCGAGAAGTACCTGCAACTCGGCCGGGACGCGACCAGCGCGGGCGATCGGGTGGCGGCGGAAGGCTATTTCCAGCATGCGGAGCATTACTTCCGCATTCTGGGCGCCATGAACGCGGCGCAGCAGCAGCCTCCGCCGCAGGACCGGCGCCAGCGCGACGCCGCCGATGGCTACGGCCAGGACGCGCCGCAGGACGGCGAAGGCCAGGACGGCCCGAACGGCAATGGCGGCGGCCATCCCCTCGAGGCCGAACTGGCCGGCGAGGCGGAAAGCCTGCCCATGCCGCAGTCGCGCCGCTCGGCCCAGCAGCAGGAAGAGCAGCCGGGCTGACGTCCGGCGCCGGGGTGGCGTCGCGCCAGCCCGCCCCCATTGCGCCCGGCGCAGCGCGCGCCAGCGCGCCCCTATTGCGCCCGGCGCAGCGCGCGCCAGCGCGCCCCTATTGCGCCCGGCGCAGCGCGCGCCAGCGCGCGACATTGCGGTTGTGCTCGTCCAGCGTTCGTCCGAAAGCGTGGCCACCCGTGCCGTCCGCCACGAAGTACAGGTACTCCGTCGCCTCTGGCCGGGTTGCGGCGCGGAGCGACTCCCGCCCGGGTGAAGCAATGGGCCCTGGCGGCAATCCGCGGATGCGATAGGTGTTGTAGGGGTGTTCCTCGTTCAGGTCGGCGCGCGTCAGTGGCCGATCGAGCGGCATCCCCTGCCCGGCCCCATAGGCCACCGTCGGGTCCGATTGCAGCATCATCCCCCGCCGCAGCCGGTTGATGAACACGCCGCCCACCAGCCCGCGCTCCGCCGCCACACCCGTCTCGCGCTCGATGATCGAGGCCAGGATCACCGCCTCGCGCGGGGTGGTGATGGGCAGGTCCGGCGCGCGGGCCGCCCAGGCCTCGGCCAGAGCCTCTTCCATCGCCGCCGTGGCGCGCCGCACCAGCGAGGCACGGCTGTCGCCCAGGGTGAAGGCATAGGTTTCCGGCAGCAACGCGCCCTCGGCAATCGGCGGGGTCTCGCCGGTCAGACCTTCCATGCCGTCGATCAATTGCGTGATCTGTCGTGCGGTCAGCCCCTCGGCGATGGTCAGGCGGCGTTGCACCGGGCGCCCCTCGCGCAGCACGGTCAGCACCTGGCGGATGGAAGCGCCGGCCGGGAGGGCGAATTCGGCGGCGCGCAGTGGACCCTCGGCGCGGGTCAGGACGGCGGCGGCGGTGAACAGCCGCGCGTCGGAGATCACCCCGCGCGCGGCCAGCGCCTCGGCGATCGCGGCGGTGCCGCCGCGCGGGATGACCACCTGGGCGGGTTCTGCGAGCGGACCCGGCGCCTCGACCTCGCGCCAGGCGACCCAGGCCAGGATGCCCGCCAGCACACCCAATGCCAGGACCACGGAGGCCAGAAAGCGCAACGCACGCAACATCAGAAGTTGCTCGGCTGGAGGGGCTGCAGGCGTCGCGGCAAGGCGCGCGCGCCGGACCCCGTCATCGCGTCAGGGCGCGCCGCGGAACACCACCGAGGCATTGGTGCCGCCGAAGCCGAAGCTGTTGGACAAGGCCGCCTCGATCTTGCGTTCCTGCGCCACCTTGGCGACCCGGTCGATGGGGGATTCGCGCGACGGGTCTTCCAGGTTCAGTGTCGGCGGCGCCACGTTGTCGCGGATGGCGAGGATGGAGAAAATGGCCTCCACCGCGCCGGCCGCCCCCAGCAGGTGCCCCGTGGAGGATTTGGTGGAGGACATGGCAAGGCCCTTCGCCGCATCGCCCCACAGCCGTTCCACGGCCGAAAGCTCCAGGTCGTCGCCCAGCGGCGTGGAAGTGCCGTGCGCGTTCACATACTGCACCTGGTCCGGCGTCAGCCCGGCCGTGCGCAGCGCGGCCTTCATGGCCCGGTAGCCACCCTCGCCATCCTCGGCGGGGGAGGTGATGTGATAGGCGTCGCCACTCATGCCGTAGCCGATCACTTCGGCATAGATCTTGGCGCCACGGCGCTTCGCATGCTCCAGTTCCTCGAGCACGACCACACCCGCACCCTCGCCCATCACGAAGCCGTCGCGGCCCTTGTCCCAGGGGCGGGATCCAGCGGTGGGGGTGTCGTTGTAGGCGGTGGACAGGGCGCGGGCGGCGCAGAAGCCACCGATGCCGAGTTCGCACACCGCAGCCTCGGCACCGCCGGCCACCATCACATCGGCATCGCCCAGCGCGATCAGCCGCGCGGCGTCGCCGATGGCGTGCACGCCGGTGGCGCAGGCGGTGACCGCCGAATGGTTGGGGCCCTTGAACCCATAGCGGATGGACACCTGGCCGGAGGCGAGGTTGACAAGCGCGGAAGGGATGAAGAAGGGGGAAAGCCGCCGAGTCTTTCCCGCCGCGACCAGCAGCCCCGCTTCCTGGATCACCTCCAGCCCGCCGATGCCGGAGCCGATCATCACGCCGGTGGCGCAGCGGCCTTCCTCATCCTGGGGCGCCCAGCCGCTGTCCTCGATGGCCTCGGCCGCCGCCACCCAGGCAAGCTGGATGAAGCGGCCCATCTTCTTCTGCTCTTTGACGGGGATCCATTCGTTGAGGTCCAGCCCACCCTCGGCGCGGGTCCCCGGGGGAACCTGGCCCGCAATCTTGGCCGGCAATTCCGTCACGTCGAAGGTCTGGATGGCTCTGATGCCGCTTTCGCCGTTGATCAGCCGGCGCCAGACGCGCTCGACCCCGAGCCCGAGCGGGCCCGTGATCCCCATGCCGGTGACAACGACGCGACGCGGCGCGAATCCTGGCGCAAACACGTTATGAAACCCCGCGGCGAAAGTTCAGGCCGCGGCCTGCTGCTTCTCGATGAATTCGATCGCGTCCTTGACGGTCTGGATCTTCTCCGCGGCGTCGTCGGGGATTTCAACACCGAAGGCTTCTTCGAACGCCATGACGAGCTCGACCGTGTCGAGGCTGTCGGCGCCGAGATCGTCGATGAAGGAGGCCTCGGGGGTCACCTTGGCCTCTTCGACGCCCAGATGCTCGACGACGATCTTCTTCACCTTGTCGGCGGTCTCACTCATCACAAAAATCTCCTGCTGCCGCCAGTCCGACATTCGGGCCGGCTTTCCCCCGAGTCTTGTCCTGGCGGGTTAACATGAACGAATGCGGGCCACTAGGGCGCTCACGGCCCCCTGGCAAGCCTTGGATATGGCATTTCCGCCCCGCGCCGGCAGCGCACGGCCCGTTCACATCGCATTTCCCCATGTGACGGTCGCCTAAAGCGCGAACAGCCGGCCTTGCCCGGGCAGGGCGTCATGGATGCCGCTGGCCCGCAGCGCGCGCCAGTAGCTGACCGGATTGCTGGCAAGGACGGGCTTGCCGAGCTCCCTCTCGGCCGCGCGCGCCACCTCGGCGAAGGCGGAATTGGTACCGACCTGGATCAGCACGTCCACATCCGGCCCGTCCAGCTCCCGCACCGTGGCGGCCAGCCGGGCGCGTGGGATCCGCGCGATGGCGGCCGGCCCGGGCGCGCGCAGGCCGATGAGGCGCACCACGTCGTGTCCTGCCTCCTCGAACAGGCGGCGGGCCGCGGCGTCGCCCACCGGCATGAAGGGCGTCAGCAGCCCGATGCGCGCGCGGCGGCCGAACAGCGCGCCCAGCGCGGCCAGGATGGCGGTGGTGTAGTCGGTGGCCCCGCAGCCCAGCCTCGCCGCGCAATCCTCCACCAGCTTCGCCCCGGCCGCGCCGCCACCCACGAAGTTCTCCACCATCACGCCCAGGATCACATGGCCGGGGGAAGCGGGCTTCAGCGTGTCCAGGGCGTCCATCAGCCCGTCCACCATGGCCGCGCGCACCACCAGGCTGTCGGCGTCGGTCACCACGCGCTGGTCGGGGTTGGCGATGCGCGCATGGGCGTTGATGACGCCAGGGGGGCGCAGCGCGTCCATCTCGGGCTGCACCATGATGTTGGTGGCGGGCGCCACCACGCCCATCAGCAGGCGGGGGAGTTCTTCTTCCATGGCGGGCAGGGTAACACGCGCCGCGCCGCGCAGAAGCCGGTGGCCGCGCCCCGCCTTCTGGCCCTACAAGGGCCGCATTCGCGCACCCTGAAGGGGCGACGCGGCAACCCCGAGGAGCCCCGCCTGACCCCGGCCCCCACCCCCCAGGACTTCCTGCCGCCACGACCGACCCGGCATCAGGGCCGGCTTCCCGTCTGGCGCCTTTTCCTGCGCGCCCGGCGCAACATGCTGGGCGTCTGGAGCGAGGCCTCCTTCAATTCCGAGCACATCGCGCTGCGCGTGCTCAGCCGCCGCATCTTCGTGTTCAACATGCCCGCGGCCATCCAGTCCGTGATGATCGGCCAGCCGGAGGTGTTCGAGCGCAAGTCGCCGCAGATGCGCCACGCGCTCGAACCGCTGCTGGGCGACGGGCTGCTGATCTCGGACGGGCTGGTGTGGAAGGAGCGCCGGCGGGTGGTCCAGTCCGTCACCCACCCCTCCCACATGGCCAGCCTGACGCCGGTGATGACCGCCGTGGCGGAGGAGACGCGTGACGCCTGGTCCGCCCTGCCGGATGGCGACGAGCTGGACATGCTGGAGGAGATGGGCCGCTTCACCGCCGAGGTCATCGGCCGCACCATCTTCGGCACCGCGGTCGGCCGCCGAGCGACCTCCACCGTGGTGGAGGCCTTCGCCCGCTACCAGGCGCGCATCTCCAACACCGACCTCACCTCCATGCTGGGCCTGCCCGACTGGACGCCGCGGCTGGACGGGTTCCTGCGCCGGGGCGAGGTCCAGCGCATCCATCGCGTGGTGGACGGGCTGATCGAGGAGGTGCTGGAGGCGGCCGGCGGCGAGATCTCGCTCGTGTCGGGCATGGCCTCCCACCCGGGCATGACGCGCGAGGGCTTCCGCAACGAGGCCATCACCATCTTCATGGCCGGCCACGAGACCACGGCCAATGTCATGGCCTGGGTGTGGTACCTGCTCTCCCAGGCGGAATGGGCCGAGGCGGCGCTGCACGAGGAACTGGCCCGCGTGCTGGGCGGCCGCGCGCCCGGCCACGAGGACCTGGCGAACCTGCCCTACACCCGCGCCGTGGTGGAGGAGACGCTGCGCCTCTACCCGCCCATCCCCATGCTGGCGCGCGAGGCGTCGGCCGACACGGAGGTGACGGGCATTACCGTCCCGCGCGGCAGCATCGTCATCGTCTCGCCCTGGGTGGTGCATCGCCACCGCGCCCACTGGCAGGACCCCGACGCCTTCCGGCCGGAGCGCTTCCTGCCCGGCGCGCCGCCGCCCATCCGCTTCACCTACCTGCCCTTCGCGCTTGGCCCGCGCATCTGCACGGGCCAGCATTTCGGGCTCTATGAGGCGATGATCGCGGTCGCCACGCTGGCGCAGCATTTCCGCCCGCGCCTAAGGCCGGGACATATGGCGGAGGCGGTCAGCCGCCTCAGCCTGCGCCCTGGCGAGCACCTGCCCATGCGGATCGAGCGCCGGTGAGGTCCGCGGCCAGCGTGGTCCTGTTGCTGCTGGGCATGGGCATTGGCGGCACCGGGCTGCTCGGCCTGTTCAGCCATGCCACGGGCGCCACACTCCGCACCCGGGCCCATGGCGGCGACGCCGGGATCGCCCTGCCGGCCGACCTGGAACTCGCCCTGCTCGCCACGGCGGCAGGGGCGGCCTGCCTGGGGCTAGAGCAGCGCCCGGTCCGGCAGAAACCCCACCGGGTCACGCCGGCCCGCCGAAGGGACTCGCGTAAAAAAGGGTTAT
>JBHYDO010000008.1:33233-35770 GCA_051860645.1 Roseococcus sp.
CAAGCGGTTCAGGCGGACCGGCCTAAGCTACTCTAGAAAATATGCTTTATAGAGCAAGAAATCCGACCGGATGATTCAATCCGGTCGGAGTTTGCTCTAGGCCTCTGGCTGGGCCGCAAGCTGTGAGGCCTCACGGCGCCAGGCCGCCGGCCATTCTTCCAGATGGGCAATCGGCTCCTCGCCCACGAACAGCGTGAGGAGGGGCTCCGCGGGGTGGTCGTTGAGACGCAGCGTCAGGCGCTGCCCGGCCCGGCTGGCGGCGTAGGGCGCGTCCAGGTCGCCGGTGCGCGACCAGCGGATCGCGCTCGCTTCGAATTCGGCCAGGATGCGGGCACGCCACCGGCTTACGAGGACAAGGAAGGCGGTCTCGTCCAGCTCGTCCAGGTCCACCAAACCTTCATTCAACCTGTGGTAGAGAGAGTAGGATGGCAGGAAGGCCCCGGTTGCAGGGTCCAGCGCCATGACGGCGCGCCCCCCGCCAGGGGTCCGGACCTGAACGATCGGCCGTCCGGCGAGAGCGAAATAGAGTTCCGGCTTCCCGCCGGGGATGTTCTGCACGGGCGCTTCCTCAAGCTTTCGCGCAGGATGCCCTTGGCCGTCCGCAACCTGCAATGGGAATTTCATCTATTCTTCTCCCTGCGCGCAGAGGCTGAAACGTGACAGCCTGGGGCTGGGTTGCGGCGCTCTGTCCCTTCCTGCTGGCCCTGGGCTGGCTGGCCCTCCTGCAGATCCGCGCCCGGCTGGCACCGCGTGGAACTCGGCCCGGAACCCGCGCCCTTCCTGGCTTTCCTCGCCCGGCCCAGCCCCGGCGCGCCGCGCGGCATCGCCCCGGCTGGCAGCCGGCAGCCACACCGTGGTCTGATGCGCATCCGAACGGAGGGACGCCCCCATGACATGGCCCATCACCCGCAGGACCATCCTGCTCGCGTTCGTCCTGGCCGTTCCGGCAGGCACCACCGAATTGCCGGTGCGGGGCGTGATGCTCTCCTCCAACGGGCTCATGCAGGTCCTGCGCGGCGCCACCGTGGCGCCGGAGGCCGCTTCGGTCACCTTCCGCGTCCCGCTGGGGGATGTGGACGACATCCTGCGCTCGCTGGTCGTGGCGGACCCGTCGGGGCAGGTCGAGGGGGTGCGCCTGCCGGCGCAGGACGTGGCCGCCGAGGCATTCCGCGGCCTGCCGGTCCGCCCGGAGGATTTCTCCAGCCGCGCCAGCCTGTTCGGTGCGCTGCGCGGGCAGCGCGTGGCGGTCGGCGCCATCGAAGGCCGGATCGCCGACGCGGCCGAGCATGAGGGCGTGCTGCGCCTCACCCTGCTGACCGCGACGGGGCTTCGCAGCCTGGCGCTCGACGCGGCGGACGAGGTGCGGCTGCTGGACGAGGCCCTGGCCGCCCGCCTCGCCCGCGCCGCCGAGGCGCTGGCCCAGACGCGCAGCGACGACACGCGCGAAGTGACCGTGGCGCTCCGCCCCGGTGCCCCCGGGCCGCGCGAGGTGGCGGCCGTCTACGTGGCGGGGGCGCCGCTGTGGAAGCCCTCGTGGCGGCTCACCGTGCCCGGCTTCGGCGCGACGGGGGCGGAGGCGCGGCTGATGGGCTGGGCGGTGGTGGAGAACCACAGCGGGGCCGACTGGTCGGGCATCCGGCTTTCGCTCGTCTCCAGCGAGGCGGCGGCCTTCCGCCAGGCGCTCTACACCCCCGTCCTGGTCCCGCGCACCGAGTTGCCTGTGGAGGGCAGCGGCCAGATGGAGGTGCGGCCCGACAGCGGCGAAAGGCCGCGCCCCGTGCCGGCGCCGCCGCCGCCGCCCGTCGCCATGTCGGCGGCGCGCGGCGTGCGGATGGCCGCGCCGGTGATGGCGGCCCCACCCCCCGCGCCGCCGGTGGCGGCCGAGGCCTCGCTCGGCCGGGTCGCCTTCGTGCTGACCGACCCGGTGAGCATCCAGGCCGGGCAGACCGCCAACCTCCCCTTCCTCGACCGGCGCCTGGCCGCCGAGCGGGTGTGGTGGGTGCAGGACCTGGACGGGCGGCACCCCCTGCAGGCGGTGCGGCTGACCAACGCGACCGACCATCCGCTGCCGCCCGGCCTCGCCACCGTCTATGGCAGCCAGGGCGCCGAGGCGGACGGGTTCCTGGGCGATGCGCAACTGCCCGGCATGCCGGCCGGCGCGGAACGGCTGCTGGCCTTCGCCCGCGACCAGGGCGTGCAGTACACGACCGAGCGCCGCGGCACGACCGAGCCCGTGGGGGTGGGCTTCCAGCGCGCCGCGGTGGTGGTGACGCAGCGCGTGCTGCACCGCGTGGTGCTGGCCGTGGACAGCGGCGGCACATCCGGCACCATGGTGCTCGACCTGCCGGCCCGCTCCGGCGAGACGCCGCGCTTCGAGCCCGCCGCGCGGGGCGATTTCGGCCTGCGCGTGCAGGTCCGGCTGGAAGGCGGCCCGGCCGAGCATGAGTGGGTGTGGGAGCGGGAGGCGCGCCAGGCCATCCCGCTCTGGGACCAGGCCCTGGCCGAGCCGCTCCCGCCGATCTGGCGCGACCTGTCGC
>JBHYDO010000009.1:0-35493 GCA_051860645.1 Roseococcus sp.
GGGGAATTCCTTGACGCCCTCGGCCAGCTTCGCGTCCGGGCAGGCGCGCACCAGCGCCTGCGTCAGCGGGTGGCGGCTGGCGCGGGCCAGCGCGGCGGCGGCGCGCAGGTCGGCCTCGGTCCATTCGCCCGGAAGCAGGCGCGGGCGGCCCTCGGTCAGCGTGCCGGTCTTGTCGAGGACGACATGGTCCGCGCTCGCCAGGCGCTCGTTGGCGGTGGCGGAAGCCACCAGCACCCCGCGTCGGAACAGCGCGCCGGATGTCACGACCTGCACCGCCGGCACGGCGATGGCCAGCCCGCAGGGACAGGTGATGATGAGCGCGGCCACGGCGGGCACCAGCGCCGCCTGCCAGGGCAGGCCGACCAGCAGCCACCAGCCCGCGAAAGTCAGCAGCGCCACGACATGCGCGACGGGTACGTAGATGCGGGCCGCACGATCGGCCAGGGCGGGGAAGCGGCCGCGCGCCTGCTCGGCGCGTTCCAGCAGCCGCCCCATGGCGGCGAGCGAGCCATCGGCGGCGGCCGCCGTCACGGTGGCCACGAAGGGCCCGCCCATGTTCACGCCGCCGGCGGCCAATGCCTCGCCGCGGGTGAAGCGGCGCGGCAGGCTTTCGCCGGTGGTGCTGGCGGTGTCGAGCAGGGCGTCGGAATCGTCCAGCCGTGCATCGAGGCGCAGGCGCTCGCCGCTCGCGACCAGGATGCGCGCGCCCAGGGCCACGCGCTCCACCGGCACGGGCTTGGGTTCGCCCAGCACCTGCACCTGGCCTTCCTGCAGGGCCAGCAATTCGGCCATCGACTGCCGCGCACGGCGGCGGGCCGCGCGGTCCAGCAGGCGGCCGGCCAGCATGAGGGCCAGCAGCGCGGTGGCGCCGTCGAACCAGGTGTATTCGCCGTTGCGCAGCGTCTCGGACAGCGACATCAGCGTGGTGGCGATGACGCCGAGCGAGACGGCGCTGTCCATGTTCAGCCGCCCCGCGCGCAGCCCGCGCCAGGCGCCGCGATAGAGCGGCATGCCCGCGATCAGCACGGTCGGCATGCCGATCAGCGCGGCCAGCCAATGCATGAGGTGGCGCGTCTGCTCGCCCAGCTCGACGCCGGCCCAGACGGGCACGGAGACGAGCATCACGTTCATGGCGCCAAAGGCCGCGATGCCGAGCGCGATGGTCAGTTCGCGGCCCTCCGCATCCTCGGTGGCGCGCAGGCAGGCGGGGGAGAACGGCGCCACGCGGAAACCCAGCCGCGCGATAAGTGCGGCAAAATCATTGGCCCGCGCGGCCGGGCCGTCCCAGCCGATGGTCAGCCGGCGCGTGGAGAGGTTGGCGCGGGCGCGCCGCATGTCGGGCTCCTGCGCCAGCGCCTGCTCGACCAGCCAGATGCAGGCGCCGCAGGTGAGGCCGGCGACGACCAGTTCCAGGCGCTGGGTGCCGTCCTTCTGCGCCATGGCGTGGACGGAGAAGTCGAGGTTCGGCGCGTCCACGGGCTTGAGGCCGCCATCGGCCGCCTCGCGCTTGCGGTAGAAGGCATCGAGGCCGAGGCCCTGCACGAGATGATGCGCGCCCTCGCAGCCCGCGCAGCAGAAGCGCGTGGCAGTGGGTGCCCCGCAATGCGCGCAGGCGGCGAAGGATTGCGGCGCGGCCTCGGGCGCGGGGCGGCGGATGCGGCTCAAGGGACCAGCAGGCGCTGGCGGATGTCGAGGCGCTGGCCGTGGCCGTCCACGAGGGTGCCGCGGAACTCCCACTGGCCGGGGAGGAGGTCGGGTGCCGCGAAGCCGGCCTGGGGCGTGGAGGTGCCGAGCGCCACCCGCGTGCCCTCGATGGGGCGTTGCAGATAGGCCTCCACCACGCCGGGCACGGCCGCACCCGCGCGGTCGGTGACGGCGAGCGTGATGCGCCCGCCCTCAAGCCGCACCTGCGCCGCCCAGCCCAGCGCGTCCTGCCGCGCGGCCTCCTCCAGCACGTTGTTGTAGGCGCGGCCGCGGTCATAGGCCTGGCCGGTGGTGAGGCCGGTGAAGGTGCTGATGGCGTAGAAGGCCATGAAGCCGTTCACCACCATGACCACCAGCATGCCGCCCACGAAGACCCAGGGGATCCAGCGGCTTTTGCGTTCCCCCGCCTTGGGTTGCATCGTCGTGCTGCTCATCGGCGTGGTCCCATGAAGGCGCTGCGTTGCGTGGTGAGGGTCTGGCCCGTGGCGTCCACCAGGCGGAAGCTGATGGGCGTGTTCTCCGGCAGGCCGAGGCCGGGCGGCGCGGTGACCAGCGCCCGCCATTGCGTGATGCCGTCATCGCGCGTGGTGAGGATGGGCCGGCCGGCCGCGTCCACGCCCGCATCCTGCACGGTGAGGGCGAGGCCCTGCGGCCCGTCCATCACCACGGCGAGGTGCAGGTCCTGCCCGCGCAGCTTGTTGGCGAGCTTGAGCGTGTAGCCGTTGCGGATGCCGCCATCGGAAAGTTGCACGAACAGCGGCGCGCGGTCGCGCTGCACCGAGAGCGTCAGCGTCTCGCGCAGCATCCAGGCGCCGAGCATGACGGCGACCACCGCCACCAGCACGCCCGAATAGATCAGCGTGCGCGGGCGCACCACCTTCTGCATGCGCCGCACGGCCATGCCGGCCTTGTGGCGCTCGGGGCCGGGTGCCATGCCGGCCGTCGCGGCCTGGCTGGCGGCCAGGTTCTGCAACGTCTCGAAGGCGACAAGGCCCTTCTGCCGGCCCAGCTTCACCATCACGTCGTCGCAGGCATCCACGCACAGCCCGCAGCCGATGCATTCGAGCTGCTGGCCGTCGCGGATGTCGATGCCCGTGGGGCAGACATGCACGCAGGCCTTGCAGTCCACGCAGTCGCCATGGGCCGCCTCGGGCTTGCCGCGCGGCTCGCCCCGCCAGTCGCGATAGGTGACGACGAGGGAGTTCTCATCCAGCATCGCCCCCTGGAAGCGCGGCCAGGGGCACATGTAGGTGCACACCTGCTCGCGCGCGGCACCCGCCAGCACATAGGTGGCGGCGGTGAACAGGGCGAAGAAGCCGTAGACCGTCAGCGAGGCCTGCCCCGTCAGCATGGCCCAGGTCACGGTCGGCGCGTCGTTGAAATACATGATCCAGGCGCCGCCGGTGGCCATCGCGATGCCGAGCCAGGCGGCGTGCTTGCCCGTCTTCAGCTTCCACCAGCGGCCATCCTTCGGCCCCTGGTCAAGCTTCATGCGCGCGTTCCGGTCGCCCTCGATGCGCCGCTCGACCCACATGAACAAATCGGTCCAGACCGTCTGCGGGCAGGTGAAGCCGCACCAGACGCGGCCGAACAGCGAGGTGACGGCGAAGAGGCCGATGGCGCCCAGCACCAGCGCGCCGGTGAGGAAATACACCTCCTGCGGCCACAGCTCGATCCAGAGGAAGAACAGGCGGCCATGGCCGATATCCACCAGCACCGCCTGGTCGGGCACGCCCTCGCCGCGGTCCCAGCGGAACCATGGCACGATGTAGTAGGCGGCCAGCAGCACCACCAGCACCGCCCATTTGACGTTGCGCACCATGCCCTTGACCGCGCGCGGATAGACCTTCGTGTGGCTGGCGTAGAGCGACGGCTCCGTCTTTGCAGGCACTTTGTGGCCATCCGGCGCGATCTGGTTCATGGCGCGCTATTCTCCGCCGCCAAGTGCGTGCACGTAGACGGTGATCATGTTGATCATCGCGGGGTCGAGCCGCCCGCGCCAGGAGGGCATGACGCCCGCGCGGCTGTAGGCGATGCTGCGCACCACGCTGGGATGGTCGCCGCCATACAGCCAGATCTGGTCGTTCAGCCGCGGCGCGCCCATGTCGCGGTTGCCCTCACCGGCATCGCCATGGCAGCTCGCGCAGTTCTCGGCATAGGGCTCTCGGCCGCGCTCGGCGGCAGCGGTATCGGTGCTGCGGCCCGAAAGGCTCAGCACGAACTCCGCCGTGTCGTTGATCTGCGCCTGGGTCAGCATGCCGGTGGTGAGGAAGGCGGGCATGGCGATGCCGCGTTCCTCGTCGCTCTCGCCCGCGCGCACGCCGTGGCTGATGGTGGTGTGGATGGCCTCGAAGCTGCCACCCCACAGCCAGTCGTCATCGGCGAGGCTGGGGAAGCCGCCCAGCGCGCCCTGGCCGCCCGCGCCATGGCAGCCCGCGCAATTGTTGGCGAAGCCCACGCGGCCGCCGGCCAGCGCGAAGGGCCGCAGCTCGGGGTCGGCGGCGATCTGCGCCGCCGTCACCTCGCGCAGCCGGGCCAGCATGGGTTCCTGCCGGGCGCGCTCGGCGGCCATCTGCTCGGGCAGGGCGCCACGCGCGGTCCAGCCGGTCAGTCCGGTCCAGCCCCATACGGGGACCGCCGGATACAGCACCACCCACACGGCCGAGAAGAGGATGCAGGCGTAGAAGGTGTACAGCCACCACTTCGGCAGCGGCGTGTTCAACTCCTTCAGCCCGTCCCACTCGTGGCCGGTGGTGTCCTGGCCGGAGATGCTGTCCTTCTCGATTTTCGTCGGCATGGCCGTGGCCTCTCCTCAGCCGTTGTCTTTGTCGCGGAAAAGCATTTCCCCGTGACGTTTCCAGTCTTCGCGGCGCGAGGGCTTCAGCGTCCAGATCAGGATTCCGCCGAAGAGCAGGAAGAACCAGACGACCCAGAGGGTGGAGAACAGCGGTTGCAATTCGAGCAGCATGATCCGTTCCCCTTATTGCTGGCGCAGCTGCTCGGGCGTCACGTCGCGGAAATCCACGAGCGTGCCGAGCATCTGCATGTAGGCCACCAGCGCATCCATCTCGGTCACCACGGCGGGGTTGCCGTCGAAGGCGGCCTGGCGGGCGCGGGCGTAGCGTGAGGTGAAGCCCTCGGCGTCGCGGTCGGGGCGCGCCTGGGTCTCGAGGTCGGCGCGGGCGTTGGCGATCATCTCGGGCGTGTAAGGCACGCCCAGCCCCGCCTGGGTGCGCAGGTGCCGCTCGATGTTGCGGTAGTCCAGCGGGCGGTCGAGGAAGGCGTAGGGCGGCATGATGCTTTCGGGCACCAGGGCGCGCGGGTCTCTCAGATGCGCCGCCTGCCAGTCGTCGGAATAGCGGCCGCCGACGCGCGCCAGGTCCGGCCCGCTGCGCTTGGATCCCCACTGGAACGGCCGGTCATACATGCTCTCGGCGGCCAGGCTGTAGTGGCCGTAGCGCTCATGCTCGTCACGGAAGGGGCGGATCATCTGGCTGTGGCAGGCGTAGCAGCCCTCGCGCACATAGATGTTGCGGCCCATCAGTTCGAGCGGCGTGTAGGGGCGGATGCCTTGCACGCGCTCGATGGTGGTCTCCACCGTGAAGAGCGGCACGATCTGGGCCAGGCCCCCGATCGACACGGTGATGAGGGTGAGCACGCCAAGCAGGAGGATGTTCCGCTCGATCATGCCATGGCTGAACTTCTTGAACATGTCGCGCACTCCTACTCGGCGGCCGCGACGGCGCGCAGCGGCACGGTCTGTTCCCGCACCTCCGGCGCCTCGGCCACGGTGATGGTCTTGAACACGTTCCACGCCATGAGCAGCGCGCCGGTCAGGTAGAGCATCCCGCCCAGCACGCGGATCGCGTAGTAGGGATGCATGGCGGCGACGGTCTCGACGAAGCTGTATTGCAGGAAGCCCAGCTCGTCATAGGCGCGCCACATCAGCCCCTGCATGATGCCCGACACCCACATGGCCGTGATGTAGAGAACGATGCCCAGCGTGGCCAACCAGAAGTGCCACTCGATCAGCTTGCTGCTGTACATCTTCGCGCGCGACCACAGTTGCGGAACCAGCCAGTACAGCGCGCCGAAGGTGATCAGCCCGTTCCAGCCCAAGGCGCCCGAATGCACGTGGCCAATGGTCCAGTCGGTGTAGTGCGACAGGCTGTTCACCGCCTTGATGGACATGACCGGGCCTTCGAAGGTGGACATGCCGTAGAAGGCCACGGCCGTGACCGAGAAGCGCAGGCCCGGATCGGTGCGCAGCTTGTCCCACGCGCCCGAGAGCGTCATGATCCCGTTGATCATCCCGCCCCAGGAGGGCATCCACAGCATCACCGAGAACACCATGCCCAGTGTCTGCGCCCAGTCGGGCAGGGCGGTGTAGTGCAGGTGGTGCGGGCCGGCCCAGATGTAGAGAAAGATGATCGACCAGAAGTGCACGATGGACAGCCGGTAGCTGTAGATCGGCCGGTTCGCCTGCTTCGGGATGAAGTAGTACATCATGCCCAGGAAGCCCGCGGTCAGGAAGAAGCCCACCGCGTTGTGACCGTACCACCACTGGATCATGGCCCCCTGCACGCCGGCCGGCGCCGAGTAGGAGAAGGCGCCCCAGCCCACCGGGATCGAGATGTTGTTGCCGATGTGCAGCATGGCGACGGTGATGATGAAGGCGAGGAAGAACCAGTTGGCCACGTAGATGTGCGGCTCCTCGCGCCGCACCAGCGTGCCGCCGAAGCCCACCAGGTAGGTGACCCACACGACGGTGAGGAAGATGTCCACGAACCACTCGGGTTCGGCGTATTCCTTGCCCTGCGTGACGCCGAGCACGTAGCCCAGCGCGGCGGAGACGATGAAGAACTGGTAGGACCAGAACAGGAACCAGCCCATTTCCTCGCCGCCGAACAGCCGCGCGCGGCTGGTGCGCTGCACGATATAGAGACTGGTGCCGATCAGCGCATTGCCGCCGAAGGCGAAGATCACGGCACTGGTGTGCACCGGGCGCAGGCGGCCGAAGGTGGTCCATTCCAGGTCCAGGTTCAGCAGCGGCCAGGCGAGCTGGGAGGCGATGACGACGCCGACCAGGAAGCCCACGATGCCCCAGAACAGCGTGGCTATGGCAAAGGCGCGGAGCGGGCCGTCCACGTAGTCGGGCATGGGTCTGCGGGCGGCATGCGCCCCCGGGTCTGTGGCGCTCGCGGTGGCCATCCGTGTTGTCCTTCCTCATCTGCCGGCGCGGCTGCGGCCGCCGGGGCGATGGAGGCGCCAGGCCACCGGGCCGGGCGAAACTCCATGGGACGGCAAGGAAGCATCCCACTCCGTCAACGTCCTTGATGCAGATCAACCGCATGGTGCGTCGCGGCAGTGCTATAAGCAGGGCTGCACCGAGCAGATCAGGGCCCGTCCAACCATGAGCACCGACATCACCCCCGCCGTGACGCCCATGTCCGGCCGCATCCGCCGCATCGCGACCGACCGGCCCTGGACCTGGCTGACGCTGGGCTGGCGCGACATGATGGCGACCAAGTCCATCAGCCTTGCCTATGGCGCGGTGCTGACGCTGGCCGGCTGGCTGCTCACGCTGCTGATGTTCGAGGTCGGCACCCCCTGGGCCATCCTGCCGGCCACGGCGGGCTTCTTCATCATGGCGCCCATCCTGGCGGCCGGCCTCTACGAGGTCAGCCGCCGGCGCGAGGCGGGCGAGGCGGTCACGCTGGCCGAGGCTGTGGGCGGCTTCCGCCGCAACGGCGCGCAGATCGCGATGATGGGCGTTACGCTGCTCGTGCTGCACCTGTTCTGGACGCGCATCGCCGGCCTGTTGTTCGCGCTGTTCTTCGGCATCAATTTCGCGCCCAGCCTCGCACAACTGCCGATGGCCATGCTGCAGAGCGACCAGCTGGTGCCCTTCCTGATCGTCGGCACCGGGTTCGGCTTCGTGCTGGCCTCCGTCACCTTCGCGGTGGCTGCCGTCTCGATCCCGATGCTGCTGGACCGGCCCGAGATCACCTTCCTGGAGGCCGCCACCGTCTCGATCCAGGCGGTGATGGAGAACTGGCGCGCCATGGCGCTGTGGGCCGGGCTGATCGTCGTGTTCACGGGGCTGGCGCTGGTGCCGCTCTATCTTGGCCTCGTCGTGGTGATGCCGCTGATCGGGCATGCCACCTGGCACGCCTATAAGGATCTCGTCGTGCGCTGAGCGCGCGCAGGAGACGCGTGCGCTGAGCGCGCGCAGGAGACGCGTGCGCTGAGCGCGCGCGGGAGATGCGTGCGCTGAGCGCGCGCAGGAGACGCGTGCGCTGAGCGGGTGCCGGGCGCGCGCTACCAGACGCCGTCGAACATGCTGCCCTGCGGCAGGGTGCGGATGGGCGAATCGGGCGGCAGGTGGGTTGCCACCGCCACCATGAAGTCCTGCCGGGTGAAGCTGCCCGCGGCGATGGCATTTCCCCAGATCACCGCGCGCTGCGCGTCATAGGGCTGGCCCACGCTGTCCAGGTAGAAGTTCGCCACGAAGTCGTGCGGCGTCATGGGCGCGTAGCGCTCCTTGTAGAAGGGGGTGTCCAGCACCTCCCGCCCCAGATCACGCAGGGTCGCCGCCCCGGAGTCGAGCCGGAAGAACCAGCTGCCCGAAAACAGGTGCAGCGGCATGCCCGCGCCCACCTGCAGCAACACGCCCATCTCGGTCATGTGCGGGCGCGGGACGAAGAAGCCTGCCGCCGCCTCGGCCAGGAAGGCCGCGTGGGTGGCGCGCCAGTCCATGAGGGCCTTGGTGAATTCCGCGCGGGTGACGACGCCGTTGTTCAGCCGTCCCGCATGCCAGGAGATGGCGCTCTCCGCCATGGTGTAGGACACCGAGTTGCCATACAGCTCCCGCACGAAGGCGGTGTTGTCGAGGCGTTGCAGCGCGGCCCCCTCGGGGCCCTCTGCCAGCAGGCGCTCGATCAGCTGGATGTCGGTGCCGGCGCGGAAGCGGAACTGGTGCACGGCGTTCTGCATCTCGCTGTAGCGCGGGTCGCGGTCGAAGAGGGTGTCGTAGGCCAGCCAGGCGCGCGCGGCATGGCCCGTCGCGCTGAAGTCGATGAAGCCGTCGGTCATGTCGATCCAGCTCGGCTGTTCGAACCAGACCTCGCCACGCTCGCGGGTGGTGACCTTCACCATGCCGCCGCCGCGGTCGAAGCTCTCGATCTGCCAGCTGCGCAGCGCGCTGCGCACGCCCACATCGCCCACCCAGAGCATGCCCTGCTTCTCGAGGCCCGGCACCAGCACCTCCACCGGCGCGGTGCCGACGCCGGGGTCGGGCAGGATGTCGATGGAAAGCTGGAAGGCCGCGGATTGCCGGCCGTCGGACACGTCCACGATCAGGTTCCGCTGGGGGCCGTCGCCCAGCGCCAGCTCCACGCCGGGCCGCAGCCTCAGCTCGTTGCCGATCACCTCGAACTGCCAGGAATCGCCGTCCATCAGGCGGAAGGTGAAGCCGCTGGTGGTGTCGGGGTCGGTGACGGCGAGGCGGCCGATGGTGGCGCCGGCCACGCCCGCCCGCACGCTGCCGCCCGAGGCGAAGGACAGCGACTGGGGCGGGGTATCGTCCAGGTTCAGCAGGGTGACGGAGAAGCTGCTGGCGCTCTGCGCCTGGGTGCCGTCGGTCATGAAGAAGCGCAGGGTGAAGTCCACCACCGGCGTCCGGCCGGCCGCGGTGAACCATTCATGGTCGAGCCGCGCGTAGGGCGTGACGAAGATCAGGCCGGTCACGCTGTTCAAGTTCGCGTGGAAGAAATTTCCGCCGAATCCGTCCACTTCGATGAAGCGCACCTGGCCGGGGTCGGACAGGAGTTGCAGCACGCCCATCCATTCCCAGGGGGCGGCGTTCTCGACGATGGTGGTGGGCAGGCCGCCGGCGGTGGCCAGAAGTCGCATCGGGCTTTTGCCTCCCTCTCTGCATGGGGAGGTTCTCGGCGGGCCGGATGAAGGAACGGTTATCCGGCGGGGACCCTCCGAGACGCCCTCTCCGGGCCGTCAGCGCGCGAAGATGGGCAGCATCAGGATCAGGCTCAGCAGCAGGGCGTTGGCCAGCGTCACGAACAACCCCGCCGTCACCGAGACGATGAGGATGGCGCGCGGCATCGGTCCGTGGCGGTTCTCCATCTCGCGCATGGTGGCCACCGCGGTGGCGGTGGAGCCGATGGCGAAGCCGAAGAAGCCCGCCGCCGAGACCGCCGCCTCCGCGTCGCGGCCCATGGCGCGGAACACCACCCAGCGCGCGAACAGCGCGGTGGCCAGCGTCTGCGCCGCCAGCAGCAGCAGCAGCGGGCCGGCCAGCGCCACCAGTTCCCACAGGTGCAGCGCCGCCATGGCGAGTGCGAGGAACAGCGCCAGCGTGACGCCCGACAGCGCCTCCAGCGCGGGCGGCGGCGGCGCCTGGCGCAGCGGCGCCAGCACCAGGTTGCGCAGAAGCACGCCGGCCAGCAACGCCCAGAGGAAGTCGGGCAGGGTCACGGGCCAGGCCCGGGCGAAGGGCGCCAGCGCCATGGCGGCGGCGACGCAGAGCAGCACAAGCGCCAGGGTGGGCAGCAGCGCCGCCTCGTCCGGGCGGCGCGGCGGGGGAGGCGGCGCGGCCGCCTCGCCACCGGCCCCGGCCGCCGGCCCGCCCAGGCCTCGCGCCACCGGCCCCGCCAGCAGCCCGCCGATGACGATGCCGAGCGTGGAGGCTGCCAGCGCCAGCTCCAGCGCGGCCGGCACCCCGTATTCGCGCGCGAACAGCCCGCCGAAGGCCGCCCCCGTGCCATGCCCGCCCACCAGCGTGACCGACCCCGCCAGCAGCCCGATCAGCGGATCAAGCCCCAGCGCCATGGCAAGCCCGACGCCCAGCGTGTTCTGCACCAGGATGAACAGCACGGTCAGCAGCGCGAATCGCAGCAGAAGGGCCCCGCCGGCCAGCATCCGCCGCAGGTCGGCGGACAGGCCGATGGTGGCGAAGAAGGCCAGCAGCATGGGCCCGCGGATCGCGGCCGTGGTCTCGAGCACCGGCCCGCCGAGCATGTGCAGCAGCGCCACGCCCAGCGCCCAGGCGGTGCCGCCCGAGACGGGCTCGGGGATGTGCCAGCGCGTCAGCGCGGGCGCCGCCCGGTGCAGCGCCCGGCCGAGCAGGATCACCAGGGCGGCCACGGCGAGGCTGCCCGTCACGTCGAGCGCCATGCGCGCCTGCTCCCGGAAGAATTGGCCCTGGCCGAGGCGCGGAGCCTAGAGCAATATCCCACCGGATTGAATCATCCGGTTGGATTTCTTGCTCTAGAAAGCACATTTGCAAGAGCAGCTTAGTCCGGTCCGCCAGAACCGCTTGCGGTTCAGGCGGACCGGACGCTGCTCTAGCCCGGCAGGGCGGCCCCACCCACCCCGGCCACGCCCGGCCCCGCCAGGTAGGCGTTCACCGCGCCGGCCAGCGCGCGGGCGAGGCGGGCGCGGTGGGCGGGCTGGTTCAGCAGCGCCTCGTCGCGCCGGTGGGAGAGGAAGCCGCTTTCGATCAGCGCGGCCGGCACGTCGGGCGCCTTCAGCACCACGAAGCCCGCCTGGCGCAGCGGCTGGTTGAGCATGTGGATGTCGCCCTCCATCGCGTCCACGGCCAGCCGGGCAAGGCGGCCGGACGCCGCCTGCGTCTCCCGCCGCATCAGGCTGAGGAGAATCCGCTGCACCTCGGGCGAGACCGAGGGCAGGCGCAGACCGCCGGCGCGGTCGGCCAGGTTCTCGCGCCGGGCGAGTGCCGCGGCCAGCGCGTCGGACGCCCGCTCCGACAGGGTATAGACCGAGGCGCCGCGCAACGTCGCCGCATGGTCGGGGGGCGCGGCGTCGGCGTGCAGGGAGAGGAGCAGCGCGGCCTCGCGGTCGCGCGCCACCTGCACCCGGCGGGCCAGCGGCACGAAGACGTCACGCGCGCGGGTCATCACCACGCGGCAGCGGCCGCCCGCCAGAAGCTGGCGCCGCAGCTCGATCGCCAGTTGCAGGGTGATGCGCTTTTCCTGCGTGCCGCCGGGGCCGATGGCGCCGGGGTCGCCCCCGCCATGCCCCGGGTCCAGCACCACCACGGGCAGGTTGGCCGTCCGGCCTTGCGCGGCGGCGGGCTTCACCACCGCCGGTTGTGCTGCCGCAAGCCCCGCCAACGCGGCGAGCCAGGCCCTCCGTCGAATTTCGCTCATGTCGCGGCACCCCCAACGCGCCGGCGCGACCCCCCGATCCCGCCTATGCCTGCTCTATCGCGAAATGGGCCGTGAATCCACCTTTGCCTGCTTCCGGGCGGGGCAAACCGCCCGTTGCATGGGCAGGGTCTGTGGAAAACCGGACCGTGTCGGAAATGCCCGCCTTGTGGCCGCCTTGCGCCGCGCGTAAGGTGAGGCGCCCCAGCGATAGGTGTTGTGGGCGGAACCGGGGTATCGGCGGCTGACGCGCCACCCCCCGTTGCGGCTCGGTCCGATGCACCCTCACGGAAGGGGGCTCCCCAGGAATTCTCCCGGATTGGGGGTTCCGCACGGGGCAGGCATCCACGACCCCGCGACCCGTTTCGCCTGCGGCGCCCGCGGTGCATGGTTCCCGCCCCGGCTTTCGGGTGGGCCCTGCCGCAATATCGCCCGCCCGTGTCGGGCGCACATGAGTGGGGGTGCAGCCATTGGGCCTGCCGGCCCGCCGCGCGCCCTGCGCCGGCAACGCCATCGGCAGGCCCCCGAGCGAGGAACGACGCCCGATGTCCCAGACATTGCCGGATTGCCGCCCCCGCCCGGATTCCGTCCCCTCCTTCCCATTGCGCGCCCCGTTTGCCCTGGCCCTATGCCGGGCGGCGCAGCGCGCGGAGTTTTCCTTGCATGACCAAGCGCATGTTGATCGACGCCGCCCACCCGGAAGAGACCCGGGTGGTCGTCATGGATGGCCACCGCGTTGACGAATTCGACCTGGAGGCCGCCAACCGCCTCCCCCTGAAGGGCAACATCTACCTGGCCCGCGTGGTCCGGGTGGAGCCCAGCCTGCAGGCCGCCTTCGTCGAATATGGCGGCAACCGCCACGGCTTCCTCGCCTTCGGCGAAATCCACCCCGACTACTACCAGATCCCCGTCGCCGACCGGCAGCGCCTGATCGAGCAGCAGGAAATCGAGGCGCGCGAGGAGGCCGAGGCCGAGGCCCGCGAGGAAGAGCGTCGCGCCCAGCGCGAGACCCAGCGCGAGAATGGCGGCGGGCGCGAGGGCGGCCGTGACGGGGGCAGGGGCCAGTCCAAGGCTGCCGCCGCCGCGCAGGACCGCCGTGCCGCCGCCCGCGCCGCCGCCCAGGCCATCCTGGAGGCCACGCCGGGTGGCGAGGCGCCGGCGGAGGGTGACGCGCCGGCCCAGGATATGCCGGCCCAGGATATGGCGGGGGGCGCGCCCGCCGACCTCGCCGCCGAACTCGCGGCCGAGGACGCCGCCCGCGCCCGCGGCATCGCCGAGGACGCCGCCGGCGAGGAGGGCCTCCCCGAGGACGTGATCGAGGAGGCCATCCGCGACGATGCCGATGGCGAGGATGATGCCGACGGCGACGACCAGGAGGGCGACGAGCCCTCCGGCCGCGTGGAAATCCTGCCCCCCTCCGATGACCAGCGCCCCGAGACCATCGGCGTCAGCGAGGGCGACGCCGAGGGCGAGGCCGAGGCCGAGGCCGAGGAACAGGCGCGCGAGCGCCGCTCCACCCCGCGTTTCCTGCGCAACTACAAGATCCAGGAGGTCATCCGCCGCCGCCAGATCCTGCTGATCCAGGTGGTCAAGGAGGAGCGCGGGACGAAGGGTGCCGCACTCACCACCTACATCTCGCTGGCCGGCCGCTTCTCGGTGCTGATGCCCAACTCGCCGCGCGGCGGCGGGGTGTCGCGCAAGATCACCTCCGCCGCCGACCGGCGCCGCCTGCGCGAGGTGATCGAGGAGCTGGAGATGCCCAAGGGCATGTCGCTCATCGTCCGCACCGCGGGCGCGCAGCGGCCCAAGCCCGAGATCCGGCGCGACTGCGAATACCTGCTGCGCCTGTGGGACGGCATCCGCGAGCGCACCATGGCCAGCACCGCGCCCGCGCTGATCTACGAGGAGGCGGACCTCATCAAGCGGTCCATCCGCGACGGCTACGCCCGCGACATGGACGAGATCTTCGTCGAGGGCGACGAGGCCTATACTCAGGCGCGCGAATTCATGGGCATGCTGATGCCCGAGCACCTGGGCAAGATCAAGGCCTATCGCGACGGCGCGGTGCCGCTGTTCTCGCGCTTCCAGGCCGAGGCGCAGCTCGACGCCATGCACGACCCGAACGTGCAGCTGAAGTCGGGCGGCTACATCGTCATCAACCAGACCGAGGCGCTGGTGGCGATCGACGTGAACTCCGGCCGCTCCACGCGGGAGCGCAACATCGAGGACACGGCGCTCAAGACCAACGTCGAGGCGGCGGAGGAGATCGCGCGGCAGTTGCGCCTGCGCGACCTCGCGGGCCTCATCGTCATCGACTTCATCGACATGGAGAGCAACCGCGCCAACGCTCTGGTCGAGAAGAAGCTGAAGGACGCGCTGCGGCACGACCGCGCGCGCATCCAGGTGGGCCGCATCAGCCATTTCGGGCTGATGGAGATGTCGCGGCAGCGGCTGCGCCCCTCGCTGGCCGAGACCACCTTCATCACCTGCCCGCATTGCCTGGGCCGTGGCGTGGTGCGCAACATCGAGAGCAGCGCGCTGGCCGCGCTGCGCGCCGTCGAGGAGGAATGCGCCAAGCGCCGTGCCGCCGAGATCAATGTGCGCGTGACCAGCGCCGTGGCGCTCTACCTGCTGAACCGCAAGCGCGACCGCCTGGCCGACATCGAGGCGCGCTGGGGTGTGACCGTGCTGTTCGAGCCCGACGACACGCTGACGGGTGCCGAGACGCGGATCGAGCGCAGCAAGGCCCCGCCGCCGCCGCCCGCCGAGGAACGGCCCACCGCGCTGCGGATGGACTTCGCGCCGCAGGAGCCGGAGGCCGAGGACACGGAGGCCACGGACGAGGCCGAGGGCGCCGAGCGCGAGGGCGCGGCTGTCAGTGCCGAGGAAGGCGCGCGTCGCCGCCGGCGTCGTCGTGGCCGTGGCCGCCGTGAGGGCGGCAGCGATGCCAGCACCGCCCGCGACGCGACGGAGGGCGAGGAGGCCGACGGCAGCGACCCCATCGAGGCCGACGCCCGGAACGCCCAGGCGCCCGATGCGGAGGCGGACGCCGACGAGGGCGCGCCGGGCACCGACAGGGCCGATGGCCAGCCCGACACCGCCGATGGCGAGGACGAGCCCAACCGCCGCCGCCGTGGCCGCCGCGGTGGCCGCCGCCGGCGCGAGGGCGAGGCGGGCGAGGATGGCGCGCCCGCTTCGACCATGCCCCCGACCGCGCCGCGCCCCGCGGCCGTCTATGGCGGCCCCACCCCGGCCGATCCCTTCGCCGGAACCACGGATGGGCTGCTCGCCGCCATGGAAGCGGCGGAGGCTGCGGCGGAGGCCGCGCTGAACACCAGCCGCGGCGGAGGGTCTCGCCGGGCCCGGGCCGAGCCCAGACCGGCTGAGGCGGAGGCTGTGGCGCCGGCGGAGGCCGCCGAAGTGCCGGCCGAGGATGCGTCCAAGGCGGAGATGCCCGTCCCTGAGATGCCCGTCGCTGAGGTGCCCGTCGCTGAGGTATCCGTCGCCGAGCCGCCCGTGACTGAACCGCCCGTGACTGAACCGCCCGTTGCGGAAGTCCCGGTGGTCGCGGAAGTGCCCGCGGCGGCAGCGCCCATCGCGGAGCCGGCCGCGGCCGAACCGCCCGCCAGCCCGGCCGCCCGCCCGGCCGCCACCGCCGAGCCGCCCGCCGCACCCGTCATCGGCCCCGCCATCCTGCCCAAGCCCGTCGAGGAAGTGGCCGCCGCCGCGCCGCGCCGGGGCGGGTGGTGGAAGAAGTGAGCGCGCCGCCCGTCCTCGTCACGCGCGAGGGGCCGGTCGTCCACATCACGCTCAATCGTCCCGAGCGGCGCAACGCCATCGGCGGCGGTATGGGCGAGGCGCTGGACGAGGTCATCGCCTCGCTCGCCACCGACGACACCGCGCGTGCCGTGGTGGTTCGCGGGGCGGGCGGGCATTTCTGCGCCGGCCTCGATCTCACCGAGGTCGGCCATGGTTCAGCCGAGCAGCGGCTGGCCGGCGGCGAGGCGCGCAACCGCGCCATCGGCGAGCGCTTCCGCAGGCTTTCCGCGTTGCCGCAGGTGGTGATCGCGGCGGTCGAGGGCGCCGCGCATGCCGGGGGTCTCGGCTTCGTCTGCGCGGCGGATCTCGCCTTCGCCTCGGCAGAGGCGCGCTTCGCGGCCCCCGAGGTGCGGCGGGGCCTCGTGCCCGCGCAGATCCTGCCCTGGCTGGTGCGTCGCATGGGCCGCAGCCAGGCCACGCGCCTGGTGCTGGAAGGCCGCGTGGTGGACGCGCCGGCGGCCCTGCGCATGGGCCTGCTGCATGAGGTTGTGGCAGACCGCGCCGCGCTGGACGCCCTGTTGGCCGAGGTGCTGGCCGCGCTGCGCGAGGGCGCGCCCGGCGCGCTGGCCGAGACCAAGGGGCTGCTGGCCGCCCTCGGCCCCGTCTCGCCCGAGGGCTATGCCGAGGCCGGCGTCGCCGCCTTTGCCCGCACCGCCGCCGGCCCGGAGGCGGAGGAGGGCATCGCCGCCTTCCGCGAGAAGCGCCGGCCGGCCTGGGCGAACTGAGACATTTTTTCCTGCGGTTTGCGTAACCACCCCGCCCACTCCCGCGAAACCCTGGCATGACCGCAGCGGAAATGGGCTAAACTGCATGTCCCATGCCTCGACCCTTTGCCTGATGGAGACGCCCGCCCAAGCGGCCCGCGACGTGCGGGACCTCCGCTGGTCCGGCCTCATGGCCGCGGCGCAGGCGGGGGATGCGGCGGCCTATGCCACGCTGCTCGGCGAATGCGTGCCGCTGCTGCGCAGCATCTGCCGTGCGAGGCTGCGCGACGCGAACGAGGCCGAGGACGCCGTGCAGGACACGCTGCTGACGCTGCACCGCGTCCGCCACACCTATGACCCCGACCGCCCCTTCCGCCCCTGGATCGCCGCCATCGCCGAGCGTCGGGCGCTGGACCGGGTGCGCCGCCGCGTCCGCCACGGCGCGCGCGAGACCGTGCTCGAGGGCGCCCATGAGCTGGGCGCCGACGGCCAGGCCGAGGAACGCTTCGCCGCGCGCCAGCTGCGCGAGGCGGTGGGCGAGCTGCCGCAATCCCAGCGCACCGCCCTGCAACTGACGAAGATCGAACAGCTTTCCCTCCAGGAAGCCAGCCAGCGCTCGGGCATGAGCATCGGCGCCCTGAAGGTGGCCACGCACCGGGCCTTGCACACGTTGCGAAAGCGCCTGACGGGGGGCGCGCCATGAAGACAGAAGACATGATCACGCGGCTGGCCGGGGACCTCCGCCCGGTGCGCCGCCTGCCCTCGCCGCCGGTGCTGCTGGCGTTCTGGGCGCTGCTGGCCGGCGCCATCATCGGCGCCGCCGTGCTGCTGTTCGGCACGCGCGAGGGGCTGGGCCGCCCGATGAACGGTTTCGACACCATGCACGTCGTGGCCGCGCTGCTGACCGCGCTGCTGGCGGGCCTTGCCGCCTTCGAACTTTCGCTGCCCGACCGCGACCGCCGCTGGGCCTGGCTGCCGCTGCCCGCGCTGGGGCTGTGGGTTGGCACCATGGGCGTGGGCTGCGTGGGCGAACTGGTGCAGCTGGGCCTGGACGGCATCCGCTTCCACGTCAGCTGGTCATGCCTGCGGTTCATCATCGGCTTCGGCCTGCCCATGGCGGGGCTGATGCTGTGGCTGACGCGCCATGCCGCCTGGATCCGGCCCGGGCCGGTGGCGGCCTTCGGCGCGCTGTCGGCGGCGGCCTTCGCCAGCATCGGGCTGACGCTGGTGCACCCCACCTTCGGCCCGGCGATGGTGCTGGCCTGGCATGGCGTGGCCGTGCTGGTCGTGACCGGCATCGCCGCGCTGGTCGGCCCGCGCCTGGTTCGTGAAGTGGCCTGAGCCCGGGTCCCCCCGTCGGGGGTGGGGCATCGCCCCGCTCGTTGTTCCCGGTTCGGTTTTCCCGTTTTGGCGCTCCTCCACGCGTAACCTTGTGCTGCAACGCCGCGTAGAGGCGAGTGACACGGACACGGAACCCTCGCCGCATGACCCACCCCACAAAGCCCCGGCTGAAGAATGGCGTGCTGCACGCCGACCTCTGCGTGATCGGCGCCGGCTCGGGCGGGCTGTCGGTCGCGGCGGGCGCGGTGCAGATGGGCGCCTCGGTGGTGCTCATCGAGAAGCACCGCATGGGCGGCGACTGCCTCAACACCGGCTGCGTGCCGTCCAAGTCGCTCATCGCCGCCGCCCATGTGGCGCATGCGGCGCGCGAGGGCGCCCGCTTCGGGGTGCACCTGCCCGAACCGCAGGTGGATTTCGCCGGCGTGCACCGCCACGTGCATGGCGTGATCGGCGCCATCGCCCCGCATGACAGCGTGGAGCGCTTCGAGGGGCTGGGCTGCACCGTGATCCAGGCCACCGCCGAATTCACCGGCCCGGACCGCGTGACGGCCGGCGGGCAGGTGATCCGCGCGCGGCGCTTCGTCATCGCCACCGGCTCGCGCGCCGCGGTGCCGCCGGTGCCGGGCATCGCGGACGTGGCCTACCTCACCAATGAGAGCGTCTTCGACCTGACGGAGCTTCCCGGCCACCTCATCGTCATGGGCGGCGGGCCGATCGGGGTGGAACTGGCGCATGCCTTCCGCCGGCTCGGTGCCGCGGTGACGGTGCTGGAACGCGCCACCATCCTGCCGCGTGACGAGCCGGAGGCGGTGGCGCTGCTGCGCGGCCACCTGCTGGCCGAGGGCGTCACCATCGAGGAGGGCGCCCAGGTGGCCGCCGTGCATCCCGGCACCGACGGCACCGGCGTCGAGGTGGAATTCGACCAGGCGGGCCAGCGCCGCACGCTGCGCGGCACCCACCTGCTGGTGGCGGCCGGGCGGCGGCCCAACATCGAGGGCATCGGGCTCGATGCAGCGGGCGTCGCCCATACGCCGCGCGGCATCACGGTGGATGGCGGCCTGTGCACCAGCAACCGCCGCGTCCTTGCCATCGGCGACGTGGCGGGCGGGCCGCAATTCACCCATGTCGCCGGGTATCACGCCGGCATCGTCATCCGCCGCGCGCTGTTCGGCCTGCCGGCGAAGGTGGACTACACGGCACTCCCCTGGGTCACCTACACCGACCCGGAACTCGCCCATGTGGGCCAGAGCGAGGCCGATGCCCGGCTGGCCGGCGAGGCGGTGACGGTGCTGACGCAGAAGCTTTCCGGCAATGACCGCGCCCAGGCCGAGCGTGCCAATGAGGGGCTCGCCAAGATCGTGCTGGGCGCGCGCGGGCGCATCCTGGGCGCCACCATCCTGGCCCCGCGAGCGGGCGAGATGATCGGCCTGTGGGGGCTGGCGATCCAGCGGAAGATGAAGATCGGCGCGGTGGCGCAGATGATGGCGCCCTACCCGACCATGTCGGAGATTTCCAAGCGCGCGGCGGGCGGCTTCTACACGCCCTCGCTGTTCTCCGGCCGCACCCGCTTCGTGGTGCGGATGATCCAGAAGGTGCTGCCATGAGGTACCTGCGCGACAAGCGCCTCTGGCTGGCGCTGGCCGCCGTGGCGCTGCTGCTGGCGCTGCGCTTCACGGGGCTGGGCGAGTTCCTCTCGCTCGACACATTGGCGCGGCACCGCGAGGCGCTGACCGGCTTCGTCGGCGCCAACGCGCTGCTGGCCGGCGCCGCCTTCGTGGGGGTCTATGCCGCGGCGGTGGCGCTGTCGGTGCCGGGTGCGGTGATCCTGACGCTGGCGGGCGGCTTCCTGTTCGGCGCGGTGCTGGGCACGACGCTGACGGTGATCGGCGCCACCATCGGCGCCACCGGCGTGTTCCTCTTTGCCCGGGTGCTGTTCGGCGAGAACGCGCTGGACCGCTTCGGTGCCCCGGCGCAGCGGCTGGCCGAGGCCATCCGGCGCAACGCGGGTTCCTACCTGCTGGTGCTGCGGCTGGTGCCGCTGTTCCCCTTCTTCCTGGTGAACCTGGTGCCGGCCTTCGTGGGGGTGCGGCTGCCGGTCTATGTGGTGACGACCTTCCTCGGCATCATTCCGGGCACGGCGGTGTTCAGCCTGACCGGGGCGGGGCTGGGCAATATCCTGGATGCGGGGGGCACGCTCGATCTTCGCAGCGTGCTCTCGCCGGAAATCCTGGCGGGGCTGCTGGGGCTCGCCGCGCTTTCGCTCGCTGCCATCCCCCTCAAGAACCGTTTCGCGGGACGCTGACGCCATGACCCATCTCACCCGACGCGCCCTGCCCGGGCTGGCCGCCGCCGCCCTGCTGGTGCGGCCGGCCCTGGCCTCCGAGGCCGTGCTGGACAGGCTGTTCGCCCGCTATCTGGTGCTGCCCGAGGATGGCGTGGCGCGGGTGCGCTACGCCGCCTGGAAGGCCAGCGCCGCCGACATGGCCGCGCTGGACGGCTGGATCGCCGCTGCCGCCGCCGCCCGGCCCTCGGCCATGGCGCGGGCCGAGGCCTATGCCTACTGGGCCAACCTCTACAACGCGCTGACGCTCAAGGTGGTGCTGGAGCGTTATCCGGTGCGTTCCATCCGCGACATCCGCTCGACCGGGGTGCCCCTGGACCCCAAGGGGTATTTCGGCCCCTGGCGCACGCGCCTTGTCACGGTGGAAGGCCGCCGCATGTCCCTCGACGACATCGAGCACGAGACCATGCGCCCGCAATTCCAGGACCCCCGCGTGCATTACGCGGTGAACTGCGCCTCCATCGGCTGCCCGAACCTGCGCCCGCGCGCCTGGCGGGCCGAAACGCTTGAGGCCGACCTGGACGACGCGGCACGGGCCTTTGTGAACCACCCGCGCGGGGCCATGTTCCTGGCCGATGGGGGGCTGCGCGTCTCCTCCATCTACACCTGGTTCCGGGTGGATTTCGGCGCCACCGAGGCCGGCGTCATCAACCATCTGCGCCAGCACGCCACGCCCGACCTGGCGCGGCGCCTGTCTGGCACCCGGCGCATCGCCGAAGACGCCTATGACTGGGCCCTGAACGACGCCGCCAGCCTGGCCTGAAGGAGCAACGCCCTTGTCCATCCGCACCCAGGACGCCCCGCGCCTGAACCCCGCCAAGTTCCAGCACCCCGAGGTGACGCTGAAGGGCGAGCGCCGGGCGCAGGTGGCGCTGCGCGAACTTTCCACGCTGTGGTTCAACACCGGCACGCTGTGCAACATCACCTGCGCCAACTGCTACATCGAGAGCAGCCCGCGCAACGACGCGCTGGTCTACATCACCGCCGCCGAGGTGCGCGAATACCTCGACGAGGCCGCGACCCTGCCGGTGCGGGAGGTGGGGTTCACCGGCGGCGAGCCCTTCATGAACCCGGGCCTGGTGCCCATGCTGGACGACGTGCTGTCGCGCGGGTTGCGGGCGCTGGTGCTGACCAACGCCATGCAGCCAATGCGGCGCTACGCCGCGCCGCTGCGCGCGCTGCTGGACCGGCATGGCGGCGAGCGGCTCATCATCCGGGTCAGCCTCGACCATCACGACGGCGCCATCCATGACCTGGAGCGGGGCCCCGGCAGCTATGCGCGCACCATCGACGGCCTGGAATGGCTGGCGCGCGAGGGCTTTCGCATCCATGTCGCAGGGCGCGTGGGCTTCGGCCATGACGGCGAGGCGGCGCTGCGCGCGGGCTATGCCGCGCTGTTCGCCCGCCACCGCATTCCGGTGGATGCCAGCGACCCGGTGGCGCTGATGCTCTTCCCCGAGATGGATGAGGGGCGCGACGTGCCCGAGATCACCGAGGGCTGCTGGGACATCCTGCACAAATCGCCCGACAGCCTGATGTGCGCCTCCGCGCGCATGGTGGTGAAGCGCCGCGGCGCCGAGCGCCCGGTGGTGCTGGCCTGCACGCTGCTGGCCTATGACGAACGCTTCGAACTGGGGGCCACCCTGGCCGAGGCGGCGCGGCCGGTGTCACTGAACCACCCGCATTGCGCGACCTTCTGCGTGCTGGGGGGCGCCTCATGCTCGCGCTGACGCGCCGCGCGGCGCTGGGCGCCGTGCTGGCCACGCCCGCGCTGGCGCAAGGCCGTGCCCCGCTGCGCTTCGCCGTCGGCCCGTTCCAGCCCACGGCGGGCGACACGCGCCGCGCCTTCGAGCCCTTCTTCGCGCATCTCGGGCAGGCGCTGGGCCGGCCCTACGAACTCACCGTCACCACCGACTGGGCCGGCATCGCGGTGGCGATGGGCTCGGGGCAGGTGGATGCGGCCTGGATGGGGCCTTGGGGCTATGTGCTGGCCCATGCGCGCGCGGGCGCGGAGGCACTGGCGACGGTGCTGTATGAGGGGCGCCCGATCTACCACGCCGTCATCATCGCGCGCGAAGGCGTGAACATCGCGCGCTTCCCCGAGGATGCGCGGGGCATGTCCATCTCCTTCGCCGATGCCGGGTCCACCTCGGGCTGGTTGATCCCGCACCACTGGTTCCAGACCCAGGGCATCGATCCGCGCACCTATTTCCGCTACCGCGACGGGGCGAGCCATGCGGCGAACGTGATCTCGGTGGCCTCGGGCCAGGTGGACCTGGCGACCGACTTCGACCGCAACCTCGCCGCCATGATCGCCTCGGGGCGGGTGCGCGCGAAGCAGGCGCGGGTGGTGTGGCGCAGCGCGCCGCTGCCCAACGACGCCCTGGCCGCGCGGCGGGATTTGGATGCCGTCACGCGCGAGGCGCTGCGCGCGGCCGCCATCGCCGCCGGGCCCGAGGTGCTGCCGCCGCGCTACACCGGCTGGGTGGCGGCGACGCCCGAGACCTATGCGCCGATCGAGGCGGCGGGCCGCGCCCTGGGGCGCCTGCGCACCTCGTGACGCTGCGGCAGGGGGCCTTCTGGGCTGGCTTCGCGGCGCTGCTCGGCGTCTCGTTCTGGACGGTGGCGCCGGACCCGGCGCGGCTCGCGGCCGGCCTGCCGCGGCTGATCGGCTGGCTGGCGGGCTCCTGGCCGCCCGATTTCTCGGGTGCTGCCGACATTGCGCGCCGCGCCGGCGAGACGGTGGGGATCGCGACCCTGGGCACGCTCTGCGCCGCGCTGCTGGCCTTCCCGCTGGCCCTGCTGGCGACGCGGCCGCTTTCGCCCTTCCTGGCGCTGTACCAACCCGCGCGCGGCGTGCTGGACGGGCTGCGCGGCACGGATGGCTTCGTCTTCGCGCTGCTCTTCGTGGCCGCCGTGGGGCTTGGCCCCTTCGCGGGCATGCTGGGGGTGGCGCTGCATTCGGCGGGCTCGCTCGCCAAGCTTTGGTCCGAGAGCATGGAAACGGCCGACCCGCGGCCCCCCCCGGCCCACACCCCCGGCGGCGGCACGCGGCTGCAGGTGGCGCTGTTCGCACTGATCCCGCAGACCATGCCGCAGAACCTCTCGCACCTGCTCTATGTCTGGGAGTTCAACATCCGCGCCTCGACCGTGCTGGGCCTGGTGGGCGCGGGCGGGCTGGGGCAGGAGTTGAAGAACTCCGTGGACCTGCTCGACTTCAACCGGGTGCTGGCCATCCTCCTCGTCATCATCGCGCTGACGCTGGCGGCGGACCGCATCAGCGCGGCACTGCGGAGACGGCTGGCATGATGGACCTCGACGCGCCCTGGCTGGTCTTCGGCGGGCCCTATTCCAACCTGCACGCCACGCGCGCCCTGCTGGCGGAGGCTGCTCGGCTGGGCATCCCGCCCGCGCGCATCCTCTGCACCGGCGACGTGGTGGCCTATGCGGCCGATGCGGCCGCCACCACCGCGCTGGTGATGGAAAGCGGCGTCCATGTGCTGATGGGCAATTGCGAGGAACAGCTCGCGGCCGGCGCCGAGAATTGCGGCTGCGGCTTCGAGGAGGGCACCGCCTGCGACCTGCTGGCCCGCGGCTGGTATGCCCATGCCCTGCGCGAGGTGACGCCCGCCCAGCGCGGATGGATGGGCGCCCTGCCGCGCCGCCTGACCCTGCGCCTGCCGGATGGACGGCGCCTGGCGGTGGTGCATGGCGGTGCGGCCGAGATCAACCGCTTCCTCTTCGCCTCCGCGCCCGAGACCGTGCTGGCCGCCGAGATCGCCACCACGGGCTGTGACGGCGTCATCGCCGGGCATTGCGGCATGCCTTTCGCGCGGCCCGTGGGGCGGGGGGTGTGGATCAATGCCGGCGCCATCGGCATGCCCGCGCATGACGGCACCCCGCGCGTATGGTTCAGCGTGCTGACGCCGCGCGGCGACGGGCTGGGCGTGTCCTTCCACGCGCTGGCCTACGACCACGCCGCCGCCGCCGCCGCCATGCGCGGGGCGCGCCTTGCAGAAGGCTATGCCGCCGCGCTGGAGACGGGGCTCTGGCCCTCCGAGGATGTGCTGCCCGAGGCCGAGCGTGCCCGGCGTGGCGTGCTGTTGCGGCCGGCCGGGCTCGACTGGCTGTTCAGGCCGAAAGCCGCTCCCGCCGCATCCGCAGCGTGACGATCAGCCCCTCTGGCGACCAGTCATAGCTGATCGAGCCCGCCAGCTGCTGCGCCAGGCTGCGCTGGATCAGTTCGCGGCCGAAGCCGGCGGCCACCGCGGGGGTTTCCACCGGCGGGCCGCCGCGCTCGGTCCAGACCAGCACCACATCCTCGTCCGGGATGGTGGCCGCCACGTCCAGCGTGCCGGCATCCACCGAGAGCGCGCCGTATTTCAGCGAGTTCGTCGCCAGCTCGTGCACCACGAGGGCCAGGGTGGTGGCGGCCGCCTCGCTCAGGTCCATGCGCGGCACCGCGATCCGGATGCGGCCCGAGGCGCCGTCGCTGTCATCATAGGCCTGCAGCAGCACGGCCAGCAGGTCGCCCAGCAGCGCCGCCTCCACCGGCCGCCCGCCGCGCGGCCGCACCAGGTCATGTGCGCGGCCGAGCGCCGTGAGGCGCTGCGTCAGGTCCTGCGCCATCTCCTCGGTGGTGGAGGTGCTGCGCGAGGTGATCCGCGCCAGCGCCGAGGCGATGAGCAGCAGGTTCTGCACCCGGTGGCTCATTTCGCCGGCGAGGAGCTGGTTGCTTTCCTCGGCCTGCTTGCGCTGCGTGACGTCGAGGAAGATGCCGCGCATCACCCCATGGCGGATATCGGCGTCATTGCCCTGGCCGCGGGCCGAGACCCAGCGGATGTCGTCACCGGACAGGATGCGGAAATCGATTTCGAAGGGGCCGACGATGGCGCGCGTCGCCACGAAGGCGGCCCGCACGCGGTCCAGGTCGGTCGGATGGATCTTGGCGGAGAGCTCGGCGAAGGTGGCGATGGTGGTGCCGCCGAGGTCCCACAATTCCAGCGCGCGCTGGTCGAGGCCGATCTTGTCGGAGTCCACGTTCCAGTGCCACAGGCCCACGCCCGCGGCGTTGACGGCCGCGCGCAGGTGCGACGGTTCCCAATCCAGGACCGGGGAGGATTCGGCAGCGACCATGGGTGTGTTCCGCGAAAAATGGCCATGCACGCGCGGCGTCCATGCTCCGGACGGGAAGGCCGTGCCGGTTCGCCGCATGGTTTCGCCATGCAGGGCTTCCTTACGCCATTCGGCGGCGGGCCGCGAGTCTCGGCCGCCGGGGCGGTGCTCCGGACGGTGTCGCCCCACGGGAGATTTCATCCGGCGCGTTGATGCTCTAGACCTGCGGGATGGATTTCGACACCGTCTATGACGTTCTGGTGGTGGGCGGCGGCAATGCCGCGCTCTCCGCCGCCATCACCGCCCGCAAGCTCGGCGCCTCCGTGGTGGTGGCCGAGCACGCCCCCCGCCCCATGCGCGGCGGCAATTCGCGCCACACGCGCAACCTGCGCGCGCTGCACCCGGCGCCGACCGAGGTGCTGACGGAAAGCTACCTGGAAGAGGAATACTGGGACGACCTGCTGCGCGTCACCGGCGGCCGCACCGATGAGCACCTGGCCCGCATGTGCATCCGCGCGAGCGAGCACGCGCCGGGCTTCCTGCGCGATTGCGGGGTGGTGTTCCAGCCCTCGCTCTCGGGCACGCTGTCACTCTCGCGCACCAATGCCTTCTTCCTGGGCGGCGGCAAGGCGCTGGTGAACGCGATGTACCGCACGGCGGAGAAGCTCGGCATCACCATCCTCTATGAGACCGAGGTGCAGCACATCGCCATGGAGGAGGGCTTCGCCACCGAGGCCATCGTCTCCTGGCGGGGCTTTCCGCAGCGCATCCGCTTCAAGGCGCTGGTGGCGTCCGCGGGCGGGTTCCAGGCGAACCGCGAATGGCTGCGGCAATACTGGGGCGACGCCGCCGACCGCTTCCAGATCCGCGGCACGCCCTATGCGCAGGGCACGGTGCTGAAGGACATGCTCGCCTCCGGCGTGCAGCAGGTGGGCGACCCCACGCAGTTCCACGCAGTGGCGAACGATGCCCGCGCGCCGATGGAGGATGGCGGGCTGGCCATGCGGCTGGACTGCGTGCCGTTTTCGATCGTGGTGAACCAGAAGGTCGAGCGCTTCTACGACGAGGGCGAGGATGTGTGGCCCAAGCGCTACGCCATCTGGGGGCGCATGATCGCGCAGCAGCCAATGTCGCGCGCCTATGCCATCACCGACAGCCAGGCGCTGCACAATTATTTGCCGAGCGTGTTTCCGCCGATGAAGGCCGGCAGCGTCCGCGAGTTGGCCTACATGATGGACCTGGACCCGGACAAGCTCGAAGCCCTGGTGGCACAGTACAATGCCAGTGTGCAGGACGGCACCTTCACGCCGATGAAGCCCGATGATTGCCGCACCGAGGGCCTGACCCCGCCCAAGAGCCATTGGGCGCGGCGCATCGAGGTGCCGCCCTTCATCGGGCACCCGCTGGCGCCGGGCATCACCTTCACCTTCCTGGGCGTGAAGGTGAACGACAAGGCCCGCGTCATCATGGCCGACGGCAAGCCCAGTGCGAACATGTTCGCCAGCGGCGAGATCATGGCTGGAAACATCCTGGGCCAGGGCTATCTGGCAGGCTTTGGCATGACCATCGGCACCGTCTTCGGGCGGCTGGCCGGCGAGGGGGCGGCCCAGAATGCGCGAAACTGAAGCGACCACCGAGGCGCGGCGGCAGATGGAAATCTGCAATGCCTGCCGTTATTGCGAGGGCTACTGCGCGGTGTTCCCCGCCATGGCCATGCGCCGCGAATTCTCGACCGGCGACCTCACGCACCTGGCGAACCTCTGCCATGGCTGCAAGGGCTGCTATCACGCCTGCCAGTATTCGCCGCCGCACGCCTTCGGGGTGAACATCCCGCAGACCTTCGCCACACTTCGGGCCGAGAGCTACGCCGAATACGCCTGGCCGCCGGCGATGGGCCGGCTGTTCGAGCGCAACGGCACGGTGGTGGTGCTGGTGACGTTCCTGGCCCTGACGGCCGTGCTGCTGCTGACCATGGGGCTGCAGGACCCGGCCGTGCTCTACACCGCGCAGACCGGCACCGGCGCCTTCTTCCGCGTGATCCCCTACTGGCTGATGACGGGGCTGGCGGGGCTGACCTTCGGCTACGGGCTCTTCGCCATGGCGATGGGCGCGCTGCGCTATTGGCGCGGCACAGCCCCCGGGGCGGGGCAGGCGCCGATCACGCCCGCGCCCGTGGCAACGGCGACCTTCGACATCCTGACGCTGCGCAACCTGGGCGGCGGCGGGCATGGCTGCAACGACATCGACGACAGCTTCGCGCAGACGCGCCGCTGGCTGCACCATGCCATGTTCTACGGCTTCATGCTGTGCTTCGCGGCGACGACGACGGGCGCCATCTACCACCACTTTTTCGGCTGGAAGTCGCCACACCACTTCCTGAGCCTGCCGGTGCAGTTCGGCACCTGGGGCGGCGTCCTGCTGTGCATCGGCACGGCGGGGCTGATCTGGGTGAAGACGGTGACGGACCCGGTGCCGGTGGCGAAGAAGCTGCTGGGCAGCGAATACGCCATGCTGTCGCTGCTGTTCCTGGTCTCGATCACGGGGCTGCTGCTGCTGGTGGTGCGGCACACCGGCGCGATGGGCGTGATGCTGGCGGTGCACCTGGGGCTGGTCTTGGCCTTCTTCCTGCTGCTGCCCTACAGCAAGATGGTGCATGGGGTGTATCGGGGCCTAGCACTGCTTCGCAACGCGCAGGAGCGGGGAGCGAAGGAAGGGGCCAGCCCCGCCAAGGCGCCGACCGGCAAGGCCGTGATCAACGCGGCGAGTGCGAGCTGAGGGCGGCAGCGCTTCCTATCCAGGATCAGGGACGACCTGCGAGAATCCGGCCGCACAGCGGCCGGCGCGCCAAGACGTCCCGACCGGCCAGCGGACCCGAAGTGGCGCGCAGCCAAGCGCGCGGAGCGCGCGCCCGGCGCCTGAGGGCGAGAAAAAAGCCCTCGCCCTCGCCACTCAAATGTGAAGAGCACGCCCTCCGACAGCGAGGGCCGCCTCCTTCACCGCCTCGTTCAGCGAAGGGTGGGCGTGGCAGGTGCGCGCCACATCCTCGGCGGAAGCCCCGAACTCCATCGCCAGCGCGATTTCCGCGATCAGCGTGCCGGCATCCGGCCCGATGATGTGCGCGCCCAGCAGCCGGTCGGTCTTGTCGTCGGCCAGCAGCTTCACGAAGCCGTCCATCTCGCCCATGGCGCGGGCGCGGCCATTCGCGGTGAAGGGGAACTTGCCCACCTTGTAGCCCTGGCCGCGGGCCTTGAGCTGTTCCTCGGTCTCGCCCACCGTCGCCACCTCGGGCCAGGTGTAGACCACGCCGGGGATGGTCAGCGGGTTGAGGTGCGGCTTCTGGCCGACCAGCTGCTCGGCCAGCGCCACGCCCTCTTCCTCGGCCTTGTGGGCCAGCATGGGGCCCTGGATGGCGTCGCCGATCGCCCAGATGCCGGGCACGTTGGTGGCGAAATGCCCGTCGGTGGCGACGCGGCCGCGCTCGTCCAGCGCGACACCCGCCTCCTCCAAACCAAGGCCCGCCACATAGGGCCGGCGCCCGATGGCGACCAGCACCACATCTGCGCGCAGCACCTCGGGCGTGCCGCCGGCGGCGGGTTCCACCGTCAGGTCCACGCCATCGGCGTCCACCTTGGCACCCGTGACCTTGGTCTTGAGGCGGAACTTCACGCCCTGCTTGCCCAGGATGCGCTCGAAGGCCTTGCCGACCTCGGTGTCCATGGCGGGCACCAGGCGGTCCAGGAATTCCACCACCGTCACCTCGGCGCCCAGGCGACGCCAGACCGAGCCAAGCTCCAGCCCGATATAGCCGCCGCCGATGACGACCATGTGCTTGGGCACCGCGGACAGCTCCAGGCCGCCGGTGCTGCTGACGATGCGCGCCTCGTCCACCTCGACGCCGGGCAGCGGGATGCTCTCGCTGCCGGTGGCGATGACGATGTGCTTGGCTTCGTATTCCGTGCCGTCCACGGCCACGACGCCGGGGCGGGCGATGCGCCCCGCACCCTTCAGCCAGGTCACCTTGTTCTTCTTGAACAGGAACTCCACGCCCTTGACGTTGGCGCCCACCACCTCGGCCTTGCGGGCCTGCATCCGCGCCAGGTCCAGCGTCACGCCGCCCACGTTCACGCCATGGTCGGCCAGCTTGTGCAGCGCCTCCTCGTAGTGCTCGGAGCTTTGCAGCAGGGCCTTGGAGGGGATGCAGCCGATGTTGAGGCAGGTGCCGCCCAGCGTCGCGCGCTTCTCGACGCAGGCCACCTTCAGGCCCAGCTGCGCCGCGCGGATGGCGCACACATAGCCGCCGGGGCCAGCCCCGATCACGATGACGTCGAACCCTTCGGCCATGGCCTGCCCCTCAACCCGGAAATGCGGGCGGACCTTGGCGCGGGGCGGGGCGAGATGCAAGGCGCGGGCAGGCGCAGTGGCTGCATTCTCATGCTTGGCAAAGGGGGTGGGGCCGGTCCACCATCCCGTGCACCAAGGGCGCCGCAGATGCGCCTGGTTCCAATGGAGGAGGATTCCGATGACGTTTCGATCCGGCCCGTTCACCCGCCGAACTGCCCTGGCGCTTTCCGCCGCCGCCCCGCTTGCCGCTCCCCGGCTCGCTGGCGCGCAGGCCGCCTTCCCCTCGCGGCCCATCAAGCTGATCGTGCCCTGGCCCCCGGGCGGGGCCTCGGACGTGCAGTTGCGCAGCCTTGCGGACCTTGCCTCGCGCGAATTCGGCCATCCCGTCGTGATCGAGAACCGCGCGGGGGCCGGTGGCACGCTGCACGCCATCCATCTGGCCCGCGAGGCCCGGCCCGATGGCTACACCATCGGCCAGATGCACCTCTCGGTGGTGCGGCGGCCCTATTTGGTGAACCCGCCGCAATGGGAGACGGCGACCGACTTCACGCACATCATCGGCCTCACCGGCTGGCTGTTCGGCATCGCGGTGAAGGCCGACAGCCCCTGGCGCAGCTTCCAGGACATGATGGCCCATGCGCGGGCGAACCCCGGGCGCGTCAGCTACTCCACCTCCGGCATCGCCACCACGAACCACCTCGCCATGGAGGACCTCTCGGCGCAGACGGGCATCGAGTTCACCCATGTGCCCTTCCGCGGCGCCTCGGAGGGCATCACGGCCGTGCTGGGCGGCAGCGTGAGCATGATCGCGGACAGCGCCACCTGGGCGCCCATGGTGCAGTCCGGCCAGATGCGCGCGCTCTGCGTCATGACGCCGGAGCGCTGGCCCGCCCTGCCGGACGTGCCGACGTTGCGCGAACTGGGCCACGACATCGTGGTGACGTCCAACTACGGGCTGAGCGGGCCGCCGCGCATGGACCCGGGCATCGTCCGCCGCCTGCATGACGTGTTCAAGAACGCCCTGATGCACCAGGACAATGCCAAGGTGCGCGAGAATTTCAGCATGCCGCTGGTCTATCTCGACTCCGCCCAGTTCCAGGACTTCATCGCACAGCGCGCGCGGTATGAACGTGAGCTGATCACGCGCCTCGGCATCCGCATGAACTGAAACCGACCTCACCTGAACCCTGGGGGCGCCATCCGGCGCCCCCTTTTTTGTTGCCTCCCTCTTTGTTGGATGAACCCTTGATGCCCTTCACCGCCCCCAGCCACCGCGCCGGCACGCTGGCGCGTCCCGACTGCACCCTGGCTTACGAGGTGACGGGGCAGGGGCCGCCGCTGGTCTTCGCGCATGGGCTCGGCGGCAACCTGATGTCCTGGTGGCAGCAGGTGGCGCATTTCGCGGCGCACTACACCTGCATCGCGTTTTCGCATCGCGGCTTCCACCCCTCCACCGCGCCCGAGGGCGGCGTGGACCCCGCGCAATACGCGCCCGACCTCGCCGCGCTGCTGGACCATCTCGGCCATGGTGAGGTGGCGCTGGTCTGCCAGTCCATGGGCGGCTGGACCGGAGTGGAATTCGCCATCGCCCATCCCGGCCGGTTGCGGGCGCTGGTGCTGGCGGCCACCACGGGTTCGCTCGACCCGACAAAGGCGCGCGAGCCGGTGCCGGGGCGCCTTGCGGCCTGGAACGAGAGCAGCGCGGCCGCGCGGGCGGCCATGCTGGAACGCAACATCCTGCCCGCCGCCGGCCCGCGCATGGCGGTACAGGACCCGGCGCTCCATCACCTCTACAAGCAGATCCACGCGCTGACCCAAGGCTGGGACCGCGAGGCGCTGCGGGCACGCATGCGCGCGCTGCGCGTGCGCCCACCCGCCGACCTCGCCGCCGCGCGCTGCCCCGTGCTGTTCCTGGCCAATGGGCTGGACGAGGTGCTGCCCCCCTTCGCGCCCGGCGGGATGCTGGACGCCATCCCCGGCGCGCGCGTCGCGATGATCCCGGAGGCGGGGCATTCCGCCTATTTCGAAAAGGCCGCTGCCTTCAACGCGCTGGTCGAGGCCTTCCTGCTGGAGCACGGCGTGCGTTGACAGGCCGCGCCCTCATGTCCGACAACCCTCGCAACGAAAAAGCATGGAGGCAGACGTCATGATCACCCGTCGCAACACATTCGCGCTCGGCGGCGCGCTCGGCACCGCCGGCCTCGCCACCCCCGCCCTGGCGCAGCAGCGCCCGCTGGCCAACCTTCCTTCCACCATGGTCTGGTCGGTCTATGACGTGGGCTCGGCCGGCTATGTCGAGGCCTCGGCCATTTCGGACGCCCTGGGCCGCGCGCATGGCACGCGCGTGCGGCTGCTGCCTTCCGGCACCTCCATCGGCCGCATCCTGCCGCTGAAGCAGCGCCGCGCGAGCCATGCCTGGCTGGCGAACGGGCTGTATTTCGCCGCCGAGGGCCTCTACGAATACGCGACGCCCGATTGGGGCCCGCAGGATTTCCGCGTGCTGATGGGCCGCCGCAACTCCTTCTCGGTGGTGGCGACGCGCGAGAGCGGCATCACCAAGCCCGAGGATCTGCGCGGCAAGCGCATGGCCTGGGTGCCGGCCAATTCCTCGGTCAACATCAAGGTGGAGCCGGTGCTGGCCTTCGCCGGGCTGACGCTGAACGATGTCCAGCTGGTGCAGTTCCCCTCCTATGTCGCAAGCCTGCGCGCGCTGATCGAGGGCCGGGCGGATTGCGCCGGGGCCGCGGTCAACACCGCCGTGCTGCGTGAGCTGGAGGCGAGCCCCCGCGGCATCTCCTGGGTCCAGCTCGACCCAGGCAACACCCGCGGCTGGGAGGCGGCGCGGCGCGCCGTGCCCTTCGCGGAACCGATCGCGGAGACGGTGGGCTCGGGCGTCTCGGCCGCCAATCCGGCGAATGTGCTGGGCTATCGCTACCCGATGATCACGGTGAACGCCGACACCTCCGACGACGAGGTGTATGCCGTGATGAAGGCCATCCATGAGAGCTACGCGCTCTACAAGGATGTGAACGCCACCATGCCGCGCTGGGCGCTCAGCGAGAGCGGCACGCCGCCGATGGACGCCGCCTTCCACCCCGGCGCCATCCGCTTCCTGCGCGAGCACAATCTCTGGTCGGCCGAGACGCAGCGCTGGCACGACGCCACGCTGAACCGCAACAACGTGCTGCGCGCCGCCTGGGCCGAGTTCCTGCCCGGCGCCCGCAGCCAGCCGGCCGAGGCCTTCGCCGCGGCCTGGGCGGAGCGGCGCCGCGCCGCGCTCGCCACCATCGGCTGATCCACCCCGCCTGACCTTGCCACCGCCGCCGGGCCCTCCGGCGGCGGTTTTCGCTTCACCCCGCCCGGGTATCCGTCATGTCCAGCACCGCCGCGCCCGTCCCTGCCATCGAGGACCCGGAGGCGCGGTCCACCCGCCTTACGGGGGTCGCCTTCTGGGCCGCCTTCGGGCTGTCCTCGGTGGGGCTGATCATGACCATCAACCAGGTGTTCAACCTGGGACTGGGCGGTTTCCGGCCGATCAGCACCTCCTACTACTATCTCATCATCGGCTGCTTCGGCGCTTTCGCCTTCCTGGCCTTCCCGGCGCTGAAGCGGCAGAAGACGCATGTGCCCTGGTTTGACTGGGTGCTCGCCGCGCTCACGCTCGGGCTTGGCATCTGGCTCGCCTCCGTCTCG
This sequence comes from Roseococcus sp., assembly GCA_051860645.1. GTDB lineage: Bacteria > Pseudomonadota > Alphaproteobacteria > Acetobacterales > Acetobacteraceae > Roseococcus. Next base: position 33,243 of record JBHYDO010000009.1, read on the forward strand.
CTCACCATCCAGCTGGCGGGATGGAGTGCCACGGCGCCCGACTGGGCGGCATGGCTGGGCGTGCTGCTGATCCTGCTCATCCTCGACGGGGTGCGCCGCACGGGCGAGATCGTGCTGTTTTTCGCCTGCCTGCTCTTCGGCGCCTTCCCGATCTTCGCGGGCGAGATGCCGGGCTTCCTCTGGGGCGTGCAGTTCAGCGCGCTCGACACCGTGCGTGAGCATGTCTTTGGCACGGAAAGCATCATCGGCATCCCCATGCAGGTGGTGGCGGACACGCTGATCGGCTTCCTGGTCTTCGGCGTGGTGCTCTCGGCCACGGGCGGGGCCGCCTTCTTCATGGATTTCGCCCTGGCTTTGATGGGCACCTCGCGCGGCGGCCCGGCCAAGGTGGCGGTGGTGTCGTCGGCCACCTTTGGCATGCTCTCGGGCAGCCCCACCTCGAACGTGCTGACGACGGGCACGCTCACCATCCCGACCATGAAGCGCTGCGGCTATTCGCCGCATTACGCGGGCGCGGTGGAGGCCTGTGCCTCGACCGGGGGTGCCTTGATGCCGCCGGTGATGGGGGCGGCGGCCTTCATCATGGCGAACTTCCTGGACGTGCCCTACAGCGAGGTGATGCTGGCGGCGCTGCTGCCATCCCTGCTGTTCTACGCCGCGCTGTTCCTGCAGACCGACCTGTACGCCGTGCGCCACGGGCTGCGTGGCGTGGCGAAGTCCGAGGTGCCGCCGCTGTGGTCCACCCTCGTCTCGGGCTGGTATTTCATCGGGGCGATCGTTGGGCTGACGGTGCTGCTGCTGGCCTTCCGCATCGAGGCGCAGGCGCCGTTCTGGGTGTGCCTCTTCCTGCTGGCCATCGCGGTGGGGCGCCCGCGCCCGGCACGGGCTTCGGCCTGCACAGCTTCTGCCGCCTGGTGGTGGATGCGGGGCAGGCGGTGGCGCAGATCGTGGCGTTGATCGCGGGCATCGGCCTCATCATCGGGGCGCTGTCGGTGACGGGCGTCGCCAACTCCTTCTCGCGCGAGCTTGTGCAGTATGCGGCCGGCAATGTCGGGCTGCTGCTGTTCTTCGGGGCCATCACCAGCTTCATCCTGGGCATGGGGATGACGGCGTCGGCCTGCTACATCTTCCTGGCCATCGTCCTGGCGCCGGCGCTGGTGCAGGCGGGGCTCGATCCCATGGCTTCGCATCTCTACGTGCTGTACTGGGGCATCGTCTCCTTCATCACGCCGCCGGTGGCGCTGGCGGCCATCGCGGCGGCCTCCATCGCCAAATCCTCGCCCATGAAGACAGGGCTGATGGCGCTGCGCATCGGCTGCCTGCTGATGCTGCTGCCGGTGCTGTTCGTGCTGCAGCCGGCGCTGATCCTGCGAGGGGAGTTGCCCATCATCCTGCAATCCGTTGCCACGGCGGCGGTGGCCATCTTCATGCTGGCCTCGGCGTTCGAGGGGTATGTCTACCGGGTGGGGCCAACGCCGATCTGGGCGCGCATCCCCATCCTGGTGGGCGGGCTGCTGCTGCTGATCCCGGAGGGCATGACCGACCTGATCGGCCTGTCCATCAGCCTGGCCGGCATTGGCGCCATGTGGGTGGCGCGGCCACGGCGGGTGGCGTAGCGCCGGAGGCGCTCGGGTGGCGCATGCCGGAGGCGCTCGGGTGGCGCATGCCGGAGGCGCTCGGGTGGCGCATGCCGGAGGTGCTCGGGTGGCGGCCCGGCGCCTGCGTCCCATGTGACAGATGGTCTCGTTGCGCCGAATTGACGCGCGCGCGGCCCGCTTTCGTGGGATAACGCTGGTACACATGCAACCTCGCCTCGCCTGCCGGCCTGCTTTCCGATGAACATGCTCGATGTCCGCCCCCAGGACGCGGAGGAGGCCCGCGCCTCCATGCCGCTCCGCCGGCGCAGATGGCGCCTCCTCTGGGGGCTGGCGCTGGCCGTGGCGCTGGCCGCCGCGGGCCTTGTGCTGTGGCAGCGCGGCATGGCCCCCCAGCCCGCTGCCACCGGGCCTGGCAGCACCACCTTGGGCTCTACCACGGGCGCCACCCCCGCCGGGCCCGCGCCGGTGCTGACCGTGCCGCTCACCCCCGCCAGCACCCGCCCGCTTGCCGTTCCCGTGATGGGCGATGGCAGCGTGGCCGCCTGGCAGGAACTCACCCTCGGCGCCGAGATCGGCGGCCTGCGCGTGGTCGAGGTGCGGGTGGAGGAGGGCGACCGGGTTCGCGCGGGCGACCTGCTGGTGCGCCTCGATGA
>JBHYDO010000010.1:0-35250 GCA_051860645.1 Roseococcus sp.
CAGTTCCAGGCGCTGCTGGGCGATGCGCTGGCCACTGATTATGCACGGGCGCCGCTTTCGGGCGTCGGGTGCGCCGTGGACATGTTTCCTCCGGGCAAGCGCCTGCTGCATGGCCATTTCAATCCGCGGCGCTATGCCGCCGCGCGGGCGCGCTGGGTGACCTTCCTGCGCGAGCCGGTCGAGAACATCATTTCCATATGGCATTACTGGCACGGCCTGCCCCGAACCTGCGTGCCGCTGCACCAGCGCTTCCTGGACGAGCGGCCCTCGCTCGAGGCGTTCGCCGCCTATCCGGGACTGCGCGACCTTCTCTCGGGCAGCTATTTCGGTGGCGTGGACATGGGCCGCTTTGAATTCGTGGGATTCCACGAGACGCGGGCCGAGGACATCCCGCGCCTGGGGCGATTGCTTGGATTGCCGCTTCGGGCGGACATCCATGAGAACCGGACGCCGAACGCCGCGCTGCGCGCCGACCTGGCCGCCGACACCGCCTTGCGGGCGCGCCTTACTGACATCCTGGCCGATGATGTCCGCTTCTATGACCGGCTGCGGCGGTAGCCCGTCCTCCCGTCCTGCCGCGCCTCCCCAATGGTGGGGGTTGGCTCTGCGAGGCGCGGTGTTCATCCGGGCGGGGACGGGAGTTCGTCGATGCTGAAGCCCAGATCCACCAGGCCCTGGAACATCCGGTCCCGGTAGACCTCCATCACCAGGACGCGGCCGCGACGGTCCAGCAGCTCGGTCTGGCTCGGGGCGATTTCGGCGGAGAGGCCCAGGTCGAGGAAGACAGGCCCGACGTCGAGCGGCAACGGCCCGCGGAAGCACACGGTCGTGACCTCCCCCGCCGCGCGATGCGCCAGGGGCTTGCGCTGCCACATCGTGTTGGTCGCATAGATGTTCACGCCCTGCGCGTTGCAGAACAGCAGCCCCAGCACCGGCAATACGGGCCGGTCCAGCCGGATCTTCACGTAGATCTCCACCTCGCGGCCGGCGATCACCCCAGCGGGGTTCACCTGCCCGTCGCACAGCACGAGCATGTCGAGGATCGCCCCGCCGCCAAGGCCGTAGCGGTCCTCGTGGCGATTGTAGAGCGGGTGCCGGCCCAGGCGCTCCTCCGTGCCGGGGTTCTCGAGGAAGCGCTCCAGGACCTGGGGTGCGTCGGCGTCGCCCGCGGCCTCGCGTGCTTCAGCCGCACCGGCCGCGCGGGCGTCCGGACGCGGCTCGGGGAGCTTCCCCGTCGCCATGAGCTCGCTGTAGATGGCGACCACATCCGCGGGCTTCCCGCGCGCGATCAATTGCCCGTGGTGCAGCAGGATCGCATCGTCGCAGAGCTGCGTCACCGAGCCGCGGTCATGCGTAACGAACAGCACCGTGCGACCCCTGGCCTGGAAATCCTTCAGGCGGCGGAAGCACTTCTCCTGGAACTTTGCATCGCCGACGGCCAGCGCCTCATCGATGATGAGGATGTCGGGGTCCACGCAGATCGACATGGCGAAGGCCACGCGCATGAACATGCCGGAGGAGTAGGTCTTCACCGGCTGGTTGAAGTGCGGGCCGATATCGGCGAAGTCCTGCACCTCGGCCAGGCGCGCCAGCGCCTGAGCCTGCGTCAGGCCCATGATGCGCGCGTTGGTGATGACGTTCTCGCGCCCCGACAGGTCGGGGTTGAAGCCTGCCCCCAGCTCCAGCAGAGCGGCCACGCGACCGTTCACCTCGACCTCGCCCGTGGTGGGCTCCAGCACGTCGGCGATGATCTGCAGCATGGTGGACTTTCCCGAGCCGTTCATCCCCAGCACGCCCAGCGTCCGGCCGGCGGGCAGGGTGAAGCTGACATCGCGCAGCGCCCAGAACTCTTCGTGGTTCTGCCGGCGGAAGGGGTGCAGCGCCTCGGCCAGGCGGGCACCCGGCGACTTGAACAGGCGGTACTTCTTCGACACCCCCTGAAGGCGTATGGCAGGCGGCGCGCTCACAGAACGTCCGCGAAATCGGTGCGCAGGCGGCGGAACAGCGCGACGCCACTGACCAGCACCAGCAGCGCCACACACCAGAAACTGATGCCCTGCGCGAGCGTGGGCGGGGAGGTCGCCTCGGCCAGCAGTGCGTGGCGATACCCTTCAACCACATAGGCCATGGGATTCCAGGACAACACCGCCGAAACCTCGGGTGAAAAGGCCGCAAAGGACCAGACGATGGGGGTCAGCCAGAACCAGACCTGGAGCACCAGCATCGCGGTTTGCGCCACATCGCGGTGGAACACATGCAGCGCCGAAAGCCAATAGGCGAGGCCCGAGGCCAGTGTCGCCGTGGCCAGCATGTAGATTGGCAGTTGCAGCAGGCGCCAACCCGCCGCGTGGCCCGCCACGGCGAGGCCCAGCATCAGGATCAGGACGAGGCCCAGATGCACCAGCAGGCTCGCCATCACCGGCGCCAGCGGCAGCAACTCGAGCGGGAAGGCCACCTTCTTCACCAGGTAGGCGCTGCCGGTCACGGCATGGGTGCCCATGCTGACGGCGTCGTTGAACCAGAACCAGGCGACGAGGCCCACCAGCAGCAGGGCCACGAAGGGCGCCTGCCCCTCGGGCGAGGCCACGCGCAGCCCGAAGGAGAACACGAACCAGAACACCGCCATGACCATGGCCGGCTGCAGCAGCGCCCAGAGGACGCCCAGCGCCGAACCCGAATAACGGTCACGCAGCTGCGCCTGCGCCAGCCGCAGCACCAGGGCCCGGCTGCGCCAGATCTCGGAAAGGGAAGCGGCCCGCGCCACGGTTCAGCCCCGCGTCTCGCGCCGCTTCAAACGCGGATCAGCCAGCCATCCGGGTGGTGCGAGCAATCGGGCACTTCCTGGCTTTCGTCGAAGGGCCGGGCGGCCTTTGCGGACTTGAACTCCGGGTGCGTGGCCAGGAACTCGGCCACCGCGGTGCGAGGGTTGTTCCAGTCCCAGTCGGCCTCGGTGCGGGGCATGCCGGCCACCAATTCCATCACGCCGTCCTGCGCCAGCAGGTGGCAGCCGGGCGTCACCATGGGCGCATAGGCCGCGAGTTCGTCGGCGACGTGAGACTTCGAGTGGTTGCTGTCGAGGACGACCATCACGCGGTCGGTGGGCTTCACCAGGGCGCGCACCTGCGCCACCGTCTCTGCGGCCGTGCTGCTGCCCTCGATGAGGGTGATGCGCTTCATCATTGGGTGCGCCTCGATGGCGGCACGGTTGTGCTTGCGGATCTCGATGTCCACGCCGATGACGCGGCCCTGGCCGATCGCCTCGAACAGACTTGCGTAGTAGATGAGCGAGCCGCCATGGGCCACGCCCGTCTCGATGATGACGTCCGGCTTCGTGGCGAAGATCGCCTCCTGGATGCGCACCATGTCGTCGGGCAGCTGGATGATGGGCCGGCCCATCCAGGAAAAAGCGTAGGAGTATTTCCGCACCCAGCCCAGTCGCACCCAGAGGTCGGCCAGGATGTCGAAGCTTTCGCGCCCGAACAGGTCGATGGTGCGGCCGTCGGCCAGGGTGGCGGTCTTGGCTTCGGTGTCGAAGGTGATCTTCATGGGGCGCTTTCGTCTCAGGGGCCGGCGGGCGGCAGCGTGGGAAGTGCCAGGTCTCGATCGGAGATGACGGACACGGGCAGCGGCCAGGGAATGCCGAGGGTTGGGTCGTCATGGCGGATGCCGCCGGCGGCACCCTCCACGAAGTTGGCGCCCATCAGGTAGCGCACCTCGACATCGTCGCACAGGGTCTGGAAGCCATGGGCAAAGCCGGCGGGCGCGTAGAGCGCCTCGCCATTCTCGGCGCTCAGCGCCGCCCCGTGCCAGCGCCCATAGGTGGGCGAGCCGGGGCGCAGGTCCACGATCACGTCAAAGATGGCGCCGCGCGCGCAGGAGATGACCTTCACCTCCTCGTGCGGTGGCCGTTGGAAGTGCAGCCCCCGCAACGTCCCAGCCTGCGTGTTGAACGAGAGGTTGTGCTGCGGGTAGTCGGCATGCAGGCCGGCCGCCACGAAGGTGTCGCGGCAGAAGCTGCGTGCGAAGTGGCCCCGCGCATCCGCGTGCCGCGTCGGGCGGATGAGTGCGGCGCCCGCCAGCCCGAGGGGGATGATGCGCATCAGAACACCCGCAGCGCGGGAATGGCCGTCACCCATTGCGCGCCCCATTCGCGCACGCCCGGATGCTCGGCCACCACCTCCTCGCCCACGTTCCAGGGCAGGATCACGATGTAGTCGGGCCGTGTGGCGTAAAGCTGCGCCGGCGCGTGCACGGGCAGGCGGCTGCCGGGCAGCAGTTTGCCCTGCTTGGCCGGGTTCTTGTCCACGACGTAGGAAATGAGGTCAGCCCCCACGCCCGAATAGTTCAGCAGCGTGTTCCCCTTGGCCGCCGCACCATAGGCGGCCACCGTCTTGCCGCGTGCCTTGGCGTCGCGCAGGAAGGCCAGCAGATCGTCGCGCACGCGCTCCACCCGCGGCGCGAAGTCATCATAGGCCGCCGGCGTATCAAGGCCCGCCGCCTTCTCGCGCGCGCGCACCGCGTGCAACCCGGGCGCTTCGGCATGCGAGGCTCCCTGGTGGCAGACAAAGACGCGCAGGGAGCCGCCATGGGTGGGCCAGGTCTCCACGTCGAAGGCGCGCAGCCCGTGCGAGGCGAGCAGCCGCTCCACGAAGACCATCGAGAGGTAAGAGTAGTGCTCGTGGTAGATCGTGTCGAACTGCACCAGTTCGAGAAGGTTCAGCAGGTGAGGGAACTCGATGGTCCAGACGCCCTCGGGCTTCAGCAGCAGCGGCACGCCGGAGGTGAAGTCGTTGATGTCGGGCACATGGGCCAGCACGTTCTTCGAAGCCATGAGGTCCGCCGCCACACCCTGTGCGGCCAGGCGCGCAGCCGTCTCGCGGCCGAAGAAGGCGACCTCTGTGGGAATGCCGCGGCCGCGCGCAACTTCCGCCACATTGGCCGCCGGCTCCACGCCCAGCACCGGGATGTCGCGCCGCATGAAGTACTGCAGAAGGTAGCCGTCATTGGAGGCGATCTCGACCACCCGGCTGTCCGCGCCGAGACCGAAGCGGGCCGTCATGGAAGCCGCATAGGCCTCGCAATGCGCGAGCCAGCCGGTCGAGTAGGACGAGAAATAGGCATAGTCCGAGAAGATGGCCTCCGCCGGCACCGCGTCGGCCACCTGCACCAGGAAGCAGGCGTCGCAGACCCGCGCGCAGAGCTCATAGGCCGGGTCGGGCGCGGGCGTGCCGGGGGCCGCGTAGGAATTGGCGAGCGCCGTCTTGCCGAGATCCACCAGGATACGGGTCAGGGGCGAGGCGCAGTAGCGGCAATGCTCGGTCATCAATGACGTTCCTGGAATTCGGCGATCTGGGCCGCGGTGAAGCCGCGCATGTCGGCGCCCTGGTCGAACGCGGCATACCAGCGGGCCGTCCAGATGATGGCCTCGCTGGCGGGAAGGCGCGGCCGCCAGGGCAGCAGGGAGGCGGCGCGGCGCGCGTCGATCGCCAGCGTGGGCGCCTCCTTCGGGTGTTCGCCGGGGGCCTGGGTCCAGCCGCGCTGGTCCGGCGCGCCATAGGCTGCCTGGAAGGCCTCGGCAACTGCGCGCACCGGCACGGGGGATTCCTCCGGCGGGCCGAAGTTCAGCGCGCGGACGTCCACCGAGCCGGCCGCCAGCGCCTCGGCGTAGTCGAGATAGCCGGCAACAGGCTCCAGCACATGCTGCCAGGGGCGTGTGGCCTCCGGGTAGCGCAGCGCCACTGGCACGCCCGAGCGCTGGGCGCGCCAGAGATCCGGCACGATCCGGTCGGCCGACCAGTCGCCGCCGCCGATGACATTTCCCGCGCGCACCGTGGCGACGGGCCCGCCAAGCTCGCGCCCGAAGCTGCGCGCGAAGGAGGAGACGGCGATCTCGCAGGCGGCCTTGGAGGCCGAATAGGGGTCCGACCCGCCGAGGCGGTCCTCCTCCACGAAGAAGCGGCCGGTGCCGTCATTTTCGTAGACCTTGTCGCTCGTGATCACGAGCGTGGCCTGCAGCGCGGGGCTGCCACGCAGGGCATCCAACACGCGCAGCGTGCCGTTCACGTTAACGTCGAAGGTCTCAAGCGGCGCCGCGTAGCTCCGTCGCACCAGCGCCTGCGCCGCCATGTGAAGCACCACCTGCGGCCGCGCCTGCGCCACGACGGCGGCCAGCGCCGCCCCGTCGCGGATGTCGCCGATGAACGAGCGCGGATGGTCCGCGATGCCGAGCAGCACCGCGAGGTTGGGGTCGGTCTCCGGGGCCAGGGCGAAGCCCGTCACCTCCGCGCCCATGCGCATCAGCCAGGCCCAGGCCCATGCGCCCTTGAAGCCGGTGTGGCCAGTGAGAAGGACGCGGCGGCCGCGCCAGAAATCGGGGTTCGGCATCAGGCCCACACATGCCAGGGGGCGCGGCTGGATTGCCATAGCCCTTCCAGGTGGTTCTTGTCGCGCAGCGTGTCCATCGCGTGCCAGAAGCCGTCGTGGCGATAGGCCGCAAGCTGCCCGCGGTCGGTCAAGGCCTGCAGGGGTTCCGCCTCCCAGGCGGTCGCATCGCCCGGGATGGTGTCAAGCACAGTGGTCTCCAGCACGAAGAAGCCCCCATTGATATAGCCGCCATCGCCGGCGGGCTTTTCCTGGAATTCGCGCACCAGCCCCCCCTCGATGCGGGTGGAGCCATAGCGGCCGGGCGGCTTCACGGCGGTCAGCGTTGCCGCCTTGCCGTGCGCGCGGTGATGCGCCAGCAGCGCCTCCAGCGAGATATCGGCCAGCCCATCGCCATAGGTCATGAGGAAGGTCTCCCCGGGCGCCAGCAGGTGGCCGACGCGCTTCAGTCGGCCGCCCGTCAGCGTTTCCTGCCCGGTGTCCACGATGGTGACGCGCCATGGCTCGGCCGAGTTGCGATGGTACTCCACAGACTGCGCTGCCATGTCGAAGGTGACGTCGGAGCAGTGCAGCACGTAGTTAGCAAAGTATTCCTTGATCATGTAGCCGCGGTAGCCGGCGCAGATGATGAAATCGGTCGCGCCCTGCGCCGCGTAGATCTTCATGATGTGCCAGATGATGGGGCGGCCACCGATCTCGATCATGGGTTTCGGGCGAAGATGACTTTCCTCCGAAATCCGGGTGCCAAGCCCGCCCGCCAGTATCACTACCTTCATGCCGCGTCTTTCCACTTTGCCGTGGGCCAGCCTGCCGCGGGCGTTCTCATGCGGGCAGGCCCGCGCCCCCCGGGCGCGCGACGCCAAGCCCGGGACGCTGCATGGTGCCCCGCCTTGTGGCGGTCAAGGGGGGGCAGGCAAGGCGAGCCGCCTGCGGGCGGCCCCGACCTCACTGCACAACCTCAGGCCAGGGGGGCAGGCCGCCCCCGCGTCACCGGCACATCAGCACGGGAATTTCCGAGTTCTCCAACACATGCCGCGTTACCCCGCCCAGGATGAGCTGGCGCAGCCGCGAATGGCTGTAGGCGCCCATGCATAGCAGGTCCGCCTGGAAATCGCGCGCTGCGCCCAACAGCCCGGCACCGACATCCTTGGTCAACGGCTTGAACTGCTGCGCCTCGGCCGAGATCTCGTGCCAATGCAGATAGGCCAGGATGCCTTCGACCGACGGGCCGCGGCGCTGGTATTCATCGGCATACAGGATTCGCCGTGCCTCGGCCCGGTGCAGCCAAGGCAGGGCGGCGGCAATGGCCGCGGCGCTCTCGCCGGTGCCGTTCCAGGCACAGCACACGCGCGTGCCGATGCTGGCCGGCGCCGCCCGCGGGGCGATCAGCACGGGCCGGCCACTGTCGAACAGCACGGCGTGCAGGGCATCGCTGCTGCTGACATCTTCACCGGCATCGGGGTGCGGCACCACGGCCATGTCGTAGAGGCGCGACTGCTGCGCCACCACATCCTCCTCGCGCCCGGCGATGGATTCGAAGGAAAGGGTGGGCCCACCCGACTTCAGCGCCGTCTCGGCCGAATTGGCGATGGCGACATCGCCGGAGCCGGCGGCGAACTTCTCGAACAGCGCCCGCACCCGCGAGGCGCGGTCACCACTCTCGCGCTCGGTGGCGGCCATCATCTCCTCGATCATGGCGCCCGACAGGCCCTCGCCGGCCAACGGGGCCACGTCGCGCGCGTCCACCCGCACATGCAGGCAGTGGACATGAGCATTCCAGATGCGGGCCACCATCAAGGCAGTGGCCAGGGCGGCTTCCCCGGCGGCGGTGCCGGTAAGCGGCAGCAGCAGGCGACGATAAGCCATGGTTTCAGTCCCCCAACCTCTTGTCTGTTGGAACGTTTATGGCGACGGCGGGGGGGTCAAGTCCAGCACCTTCATCGCTTCGGGTGCCGCGTCATGGGTTGCGTCGAGGATGTGCCAGCCGATGGGCCCGGCGTCGCGCGCGGCGGCGGCTTCCAGCACCGCCAAGGTCGCATCGGAAGCATCGCCGCGGCGCGCGGCGACCCGGGCGCGCAACACCTCCAGCGGCGCGGTCAGCCACAGCCCGGCGAAATCCGGGTGCAGGGCCGGAAGCGCACAGCGCTCGGCCTCGCGCTGGAAGACGGCGTCCAGGATCACACTGTGGCCGCCGGCCAGGGCCGTGCGCGCCAAAGCCAGCAAGTCGGTGAGGACGGCGGCGTTCTCGGCTGGAGTGTAGGCGGCCTCCGGCAGGCGCGTCTCCGGCGCCACGCCGGCGCGGCGCTTGCGCGTCTCGTCGCTGCGCAGCACCAGCGCGCCGGGAGCGGCGCCCAGGGCCGGGGCGATGCGCCGCGCCAGCCAGGACTTGCCCGTGCCCTGCAATCCACCGACGGCCACCAGGCGGGGCGGCGGCCGCAAGGCCAGATAAGTGCGGGCGGCGCGCAGCAAAGCCAGCCCATCCTGCCCGCGCGTCGCAGCCACATGGGCGCGGATGAAGGCGCGAAGCGAGAGCCAGAGCGGCAGGCCCTGCACCAGCGCAGCATCGCCGGTGCGGGCGATGTAGCGGTTGAGCACGCGGTTGGCGGCGGCGCGGCCGTGCCGCTGCTCCAGGTCCATGAGCAGGAAGGCGAGGTCGTAGCCCGTGTCGATCGTGGCCAGCGCCTCATCGAACTCCAACGCATCGAAGGCGTACGGGCGCCCGTCGATCACACACATGTTCCCCAGGTGCAGATCGCCATGGCAGCGCCGCAGGAAGCCCGCCGCAGCGCGCGCGTCCAGCCAGGGGCGCAAGGCCGCATGCGCCTGGTTGGCGGCAACGTGCCAGGCCTGAACCTCCGCCGCCGGCAGGCTGGCGGCATGGCCCGCCGCGCGATTGCCCGCGAGCGTTGCCTCCAGCCCACCATCACCAGCGCGCTGCGGCGCGGCCTGATGCAGCGCAAACACGGCATCGGCCATGGCGTCGAGAAGCGGCCCGTCCGGCGTGCCGCGGGCATCCAGGAAGGCCTCCGCCGGCAGGCGGCGCAGGCGCAGCACCCAGTCCACCACTTGGCCCTCCCCCCCCAGCGCCAGGCCATTCGCATCGCGCGTCACCGGCACGGCGCCGAGGTAGAGGCCTGGTGCGTTCGGCGCGTTCAGCGCCTGCTCACGGTGCGTCAGGCGGGCGCGGGTCTCGAGGGCGGTGAAGTCGAGGAAGCCGAGGTCCACCGCCTTCTTCAGCTTCAGCACATCCCGCTCCCCCAGGAAGACGAGGGAGATGTGCGTCTCCACCACCCCCTGCCCCGTGACGCGGGCCAGGAAGGCCGCCACCTCCTGCTGGGATGCGGGTGCCGCCATCAGGGGTAGAGGGCTTCCTCGCGCCAGCCCTCCCCGTGCACCAGGAAGACCCGGCGCTCGTGAAGGCGGAAGGGCATGTCGCGCCAGAACTCGATGCACGCGGGCAGGATGCGGAAGCCCGACCAGTGCGGCGGGCGGGGGATCTCGCCCAGGGCGAACTTCATGGTGTATTCCGCGACCGCCTTCTCCAGCGCCCAGCGGCCCTCCAGCGGGCGCGACTGGCGAGACGCCCAGGCACCGATGCGCGAGGAACGGTGGCGGGAGGCGTAATAGGCATCGGCCTCCTCCGCCGTCACGGCCTCCACGCAGCCCTCGACGCGGACCGAGCGCTGCAGCGTCTTCCAGTGGAAGCACAGCGCCGCCTGGGGATTGGCGGCCAGGTCATCGCCCTTGCGGGATTCGAGGTTGGTGTAGAACACGAAACCACGCGCATCCTGCCCCTTCAACAGCACCATCCGCGCGGAGGGCCGCCCATCGGGCGTCGCGGTGGCGAGGCACATCGCGTTGGGATCATTGGGCTCGGTCTTGGTCGCTTCCGCCATCCATTCGGCGAAGAGCGCGTAGGGGTCGGTCATCGGGTTACATGTCCTGGCCCAACAGGGGGTGAGCGGGGGGCCTTGCCCGGTGTTGGGGCATGTGCCACCACCCCTGGTGCCCCGCAACCTCCCGACCGGATGACCATGACGGAAGAAGCCCCCGCCCCCCTGCCGACCGGAACGCTGATGCAGGGGAAGCGCGGCCTGATCATGGGCGTGGCCAATGACCGCTCCATCGCCTGGGCCATCGCGCGCGCCGCGGCCGCGCAGGGCGCGGAACTCGCCTTCACCTACATGGGCGAGGCGCTTGAGAAGCGGGTGCGGCCGCTGGCCGCCAGCGTGGGCAGCGACATCGTCATCCCCTGCGACGCGGGCGACGACGCGCAGATCGACGCGGCCTTCGGCGAGATCGAAAAGCGCTGGGGCAAGCTCGACTTCTTCGTGCATGCCGTGGGCTTCGCCGACAAGCAGTACCTGCGCGGCCGCTTCCTCGACACCCCGCGCGAGGCCTTCCTGCAGGCGCTCGACATCTCCTGCTACTCCTTCGCGGCCACCGGGCGGCGGGCGGCGGCGCTGATGCCGCGCGGCGGCTCGCTGCTGACGCTGACCTATCTCGGCGCAGAGAAATGGGTGCCGCACTACAACGTGATGGGCGTGGCCAAGGCCGCTCTTGAGGCCAGCGTGCGCTACATGGCGGCCGACCTCGGCGCCGACGGCATCCGCGTAAACGCCATCAGCGCGGGCCCCATCAAGACGCTGGCGGCCAGCGGCATCGGCGACTTCCGCTACATCATGAAGTGGAACCAGTACAACGCGCCCATGCAGCGCAACGTCACACTGGACGAGGTCGGCGGTGCCGGCCTCTATCTGCTCAGCCCGCTATCTACCGGAGTCACCGGCGAGGTGCACCATGTGGATTGCGGGTATCACATCGTCGGCATGAAGCACCCGGACGCGCCGGACCTCACCATTGTCAACAGTTGAGGGCGTCAACGGCTGAGGCGTCAGCAGCCGGGGCGGTGCACCCAGCCCCGCGCGAATTCCTCCTGCGCCGGGGTCTCCACCGCGCGGCGATCATGCGCGGAGCGCACCCACTCCACCGGGTCCCCCACCACGCCGCATTCAGCGGCAAGGCAGGCCAGCACCGTGCCGGTCCGGCCAAGCCCCGCCTTGCAGCCGATGTAGAACAGTGCCTCGGGCTGCGCTGCCATGGCGGCCTTTAGCGCATCCAGCGTGGCGCGCAGGGCCTGGGGATCGGGCAGGCCGTAATCCTCGATGTCCAGCACAAGGCACGCTGCTGCCCGGTTGGGTGCGTGCGGGTCCAGGCAGAGGCCGAAGGCGCCCTCGGGCAGGGCCGTGAAGGGGCCGGCGGCCAGCCGCGCGCCGGCCAGCTTCATGGCACGGGCGCCTCGGGCCGGCGCATCCCCTCCGCCTCGCGCCGCAGCCGCCGGTAGGAGCGGGCGGAGAAGAACAGCATCCCCGCATAGATCAGCCCGCCCAGCGCCAGCGCCGCCCAGGGCTCGGTCACCAGGAAGGCCAGGTAGGCACCCACGCCCAGGAACAGCGGCAGCACACGCTCCGACGGGATCTTGAAGTTCTTGAACGACCAGGAGGGCAGCGTGCTCACCATCAGGCCGCCCACCACGAACAGCACCACGGCCGCGAAGCTCGGGTGGCGGATGGCGGCCGCCGTGGCGGGCCAGCCCCACTCGGCGAAGGCGAGCCAGGCGAACATCGGGAAAAGCACCAGCCCCGCACCCGCCGGCGCTGGCACGCCGGTGAAGAAGTTGTAGGCATAGGCGGGCTTGGGCACGATCACCACGCCCGGCTCCGCGATGGAGGCGGCGTTGAACCGCGCCAGCCGCAGCGCGCTGCACACGGCGAACATCACGCAGGGGATGAAGCCCATCGGGCCCAGGCTCTGCATGGTCCAGAGATAGAGTACCAGCGCCGGCGCCACGCCGAAGCAGAGGAAGTCGCTCAGGCTGTCGAACTCGGCGCCGAAGCGCGAGGTGCCCTTGAGCAGCCGCGCGATGCGCCCGTCCAGCCCGTCGATCACGGCGGCGACGACGATGAAGGCCGCCGCATGGCCAAAGCGGCCCTCCAGCGCGAAGCGGATGGCGACGAGGCCCGCGCACAGGCCCATCATCGTCAGCAGGTTCGGCACCAGACGGTTGAAGGAGGGCCCGGCGAAGCGCGGGCGCTGCCGCGGCGCCAGCCCACGAAGCCGGCCGCGCAGCCCCTCGCGGATCATGTGCGCAAATCCGCGAGGATGGTCTCGCCGCCGATCATGGTCTGGCCGACCAGCACAACGGGCTGCACGCCCTCGGGCAAGTAGACGTCGGTGCGGCTGCCGAAGCGGATGATGCCAAAGCGCTCCGCGGATGCGATCGCGTCGCCTTCGCGCGCCGTGCAGACGATGCGCCGCGCGATCAGCCCCGCGATCTGCACGCAGCCCACCATCCGGCCATCGGGCAGGTCGATGCGCAGCGCGTTGCGCTCATTGGTTTCGCTGGCCTTGTCGAGGCTCGCATCCACAAAGGCGCCGTGCCGGTAGACGATGCGCGCGACGCGGCCCAGCACGGGGCTGCGATTCACATGGACGTCCAGCACTGAAAGGAAGATGGCCACGCGCCAGACCGGGGAGGTGCCCATGTCCAGCTCGGCCGGTGGGGCGGCAAGGCCCACCATCACCACCTTGCCGTCGGCGGGGGCCAGCACGAGGTCCTGCCGGGGGGGCGGGACACGCTGCGGGTCGCGGAAGAAATATAGGCAGAAGCCGGTGAACAGCGCGCCCAGCCAGAACAGCCAGGCGCCGAGGATCATCCCGCCCACCAGGGCGACACCGGCGCCGCCATAGATGAAGGGGCGCCCGGCCGGGTGCGGCGGTGCAAGGACGAGCGAGAGGCTGTGGCTGAGGGACATGGCGGCGGTTTATCCTCCCTTAACCCCGGCGGGGCAAGATTGCCGGCATGATCACGCTTGGCCCCTTCGCCGTCGGGCAGGACGGCACGCTTTCCCCGCGTCAGCCTGGGCTCCGCCCTGCGCTGCGCTTCGCCTGGCGCGGCCGCCGCTGCGAAGCAGAATGGCATGACGAGAGGTTGCACCTGCGGGCGATCGCCGGGCGCATCCCCTCGACAGTGGAACGCGGCCAGGCTCGCAGCCGCGCCTTCGCCGCAGCAGCAGCCCTGCCGCCGGAACTGCCGGAGGGTTGGCGCCTGCGCCTGACGCCCGACCATCGCCTCGCCTTCGAGGTGGACGCCCCGCCCCAATCCACGGCCGTGGCCCTGCTGGGCGCGATGGTGGGATTTGCCCTGGCGCTTGACCCCTACCTGGACAGGCTGGAGGCAGCCGGCGCCAGCTGAGCGGGCCCAGCCCTCGGCTCGGTTGCGCGCGAAGTGGGCGAGCGGGGCGGTCGCCCCGTGGACTGCCGCACCAACTGTTCGATGATGCGCCTGCCTGCTTCGTCCACCTCGATGTAGAGGCGAATGAACTCCTGTATCTGCTGCAGGCTGGCATGCCCGCCTTCGCCGTGCTCCGGCAGCGCCGACGAAGGGCGCAATACGGCAGGGCGGGCCATGAAGTCTCCTCGCAGAAGAAGCCCCGGTTCGGGCTGTGCAGTCCAGGCGCAATGCGCGGCCCGACCCACCTCCGGCTACCGAACGAGCCTCCGGTTCCACATTCCAACGGTGCAATACGGCCGAACATCTCCGGCCAAGCTTGAGCTTGCCACACCTGGAAGGAACTGCGCCACCCCAATCAGAGGGGGGGGCGGGCGCAAGGGTCACGCACACCATGCAACGCGCCCGCGGCCTCACCACGCCGGTCCTGCCGCCTGGGCCGTTCGGCCGTTCGCATGTGCTCGCTCCGCGCGCACCAGCCTATGCCGGGTGAAGGCTTTCAGCGTTCTCGGCATCCTGCCGGAACGCATCCCGATCCTAGACCAGGAACGGGACCAGCAGGCAGCCCGCCGCGCCCAGGGAGAGCACCCAGCGCAGGCGCATATAGAAGGCCGGCACCAACCCGCGCCCGGCCGCCCATTGCTCGACCATCGCGGTGCCCAGGATGCCCACCGCCAGCAGCAGGAGGGAGGGAGCCTCGAACAGCATCATGGCCGCCCAGCCGACCAGCGACGGCAGCACGCCCAGCGCCAGCCGCGCCGGCGTCGCCCAGGCTTCCGCGGCAGGCGCGCGCAGGGCGAAGCCCCAGTGCACCGCCCCCAGGAAGGACAGGATCACCGCGCCATAGGCGATCAGCGCGCCGCGCGCGAAGCCGCCCCAGTAGTCGGGGGCCAGCAGGACGGCGAGCGCGGCGGCGGCAAAAGGCAGCAGCCCGGACAGGCCAAGCGCCCAGAGCAGGCGGAGGGTGCGGATTTCCATGGCCCGCACATCAGCCGCAACCCGCCCCGCGGTGCAAGAGGCCCGGCGCCTCGCCCGGGCCTCCCGTGCCGGCATTCATCCGCGCCACGCGTTCCAGCCAAGCCTGGCCGAGAAATTCAACGCCTCGGCGATACCGCGGCCACGCATCCCCCTCTATAAGCCCCGCCATGGGCATGTTCTTTGAAATCCTGCTCGTTCTGGCGCTGACGCTGGTCAATGGCGTCTTCGCCATGAGCGAACTGGCCGTTGTCTCGTCCCGCAAGGGGCGGTTGATGGCGATGGAGCGCGAGGGCGTGGCCGGTGCCGCCGCCGCGCTGGCCCTGCATGAGAACCCTGGTCGCTTCCTGCCCACGGTGCAGGTGGGAATCACCCTGGTGGGCATCCTGGCAGGCGTCTTCGGTGGCGCGGCCCTGGCCCGGCCGCTGGGCGAGGCGCTGGAGGAACTGCCCTTCGTCCTCGGCTACGGTCAGGCGCTGGGCTTTGGCCTGGTGGTGCTGGCGATCACCTACGCGAACCTCATCCTGGGCGAACTGGTGCCCAAGCAGCTGGCGCTGCGCAACCCCGAGCGGGTGGCCTCCATCCTCGCGCCCGCGCTGGGGGTGTTGGCCCGGGTGACGGACCCGTTCATCCGCCTGCTCTCCGCCTCCTCGGCCTTCATCCTGCGGCGGTTCGGCACCTACACCCCGACCGAACAGGGCGTGACCGAGGAGGAGGTGAAGGCCGTGGTGGCCGAGGGCGTACAGGCGGGCGCGCTGGACCAGAATGAGCGCCAGATGATCGAGCGCGTGCTGCGCCTGGCCGACCGCCCGGTGCGCGCGCTGATGACGCCGCGCAACGAGGTCGCCTGGATCGACCGCAACGCCGCGCCTGCCGACATCGCCGAGGTGCTGCGCGCCGACAACCTGACCCGCTTCATCGTGGCCGACCGCCGGGTGGACAATGTGGTGGGCGTGGTGGCCGTGAAGGACCTGCTGGACCAGCTGCTGGCGGGCGATGCCCTGTCCATCGCCGCGGCACTTCGCCAGCCCACCGTGCTGCCCGACAACCTCTCTGCGCTGGATGCGCTGGAGCGCCTGCGGGGCGATCCGTTGGGAATGGCGCTGGTGCTGGACGAATATGGCAGCTTTGAAGGGGTGGTCACAGCGTCGGACCTGCTGGAGGCCATCGTCGGCGAGCTTGGCCCCGCGCCGACCGACCCGCCGGGTGCGGTTGCCCGCTTCGACGGCTCCATCCTGCTGGATGGGATGATGGCGCTGGACGAACTGCGCGACCGCCTCAAGGATTTCGAGCCGCCGCCGCAATCGGGGCAGTATCACACCGTGGCCGGCCTGATGATGGCGCTGCTGCAGCGAGTCCCGCGCGAGACGGACCGCATCGCCCATGGCGGCTGGCGTTTCGAGATCGTGGACATGGACGGCCGCCGTGTGGACAAGGTGCTGGCGCTGAAGGAGGCCGCCTCGGGCGTGCCGGTGGTACCCCCTCCGCTCGACGTGCTGCCCCTGGAGGGAACCCCTGCCGAGCCGCCCCCTATTTCGAGGCGCCCGCCTTCGCGATTGGTGGAATGAACTGCGCCTCGGTGTCCCAGGGGAACAGGATCCAGGTGTCCTGGCTCACTTCGGTGACGAAGCTGTCCACCAGGGGCCTGCCGGCGGGCTTCGCGTAGATGGTGGCAAAATGCGCGCCGGGCAGCAGGGCGCGGACCAGCCGCGCGGTGGTGCCGGTATCCACCAGGTCATCCACCAGAAGCCAGCCGTTGCCGTCGCCGGCGGCGGCGGGCGTCTTGACGACATGAGGCTCGCCGCGCCGTTCCTCGTCATAGGTGACGACGCTGACCGTCTCGATGATGCGGCATTCCAGCTCGCGCGCGATGATGGCCGCCGGGATCAGCCCGCCGCGGGTGATGGCGACGACGCCGGTCCAGGGGCCGCGCTCCATGAGGCGCCAGGCCAGCGCCTTCGCATCCCGGTGCAGCTGGTCCCAGCCCACGGTGAAATAACGCTGCGCCACTTCAATGCATCCTTCCACCGATGGGCACGGGAAAATCCGGGCGCAGCAGCACCACCGCTCCATTTTCGTCCGGCACGCCCAGCACCAGCACCTCGCTGAGGAATGGGCCGATCTGCCGGGGCGGGAAGTTCACCACTGCCAGCACCTGCCGGCCGATCAGCCGGTCGGGCGTGTAGTGGGTGGTGATCTGGGCAGATGTCTTGCGCACGCCGATCTCGCCGCCGAAATCCACCCAGAGCTTGATCGCGGGCTTGCGCGCCTCCGGGAAGGCCTGCGCGTCCACGATGGTGCCCACGCGGACGTCCACCGCCAGGAAGTCGTCGTAGCTGATCGGATCGGTCATGAGTTCGCGCTAGCCGATTTTCCGCGGGCAGGCGAGAGGCCGCCCCCAGGTTTGCCGGGCGACGGCCCGTGGTCCAGGATGGAGGCGCAATGCAAATTACGAGGAAACCCTGATGCGCGACTTCCACCTGCCTGGCCGCAGCCCGGTCATTGCCGGTCGAGGCATGGCGGCGACCTCGATGCCGGCCGCGTCGCTGGCCGCGGTGGAGGTGCTGAAGGCCGGCGGCAACGCGCTGGACGCCGCAATCGCTGCCGCCGCCCTGCTGGGCGTGATCGAGCCGCAGAGCACGGGCATCGGCGGCGACAATTTTTGCCTGTACGCGCCGGCCGGTGGCGACCACGTGATCGCGATGAACGGCTCCGGCCGGGCATCGGCCGGGTCCACGCCCGAGGCGCTGCGGGCTGCTGGGCTGACCGCCATGGTCAACACCTCGGTGCACTCGGTGACCGTGCCGGGCGCGGTCTCCGCCTGGCAGGCGCTGAATGCGGCCTATGGGCGCAAGGAGCTGGGCTTCCTGCTGCAACCTGCCATCCGCGCAGCCGAGGAAGGCTATTTCGTCCATGCTCGGGTCGCGCATGACTGGGCCGAGGCTGCGGGCAAGCTGGCCCAGCACCCCGCCGCCGCGCGCCACTATCTGCCCGGCGGGAGGGCCCCCGTGATGGGCCAGAAGATGCAGTTCCCGGCCTTGGCCGCCACGCTGCGCGCCATCGCGAAGAATGGCGCCCGTGCATTCTATGAGGGCGAGGTGGCGGCGGACATGGTGGCCACGCTCCGCGCGCTCGGCGGCACCCATACCGAGAAGGACTTCGCCGACGCGCTGCTGGGGGCGGAGTTCGTCACGCCCATCAAGCGCCGCTGGAACGGCATGGACATCCATCAATGCCCGCCCAACGGCACCGGCATCATCACGCTGATGATCCTGGGCATGCTGGAGACCCTGCCTAAGGCCGAGGGCGGGCCGCTGGGGCTGACCCGGCTGCACCGGCACATCGAGGCCGCGCGCCTGGGCTATCGCGACCGCGACGCCTTCGTGGCCGACCCGGCCCAGGTGGAGGTGCCGGTGGAGCACCTGCTCTCCGACGAGTACCTGCACGGCCTGGCCCGCGGCATCCAGGACGGCGCATCCATCGCCGAACTGCCGCCGGCCGGCACACTGTTCCCGGTGCATGCCGACACCGTCTATCTCTGCGTGGTGGATGAGGAGGGCAATGCGTGCTCCTTCATCAACTCGCTGTTCGAGAGCTTCGGCTCGGGCATCATGGCTGAGAAGAGCGGGGTGATGCTGCACAACCGCGGCTTCGGCTTCCGCCTGCAGGAGGGCCACCCCAACTGCATCGCGCCGGGCAAGCGGCCCATGCACACCATCATCCCCGGCATGGCGACGCAGAACGGCCGCGCGGTGATGCCCTTCGGCGTGATGGGCGGGCATTTCCAGCCGATGGGGCAGAGCCTGCTGCTGTCCAACATCTTCGAATGGGGCCTCGACCCGCAGGAGGCGATCGACCTGGCGCGCCTCTTCCCGCGCGAGGGTGCCATCCAGGTGGAGCGCGGCATCCCGGCCGATGTGGTGGCCGGGCTGGATGCGCTGGGGCACCGATGCGTCGCCTGGGACAAGCCGCACGGCGGCGGCCAGGCCATCCTGATCGACCAGGCGCGCGGCTGCCTGATCGGCGGCAGTGATCCGCGCAAGGATGGCTGCGTCATCGGCTACTGAGGAACTCTCGACATGACCGAACCCTGTGAACTGCCTGCCACTGCCGCCCGCCGGCTGATTGGCCAGAAGCGCCTCTCGCCTGTGGAACTGCTGGAAAGCTGCCTGGCGCGCATCGAGGCGGTGAACCCGGCCGTCAACGCCATCACTGCCATGGACGTGGACACGGCCCGCGCCGGCGCCCGCACTGCCGAGGACGCCGTGATGAAGGGCGAGCGGCTGGGCGCGCTGCACGGCCTGCCGCTCGGCATCAAGGATCTGGAGGAGACGAAGGGCCTGCGCACCACCTGGGGCAGCCTGCTGTTTGCGAACCACATCCCCACCCGCGACGAGGGCATGGTGCGGCATCTGCGCGAGGCGGGCGGCATCGTGCTGGGCAAGACCAACGTTCCGGAATTCGGCCTGGGCGCCAACAGCCGCAACGCCGTCTATGGCGCCACGGGCAACGCCTTCGACCCCACCCACAATGCCGCCGGTTCCTCGGGCGGTTCGGCCGTGGCGCTGGCCTGCGACATGGTGCCGTTGGCCTCGGGCAGCGACACGGGTGGCTCGCTGCGCAACCCCGCCGCCTTCAACGGCATCGTGGGCTACCGGCCCTCGCCCGGCCTCGTTCCCAACGAGCGGCGCGGCCATGGCTGGAACCCGATGAGCGTGCTGGGCCCCATGGCGCGCAACGTGCCGGATTTGTGCCTGATGCTGTCGGCCATGGCGGGGGACGACGCCGGCGACCCGCTGGCCTACACCCTTCACGCCCGCACGGTCCGGGGCGAGCCCGCGCTGTTCTACCCGCCGCGCGCGGTTGACCTCTCCACCCTGCGCGTCGCCTCCACCGAGGACTTCAACCTGGCGCTGGTGGAAGGCGTGGTGCGGCGCAAGTTCCGCCGGATCGTGGAGGCGTGCGGTTCCCTGTTCGCGCGCATCGAGACCGCCACGCCCGACGTCACGGGCGGCGACGAGGCCTTCGAGGTGCTGCGCGCCTCGGGCGCCCTGGCCTCGCATCTGGAGCGCGTGCGGGCGCATCCGGACAAGTGCGGCCCCAACATGATCGCGAATGTGGAGGAGGGGCTGCGCTACAGCCTCGCCGACCAGGCGCGCGCGGCCACCCTTCAGACGCAGATCTACCGCAACTTCCAGGGCTTCTTCGCCCAACACGACGTGCTGATCACGCCCGCCATCACCATCAGCCCCCGCCCCTGGCGCGAGCTGTTCCCGGGCCAGATCGACGGGCAGGCCACCCGCACCTACTTCCATTGGCTGGCGCTGGCCTACTACGTGACGCTGACCGGACACCCCGCCATCAGCTTGCCGGTGGGGCTGGACGAGAAGGGCTTCCCCTTCGGCCTGCAGATCGTGGGTCCCCGCGGCGGCGACGCCTATGTGCTGGGTGTCGCCGCCGCGCTGGAAGAGGCGCTGGCCGGCGACGCCGAGTTCGGGCGGCCGAAGCCCGACCTCGCGAAGCTGCGCGCCGCCCCGCCCATCAGCTCGATGGAGGGGTTCCTCGGCTACGGCTGCGGCGGCACCGCCTCAGCCGAGGGCGGCGCTCAGTAACGGTAGTAGCCGCGCGGGCGGTAGTAGTAGCCCCGGGGCGGGCCGTAATAGCCGCGGTAGACCCGGCGCGGCGGCGGTGCGTAGTACCGCGGTTGGGCTGCAGCCGCCCCAACCGCAACACCGGCGGCGGCGCCGCCGCCCCCCCGCAGGCCGGTCGCGACCGGGTCCGGCCGACCATAGGCATCCGTGCAGGCGGTGAAGCCCAGCAACCCGGTCAGGGCAAGGGCGGTGAAGAGCTTTCGCATGATTGGCACTCCTGTCCGAAACAGTGCCGCATGCGGGCGCGGCAGGTTGAAGGCGGCATTGTGGCGCCCGCGTGCGGGGTGATGCTTGGCACAATGGCATGAAATCGGGGCGGGGCCAGCAAAAAGCCGTGACCATGGCCGCAGAATATGGTCTGCCCCGGCCAGGGCTGTATGTTGGCCGGCGAGCAGCCGGGATATGGACTACCACGAGGCAAAAACACGCAGCATTTCTACCAGGAGGACTTGCCAGCTGTGAATCCACAACTTCCTGGGGCGCTTTGATCGCCAAATGCGTTTGGTGCATTCGCCCGAAATTGCCGAAGGGCGTCCAGCTTCGGCCGGCCATGATGCGGTGTCATTGGCAGTTTCTCCCCCCCAAGGCGCCCCGCCCCTACCGTTTCCCGCCGGAGAAGGCATTGAACGTCTGCAGGGTGTAGGTGTCCTTCACCCCCTGCACGCTCTGCACCTTCTCCACCACGAACAGGCCGATATCCTGGTCGGGTTCGAGATAGAACTTCCCCAAGAGGTCATACTGGCCGGAGATCGAATGCATCTCCGAGAGTTCGGCGATGCTGTCGGCCATTTCCCGCGCGACCTGATAGGCTTTGCCCATCTCGCATTTGATCATGACGAAGATTGCGCGCACGGCTAAAGCTCCCATCTCATGATGGCCGATATGGAACGTGCATGCCCGGCCGTCCATGTCCGCCGCACGTTCCAGCAGCATGAGCGGTTCCATCCGGCGGAAAATAACGGTAACGAAACGTAACACTCGCTGTGATCCGCTCTTGCCCTTGGGCGGGGCGGGCGCCATTCATGAGAGGTTGAAGCCCGAGGATTCATGCGCGCTTGGCTGCAAATCGGTGTCCTCGCCCTCTTGGGTGGCGGCGGCTACCTCTGGCACAGCCAGGCGGACGCCTGGGGTGTTCCTGCGCCGCTTGCTCTGCTGGGGCTGGAGCGCGCGGCGCCTGCCCCGGCTGCGCGTGGCGGGCCGCCGGGTGGTCAGGTCGCGGTCGTGGTCGCGCCGGTCCGTCGGGCCGAAGTGGTCGAACGCATGGAGAGCGTGGGCACCGTTCGCGCGCGCGAGGCGGTGACGATCACCACCAAGGTCGCCGGGATGGTGACCGCCATCCGCTTCGAGGAGGGCCAGCAGGTCCGCGCGGGGGACGTCCTCATGGAGCTGGACAGCGAGGCCCTGCGCGCCGAACTTTATCAAGCTCGCGCCCAACTCGACAATGCGCAAAGCCAACTGGCCCGCGCCCGCGCCCTGCCCGCCGGCCAGGCCGTGGCCCGGGCCCGGGTGGATGAGCTCGAAACCCTGGCCCGCGGCGCGGATGGTCGGCTGCGGCAGATCCAGGCCCGCATCGACGAACTGACGCTGACCGCCCCCTTCGACGGACGGGTGGGCCTGCGCCAGGTCAGCGCCGGCGCGCTGATCCAGCCGGGCACCGCGGTCACCAGCCTGGATGACATCCGTCGCGTTCGGGTGGAGTTCTCCATACCCGAGGTGCATGTGGCGCGCGTCCGGCCGGGCAGCGTGGTGCGCGCCCGGAGCGCAGCCCATGGCAACCGCCTGTTCGAGGGCCGGGTCACGGTGATGGACACGCGCATCGACACCGCCACCCGGACGATGCGGGTCATCTCGGAGTTCGACAATGACGACGAGGCGCTGCGGCCCGGCCTGTTCCTGAACGTCCGGCTCACCCTCGAGACCCGCCCGAGCGCGCTTCTCATCCCTGAGGAGGCGCTGGATTCCCTGGGCGAGCGCACCTTCGTCTATGCCGTCCGCGACGGACGCGCCCGCCGGATCGAGGTGCGGCTCGGCCTGCGCCTCGCCGGCGAGGTGGAAATCCGCGAGGGCATCCAGCCCGGCGACCAGGTGGTGGTGCGCGGCCTGCAACGGCTGCGGCCGGACGTGCCTGTCCGGGTCACCGAGACCATGACCCGCCCCACCAGCTGACCCGAACAAAGGCTCCGACCCGTGATCCTGTCCGACATCTCGATCAAGCGGCCGGTCTTCGCCACGGTCGTGAGCCTGCTGCTGGTGGTGCTAGGCCTCGCCTCCCTCACCCGGCTGCCGGTGCGCGAGCTGCCCAAGATCGACCCGCCCATCGTGCAGGTCATCACCACCTACACCGGCGCCTCGGCGGGCGTGGTGGACACCCAGATCACGGAGCTGATCGAAGGCGCGGTGGCCGGCATCGAGGGCATCCGCACCATCACCTCCTTCTCGCGCGACGAGCGCAGCGTCGTGACGATCGAGTTCAACCTCAACCGCGACGTGGACAGTGCCTCCAACGACGTGCGCGACCGCGTGGCGCGCGCCGCCGCCCGCCTGCCCAGCCAGGCCCAGGCGCCCATCGTGCAGAAGCAGGATGGCGATGCACGGCCCATCATGTGGGTCGCCGTCTCCTCCGAGCGCATGAACGCGATGGAGATCACGAACATCGCCCGCCAGCGCTTCGTGGACCGGCTGGCGATCGTGGACGGGGTGGCACAGGTCATCATCTCGGGCGAGCGGCGCTATTCCATGCGCATCTGGCTGGACCGCCAGGCGCTGGCCGCGCGCGGGCTGACGGTGCAGGACATCGAGGACGCCATTCGCCGCGAGAACGTGGAGCTGCCGGGCGGACGCCTCGAATCCACCCAGCGCGAGCTGACCGTGCGCACCGACACGCGCATGAACACGCCCCAGCAGTTCCGCGAGTTGGTGATCGCACGCCAAGCCGGCGCGGGCGGCGGCGCGCAGGTGCTGCTGGGCGACGTGGCGCAGGTCGAGATTGCGCCCGAGGAGACCCGCGGCGGCTACCGGCTGAACGGGCGCCCGGCCATCGGCCTCGGCATCCTCCGGCAGAGCACGGCCAACACTTTGTCGGTGGCCGATGGCGTGCGCGCGGAGGTGGAGCGCATCCGCCCTAACCTGCCCGAGGGCGTCACCGTCGAATACGGCTATGACGAGAGCCGCTTCATCGCGCAGTCCATCTATGAGGTGGAGCACGCGCTGATGATCGCGCTGGCGCTGGTGGTGGGCGTGATCTTCTTCTTCCTGCGCAGCTTCCGCGCGACGCTGATCCCGGCCATCGCCATCCCGGTCTCCATCATCGCCTCCTTCACGGCGGTGGCGGCCATGGGCTTCTCGGTGAACATCCTGACGCTGCTGGGGCTGGTTCTGGCCATCGGCCTCGTCGTGGACGACGCGATCGTGGTGCTGGAGAACGTGCACCGCCGCATCGAGGAGGGCGAGGACCCGCTGCTGGCCTCGCTGCGCGGCTCGCGCGAGATCGCCTTCGCCATCATTGCCACGACGCTCGTCCTCATCGCTGTGTTCGTGCCGCTCTCCTTCATGTCAGGCAATGTGGGGCGGCTGTTCACAGAATTCGGCCTGGCGCTGGCGGCGTCCGTCGTGTTCTCGGGCCTGGTGGCGCTGACGCTGACGCCCATGATGTGCAGCAAGCTGCTGAAGTCGCACGGCTCGGAGGGCACCTTCATCCGCCTGACGGAGCCCTTCTTCCTCGGCATGAACAACGGGTTCCGCTGGATGCTGCGCGGCGCGCTGAACGCGCCCATCATCACCATGGGTGTCGCGGTGGCGCTGTCGGGCCTCGCCGTCATCCTGTTCCAGGTGCTGCCCAAGGAGTTCACGCCGACCGAGGACCGCGGCGTGGTCATCGTGCCGATGACCGGCCCCGAGGGCGCCACCGGCAACTACATGCTGGAACACCTGCAGCGCGCCGAGGAGATGGGCGCGCGCTACGTGGCCTCGGGCGAGGCGGACAGCGTCTTCGCCACGCTGGGCGGCTTCCAGAACCCGCCGCAGGGCAATGTGGCCAACATGTTCATCCGCCTCGCCCCCTGGGACCAGCGGACGCGCAATTCGCAGGCCGTGGCGCGCGAGTTGTTCCCGCAGATCGCCTCCATGCCCGGCGTGCGCGGCTTCGTGCTGGTGCCGCCATCGCTCGGGCAGTCGGGCTTCCAGCCGGCGGTGCAGTTCGTCATCGGCGGGCCGGACTACGAGACGCTGGTGGAGTGGCGCGACGCCTTCCTGGCACGTGCCCGCCAGAACGAGCGCCTGCTGAACCTCGACACCAATTTCCGCGAGACCAAGCCCGAGCTGCGCGTCGAGATCGACCGCCGACGCGCGGCCGACCTCGGCGTCTCCATCCAGCAGGTCGGACGCACCATCGAGACGATGCTGGGCTCGCGCGAGGTCAGCACCTACATCGAGGCGGGCCAGGAATACCGCGTGCTTCTGCAGGCGACCGAGGGCGACCGCTCCACCCCCTATGACCTGCAGAACATCTTCGTCCGCTCCTCGGGCGGGCTGATCCCGCTGTCCAACGTGGTCACGCTGGCCGAGCGGGCGCGGCCGCAGGCGCTCTCGCGCGCCGACCGGGTGCGGGCCATCACCATCTCCGCCTCGCTCGCCCCGGGCTATACGCTGGGCGAGGCGCTGGACTTCATGGACAACGTGGCGCGCGAGGTGCTGCCTTCGGAGGCGCGCATCTCCTATCGCGGGCAGTCGCTGGAATTCCGGGACAGTTCGTCCGCGCTCTACGTCACCTTCCTGCTGGCGCTGCTGGTGGTCTATCTGGTGCTGGCCGCGCAGTTCGAGAGCTTCATCCATCCGCTGATCATCCTGCTCTCCACGCCGCTCGCGCTCACGGGGGGGTTGCTCGCGCTGCACTTCACCGGGCAGACACTGAACATCTTCAGCCAGATCGGCATGATCCTGCTGATCGGACTGATGGCGAAGAACGGCATCCTGGTGGTGGAGTTCGCGAACCAGCTGCGCGACCGCGGGTTGTCCATCTTCGACGCGGCGCTGGAAGCCAGCGTGGTGCGGCTGCGGCCCATCCTGATGACGTCCATCGCCACCGTCTTCGGCGCGGTGCCGCTGGCCATGGCCACCGGCGCGGGGGCGGAGAGCCGGGCGGCGCTGGGCGTCGTCATCGTGGGCGGCATCACCTTCGCCACGGTGGTCACGTTGTTCGCGGTGCCGGCGCTCTATGTGATGCTGGCGCGCTTCACCAAGCCCGTGGGCCACATCGAGCGCATGCTGTCGGACCTGGAGCACCGCACGCCGGTGGTGGGCGACGAGGCGGCCAAGTATGCGAAGAAGGGGGGCACCTCGCCCGCGCCGGCGGAGTGAGGCGCCGCGCCTGACGGTTTCCCGCCGTCGGTGCATTCCACCGCGCGCGATCCGGCTCTAGTTTCCTGCCATCAGACGCACGGGAGAGCGCAGACATGGCGGGAATGCAGGAACGCAGCGGCGGGCAGTTGCTGGCCGATGCCCTGGTGGCACAGGGAGCGACCCATGTCTTCGCGGTGCCGGGCGAAAGCTACCTGGATCTGCTGGATGGGCTCTACGCCCAGCGCAACCGCGTGGAACTCATCACCTGCCGCTTCGAGGCCGGCGCGGTCCACATGGCCGAGGCCCATGGCAAACTGACGGGCAAGCCGGGTGTGGCCATCGTCACGCGCGGGCCTGGCGCCTGCCACGCCGCCATCGGCGTGCATGTCGCCATGCAGGACAGCACGCCGCTGGTGCTGCTGGTGGGCCAGATCCCCGTCGAGGAGACCGACCGCGAGAGCTTCCAGGAGGTGGACTACCGCCGCATGTTCCAGCCGCTGGCCAAGTGGGTCACGCAGATCGACGACGCGCGGCGCATCCCCGAGATCATGGCCCATGCCTTCGACATGGCGGTCAGCGGCCGGCCCGGCCCCGTGGTGGTCGCGATCAGCGAGGAGATGCAGAAGCACATGGTCGCGGTGCCGGACATCGGCCCGCAGCGCGTGCTTCCCGCGCACCCCGCGCCCTCCGCCGTGCCCGAGATGATGACCATGCTGGCGAAGGCCGAGCGCCCGCTGGTGGTGATGGGCGGCAGCCGCTGGTCGCCCGAGGGCCGCGCCGCCATGCGCGAATTCGCCGAGGCCAATGACCTGCCGGTCGCCGTCGCCTTCCGCCGCCAGGGATTGTTCGACGGCACCAGCCCGCATTTCGCGGGTGACCTGGGCGTGGGCGCCGATTCCGCACTGGTGGCGGCCGCCAAGAAGTCCGACCTGATTCTCGCCATCGGCACCCGCATCGGCGAGCCGGTGAGCCAGGGCTACACGCTGCTGGACATGGCGGGTGCGACGCCCATCGTGCATGTGCACCCCGACCAGGGCGAGATCGGGCGGGTGTATCGCGTCGCGCTCGGCGTCACTTCAGATGTGAACGCCTTCGCGCTGTCGCTGGCGGGCCAGAAGGTGGACCAGCCGCGCTGGGGCGCCTGGCGCGCGGAACTGCGTGCGGCGCGCGAGGCGCAGGCCATGGCCCCGCGATACGAGGGGCCGCTAAACTTGGCCGTCGCGCTGCAGGCGCTGGAGAAGAAGCTGCCGGCCGACACCGTCTTCACCACCGACGCCGGCAACTTCGCCACCTGGCCCAGTCGGTTCATGCATGTGAAGGAGGGCCAGGATTTCCTCGGCCCCACCAATGGCGCCATGGGCTATGGCGTGCCCTCGGCCATTGGTGCCGCCATCGTGCATCGGGGCCGGCAGGTGATCTGCTTCGTGGGCGATGGCGGCTTCCTGATGACGGGGCAGGAGATCGCCACCGCCTTCCACCATGGCGTCGCCCCCATCATCCTGGTGTTCAACAATCGGATGTACGGCACCATCCGCATGTACCAGGAGCGCGTGTATCCCGAGCGCGTCTCCGGCACGGCGCTGACCAACCCCGACTTCGCCCGTTTCATCGAGGCCTTCGGCGGCCATGGCGAGGTGGTGGAGCGCACCGAGGAGCTGGTGCCGGCGTATGAGCGCGCGGTGGCGAGCGGCAAGCCCGCCCTCATCGAAATCCGCACCAACCCCGAGCAGGTGACGAACCGCGCCACCATCGCGGAGCTGCGGGCGCAGGCGAAGAAGTAGCGTCCGATCGCTGTCGGTGCGAACGCCGAAGGCCTGAACCCGCCGCGGCCCGGCATGGGGCCGCGGGAGCCCGGGCGATGCCCGCTCAGCTGATCCTGATCGTGGCGAGCTTCTCGCGGTCGCCGCCCGGTCCGTCCGTCTGCTGGTGCTGGTAATAGAACCGCCACCGCCCATGGATCCGCAGGCCGATCGTGACCGCCTTGCGCTCCGACCCCAGCGGTGCGTTCTCGCGGTAGATGTCCGGGTCCACGACGGCCTGCGCGACGTTGCTGCCGACCAGGTCGTTCAGCTGGGCCGCGCGCTGGGGCGCGAAGTCGGGGTTGAACTGCGTGCCGGTCGCTTGGTTCTGAGCGTTGGAATGCCCCACGCGCACCGCGCCCTGCGGTGTCGGCATCCCGATCCCGAAGGAACAGCCGTCCATGTCGCCGGTGAACATGACATCGGCGTCCGCGCCGAGCACCTTGCTGTTCATGGCGTTATCCGCATAGGGGCAGATGTAGGCGGCGAAGGCGTCGTCGTCGAAGGGGCCGGCCGGCTCCACCCGGTAAATCCGGGCGGCCCTCTTCCACCAATTGGTTTTGGTGATGGGCATCAGCCGCGCCAGGCCCCTGCGGTTCCGGTTGCGGATGACCGTCTGGTAGCTGTCCGTGATGTCCACCAGCTTCACCCGCACCGTGCCATCCCGGAACAGCATGGCCTGGGGGGGATCGTCCAGCCGGGAATCGAGCGTCAACAGGTTGTGCCGGATGAAGGCCTCGGGGTCGTCTCCAAGGGCGGGCATCTCGTCCTCCGTGCGCCAGGCTGGGGTCGCCGCGCCGCAAGGGAAGCTAGAGCAGGGCCGCAGGTCGCTGCAACCGGAAGTCGTGGTGGGGCCGGGTCCACGGCCCCCCGCCGCGTGCCGTCAGGCCGCGACTTCCACCATCACCAACTCGGCCTCGTCCTCGGCGACGATGACCACCTCGCGCTCATCCGCCACCGCGGCGGCGTCGCGTTCCTGGATGGCATGGCCATTCACCGTGGCGCTGCCCTTCGCCGAGACCAGATAGGCCGCGCGGCCCGGGGCCAGCTTGTGGCGCAGTGCCTGACCCCTGGAAAGCGTCGCCGCCATCACCGCGGCATTGGCGTTGATGGGCAGCGCGCCGGCTTCGGCATCGCCGGGACGGCCGCCGGCCAGCAGCTCGAAGCGCGCCTCGCGGCCTGCCTTCGGGAAGGCCTTGGCGCCCCAGTTGGGCTTGGCGCCCTGCACGTCCGGCATGATCCAGATCTGGAAGATCTTGGTTGTGCCAGGCTCCAGGTTGTACTCGCTGTGCACCACCCCCGTGCCGGCCGACATGATCTGCACGTCGCCCGCCTCGGTGCGGCCCTCATTGCCCAGATTGTCGCGGTGGGTGATGGCCCCCTGCCGCACATAGGTGATGATTTCCATGTCGCGATGCGGGTGCGGGTCGAAGCCCTTGCCTGCCTCGATCTCGTCGTCGTTCCAAACGCGCAGCTTGCCCCAGCCCATGCGTGCGGGGTCGCGGTAATGGCCAAAGGAGAAGTGGTGCCGCGCCTTCAGCCAGCCGAAATCGGCCCCGCCGAGGGAGTTGAAGGGTCGAATGTCAATCATGGTCGTTGCTCCGCGGGGCCGTTTGGGTCCCGTTGGCCCCGGAATTGGGATGTCCCGGGGCCGCTCGCCATGCTGCACCCGCGATCAACGCCATTCACAACAGTGATGACGATGTCAGACAGGCGCGGCCGTGGCTGCTGCAGGGGGGAATACCGCAACCGGACGGCCTGCCTGCCATTGCAACAGCACCGGCGTGGCGCGCGTGTTCTGGCCCCGCTCGTCCAGCCGCCAGCCCCAGCCATTGGCGAGCCCCCCTTCCGGGTGGTCGAGGCGGGCGAGGTGCGCGCGCAGCGCCTGGCCCGCCTCGGCCCCCTGTGCCAGGACGATCCGCGCGCCCGTGTAGGCCGCGAGCGAAAGCCCCGAGCGCGGCGGGCTGCCCCACCGCCGCTGATACGCCTGGGCGAAGGCGGCGGCCCCCTGCGCCCAGCCCGACGCGCTCTCGATCGGCGGGACGTCCAGCGCGTAGACGCCCTCCAGCGCCGGCTCCAGCGCACGGGCCATGTCCAGCAACCCCCAGGCCGGCCCGGCCCCGATCACCACGCGCGGCCGCCAGCCCGCCTCGGCCAGGCCGCGCAGCATGGCGGCCGCATCCCCCTCGGCGGCGGCGTGGATAAGCACGTTCACCGAGGCGGCCCGCAGCCGCTGGATGAGGGCTGGCCATTCGCCGCTGCGCGGGGCGTGGGCCACGCGCTCCGCGATCAGGATGTTGGCGTCGCGCAGCGCCGTCTCCAGCGCGCCGGCCATCGCCTCCGGGGTCGGGCTCGCCTCGTGCAGGATGGCGATGCGCAGCGCGTCCACCGGCAGGCTGAGCGGCCCGGGCAGACAATGGGTCAGCGCCTCCGCCGCCATGTGCCCATAGGCGGCCGCAGCGGGGCCAGTGCGGACAAAGCGCCGCCCGCCACCCGCCACCAGGCTGTCGGCTGCAGCCACGAGCTCCACGAAGGGGGTGTCCAGCGCCTCGGCCGCCTGCAGGGTGGCGAGGCCCATGGTCGCCATGACGCTGCCGAACATCAGCGTGACGCGCTCGCGTTGGATCAGGCGGCGGGTTTCGGTCAGGGCGGTGGCCGCGTCGTTCGCCTCCGCGCGCAAAAGGCGGATGGCGCGGGTGCCGTCGCTGGCCGCGTTCTGCGCTTCCACCGCGATCTCCAGGCCGCGCGTGGCCTCGTCGCCCAGCAGGGCCGCCGGGCCGGATACCGGGAACATGCCGCCCACGCGCCATTCGCCTGCCGGTTGGGCGTGCAGGGGCATGCGCAGCACAGCGGGCGCGGACATGAGAGCAAATCCGGCAAGGGCGAGGCGACGGCGCATGAGCGGGCAGTGTCCTCCGCATCGTTGCGCTCCGCAATCGTGCGTTGAATGATGTTTCCGTGCCGTCTTCGTCCGCTTGACGCGCCGATGGGCGGCGGGGAGGGTGCGCGCAGGACCAACGGAGCCAGCGCAATGCCCGAGATCATGAATTTCATCGCCCATGGCGCCGGCGGCGGGCCCGAGGTGATGGTGCCCGCGACCGGCCCCGTGCCCGTGCCCGCGGCCGACGAGGTGCTGATCCGCGTGATGGCCACGGGCGTGAACCGGCCGGACGTGGCGCAGCGCGCGGGCAGCTATCCGCCGCCACCCGGTGCCTCGCCCATCCTCGGCCTGGAATGCGCGGGCGAGGTGGTGGCCTGCGGGCCGGATGTGCGCGGCTACAAGCCGGGCGACCGCGTCTGCGCGCTGACCAATGGCGGCGCCTATGCCGAATACTGCACGGCGCCCGAGGCGCAGACCCTGCCCTGGCCGGCCGGCTACGACTCAGCCCGCGCCGCGGCCCTGCCCGAGACCTTCTTCACCGTCTGGGCGAACCTGTTCGGCACCAGCCATGCCAGCGCCGGGCGGCTCGCGGCGGGCGAGACGGTGCTGATCCATGGCGGCAGCTCGGGCATCGGCGTCACGGCCATCCAGCTCGCCAAGGCCTTCGGTGCGACGGTCATCACCACGGTGGGCAGCGCGGACAAGGCCGCGGCCGTAAAGGGCTTCGGCGCGGATCACGTCATCAACTACCGCGAGCAGGACTTCGTCGAGGAGGTGAAGCGCATCACCGGCGGCAAGCTGCTGGACGTGGTGCTGTGCATGGTGGGCGCGCCCTATTTCGCGAAGAACCTGCGCTGCCTGCGGATGGATGGCCGCCTGGTGCTGATCGCCTTCCTGGGCGGCGAGACGGCGACCGACCTCGACCTGCGTCCCATCATGATGCGCCGCCTGACGGTGACGGGCAGCACCATGCGCCCGCGCACCACCGCCCAGAAGGGCGAGATCGCCGCGGCACTCCGCGCGAAGGTCTGGCCGCTGCTGGAATGCGGCCGCTGCGCCCCGCACATCCATGCCACCTTCCCGCTGGCCCAGGCCGCCGAGGCCCACCGGCTGATGGAAAGCAGCGCGCATATCGGCAAGATCATGCTGCATGTCGCCGACTGACATTTGACGCAGGCCCGCGCCTTCCAGCTCCTGCTGGTGGCGGTGGTGCTGTTCGGGGGCGTCTGGCCCGTCACGAAGCACGCGCTGTCGGACAGTACGCCGCTGTGGTTCGGCTTCTGGCGCGCGGCGCTGGCGGCGATGAGCTGCGCCGGCGTGATGGCCGCACTCGGCCGGCTGCGGTGGCCCGCGCGGCGCGACCTGCCGGCGCTGCTCGCCCTGGGCGGGCTGCAGATCGGCGCCTTCTTCGCCTTCACGCATGTGGCGGTGGGCATGATCCCGTCCGGGCGCACCGCCATCCTCTCCAACGTCACCATCTTTTGGCTGGTGCCGCTGTCCGTGTGGCTGCTGGCCGAGCGGGTTTCGCCCATGCGCTGGGTGGCGGCCGGCGTGGGGCTGCTCGGTGTCGCGGTCATGATGGGGCCATGGGCGCTGGACTGGGGGGCACCCGGCGTGCTGGCGGGGCATGTGTGGCTGCTGTGTGCCTCGCTGGCCTGGAGCGTCACCATCATCATCTTGCGCCGGCGGCCGCCCTCGGTGCCGCTGATGGAATTGCTACCGGGGGCCTTCCTGCTGGGCGCGCTGATGGTGGGCGCAGTGGCCTGGGTGCTGGAGCCGGCCGGGGGCGTGGGGCCTTCCTCCTGGTGGGTCGTGGTGTTCATCGGCGCGCTGGCCGCACCCGTCGGCACCTGGGCGGTGTCGGAAAGCACGCGGCATCTCAACGCCGTGGTATCATCGCTTGGCTTGCTGCTGGCGCCGGTGGTGGGTGTGGCGCTGGCAACGCTCTGGCTGCACGAGCCGCTGGGTTGGGACCTGCTGCTCGGCGGCGCGTTGATCGTGGTCAGCGTGCTGCTGGCCACACGGAGGTGAGATGATCCTGAACACGGTCGAGATGGGCGAGGGGCCGCCCCTGGTGCTGCTGCACGGGCTGTTCGGCGCCGCGCGCAACTGGGGCGCCATCCAGAAGCGGCTAGCCACGCGCCACCGCGTGCTGGCGATGGACCTGCGCAACCACGGCGAAAGTCCGCGCGCCGAGGGCATGGCGCACGCGGCCACCGCGCGCGACGTGGCCGAGACGCTGCGCCACCGCGGCATTCCGCGCGCCGCCGTGCTGGGGCATTCGCTGGGCGGCAAGATCGCGATGGCGCTGGCGCTGGGCCATGCGGACATGGTCGCCCGCCTGGTGGTGGCGGACATCGCGCCCGTGCGCTACCCGCCCGCGCTGCGCGGATACGTTGCCGCCATGCGCGCCTTGCCGCTGACCGACGGCCTGACCCGGCGCGAGGCCGATGCCGCGCTGGAGGCCGCCGTGCCCGAGCCCAGTATCCGCGCCTTCCTGGTGCAGTCGCTCGACTTCGAGCACGACCCGCCGCGCTGGAAGCTGGGCCTGGCCGAGATCCATGCCGCCATGCCCGAGATCGAGGATTTCGCCGCCGCCGGGCGCTACGAAGGTCCCACCTTGGTCATCGCAGGCGGGCGCAGCGACTACATCCGACCCGAGCACCATGCGGCCTTCCGCGCGCTGTTCCCGGCCGCGCGCTTCGCCAGCATCCCGGGCGCCGGGCACTGGTTGCATGCCGAGAAGCCCAACGAGTTCCTGTCCCTGCTGGAACCCTTCCTCGGAGAGCGCGGATGAACGCCCTGCCGGTGACCGGCCTCTATGCCGGGCTGCTCGCCTTCGTGCTGCTTTGGCTGTCCATCGCGGTCATCGGCCACCGGCGGCGGGCGCGGGTCTCGCTCGGCACGGGCGAGGACAAGGGGTTGCTCCAGGCCAGCCGCGCGCACGCGAATTTCTGCGAATACACGCCCTTCTGCTTGATCCTGCTGGGGCTGCTGGAGGCGGGCGGAGCCTCCGCCTGGCTGCTGCACGGGCTGGGGCTGCTGCTGCTGGGCGGGCGCATCGCCCATGGCGCGGGGCTCATGCACCAGCCGAAGAGCTTCCTGCTGCGGCAAATCGGCATGCTGGCGACCTTCACCGTGCTCGGGGTGGGCGGCGTGGTCCTGGTGGTGCGCAGCCTGCTGGCATGAGCGCCGTTCTGCGCCGGCTGCGCGCGGCCGATGCCGACATCTTCCGCACCCTGCGCCTCGAGGCCCTGGCGCGCGAGCCCAGCGCCTTCGGCGCCGCCCTGGAGGAGGAGGCACGGCATGACGCCGCCGTCTTCGCCACGCGCCTGGAGGAGGCGGTGGTGCTGGGCGCCTTCGCCCCCGATGGCGCGCTGCTCGGCATGGCCGGTTTCCGCGCCGACCCGGCGGCCAAGCGCGCCCATATCGGCCATGTCTGGGGCGTCTATGTGCGGGCGGAGGCGCGCGGGCAGGGCATTGGCCGGCGCCTGGTTGAGGCGGTGATGGCAGCGGCGCGCGGCCGGGTCACGCATCTGCGGCTCAGCGTGAACGCGGCCAACGCCCCGGCGCGGCAGCTCTACGAGGCGCTGGGCTTCCGCGCCTATGGCACCGAGCCCGCCGCCCTGCAGGTGGACGGCCGGCTCCACGATGAGCTGCTGATGAACCTTGACCTGGACTGAACGGCAACCCACCCCATCTCCAACCTGCGGGTGCAAAGAAACGCCCGCAGGAGGATGTTCAGGATGCGCCTTGCCCCACTGGCCCTTGCGGCCCTCTTCGCCTTCGCGCCCCCCGCGCTGGCACAGCTGGAACGGACGCCCGCGCCCGACGGCGCCGCCGTCTACTTCATCGAGCCCGCGAACGGCGCCACGCTCAGCGGCCCGGTCACCATCCGTTTCGGTCTGCGCGGCCTGGGCGTCGCGCCGGCCGGCGTGGCCCACCCCAACACCGGCCACCACCACCTGCTGGTCAACGTGGACCCGGCCACGCTCGACATGGGTGCCGGCATTCCGGCCGACGACCAGCACCGCCATTTCGGCGGCGGCCAGACCGAAGTGACGCTGACGCTGCCGCCCGGCGAGCACCGGCTGCAACTGCTGCTGGGCGACCACAACCACATCCCGCACAACCCGCCGGTGCTGTCCGAGGTGATCACGGTGCGGGTGCGCTGACGGCCCGCCGCTTGCGCGCCTCGCGCCAGGCGGAGAAGCCGAGCGAGGCGAACATCAGCAGAATGATGGCCAGGGCCGCCGGGTGGTTCAGCAGTTCGGCCGGGTCGCCCCCGGCCAGCTGCCAGGCGCGCAGCAGCTCGGTTTCGATGAGGCGCCCCAGCAGCAGCCCCACCACCACGGCGGCCACGGGGAACCCGTAGCGCGCCATCAGCCAGCCCAGCACCGCGAAGGCGAACAGCGTGATGGGGCCGGCGCTGGAGCCCTCGATGGCGAAGGCCCCCATGGTGGAGATCACCAGCACGCAGGGAATGAGGTAGCGCAGCGGCAGCCGCACCACGCTGCTCGCCACGAAGACGAAGCCGATGCCCACGCCCAGCAGGATCAGCGCCTGGGCGAAGTTGGAGAGGATGATGGCATAGACCACATCCCGGCTCTCCTCCATGAAGCGCGGCCCGCCGATGATGTTGTGCATGGCGAAGGCCGCGAGAAGGATGGCCGTGGCCCCGCCGCCCGGGATGCCCAGCGCCAGCATGGTGGCCATGGACCCGCCCTCGCTGCTGCTGTTGGCGCTCTCGGCGGCGATCACGCCCTTGGGGTTGCCCTTGCCGAAGCTCTCGCGATCGGGCGAGGAGCGGCGCGTCTCGGCGTAGGAGATCAGGTTGGCGATGGAGGCGCCGATGCCCGGCACCGCGCCCACCAGCGCGCCGATGGTGCTGCCGCGCAGCAGGGTGACGGGGTGCTTCAACGTCAGGAACAGGCC
>JBHYDO010000011.1:0-13603 GCA_051860645.1 Roseococcus sp.
GGGCGGGGCGAATGGCGCGAACCGGCTGTCGGGCAATGCCATCACGGAGGCCTTTGCGTTCGGCCGCGTGGCGGGGCGGGAGGCGGCGCGGGTGGCGGCGTCGGGCGTGGCGCGCGGCTTTGATGCGGGGGCGGCCACGGCGCTGCTCTCGGCCTGTGGCCCGGCGCGCAACACGGCGGCGCTGGTGGCGCGGTTGCAGCGGGTGATGGCGCGCGATGTGGGGCCGTTCCGCACGGCTGCGGGGCTGGCGCGGGCCGCTTCCGAATTGGCCGAACTGCGCGCCGAACTGGGCGAGGCCCCACCCGGCGCGCCCGGCCAGGCGCATGATCTGGCGCGGCTGGATTGGCTCGACCTGCGGCAGATGCTGCTGGTGGCGGATTGCGTGGTGACGGCCGCGACCGCGCGCACCGAAAGCCGCGGCGCGCATCAGCGCGAGGATTTCCCCGGGCTGGACGCGGCCTGGCAGCGCAACCAGTTGCTGCGCCTGCCGGACGGCGCCGCGGCGCCCGTGCTGGAGGCGGCGTGATGCAACAGGCGCGGTTGCTGATCCAGCGCGGCGGCCCGGGCGAGGCGCCACGCGAGGAGGTGTTCGCGCTGGCGTTCGAGCCGGGCGAGAGCGTGCTGGACGGGCTACGCCGCCTGCGCGTGGAGCAGGACGCGACGCTCGCCTTCCGCTACGCCTGCCTCAACGCCAATGCCTGCAAGGAGTGCATGATGCTGCTGGACGGCCGCGTCATCTACGCCTGCACGGCGCGGCTGGAGGGGCGGGAGATGCGCCTCGCGCCGCTGGCCAACAAGCCTCTGCTGCGCGATCTGGCGACGGTGATCGCGCCGCCGGATGAAAGGTTGGACTGGGCCTGAGACCCCGTGCGAACGCCGGGGGCGCCTCTCCTACACCAGCCCCAATTCCTGCCCCTTGATCTGCAACGCGATGTAGCGCGAATACATCCGGCACTGCGAGAACGCGCCGCCAGTGAACCACAGCCCCTGTTGCGGCGTGCGGTGCCACATGTTCGCAAGCTCCTGCGTCGCCATGTTGAAGCCCCAGACCTGGCCCACGCGCGCCGCCACCTCCGGGCCGAAGAAGGCGTTCACCATGTGCTCGTGCCCCTTGTAGCCGGTGGCGAGCACCATGAGCTCCGACGGGCGGTGCGTGCCGTCCTGCATCACCACGCCATCGGCCGTGAACTGCGCGATGTCGTGGTACTGCATCAGCCCCACCTCGCCGCGGATGAGCAGTTCCGAGGCGCCGACGTTGAAATAGTAGCCGCCGCCGCGCGTGCGGTATTTCAGCGGCCAGCCGGTGTCGTCCTCGCCGAATTCCAGGCGGAAACCGATGCGCTCCAGCCCGGCCAGCATCTCGGCATCCAGCGCGCGGGATTTCGCGGTCAGCAGCTTGTGCGCCTGCTTCATCACCGGCAGCGGGAAGGAGGTGTTGATCAGGTCGCGGTCGTCGCGCGAGGGGCCTTCGCCGAAGTAGATCCCGTCATAGAGCTGGGCCGCGGGTTCCACATTCGTGACCAGCGTGGGGCTGCGCTGCACCATCGTCACCCGCGCCCCATTGCCGTGCAGCTCCTGCACGATGTCATGCGCGCTGGTGCCGGTGCCGAAGACCATCACGGGCCGGCCGCGCCATTCATCGCCGGCGCGGAACTGGCTGGAATGCAGCACCTGGCCCTGGAAGCGGTCCAGCGTCGGGATCTCGGGCAGCTTGGGCACGCTGGAGACGCTGGTGGCCATGATGATGTGGCGCGGGCGCATGGCGCGGGTGCTGCCATCGGCCAGCGTCAGGGTGGCGTTCCAGCAATTCGCGGCATCGTCGAAGGTGGCGCCGTCGAAGCTGGTGCGGGTCCAGAAGTCCAGCTCCAGGGCGTCCACGTAGAATTCCAGCCAGTTGGCGATCTTGTCCTTCGGGATGTAGTTCGGCCAGGTGCTGGGGAAGGGCAGGTAGGGCATGTGATTGCTCGCCACCTGGTTGTGCAGCTTCAGCCCGTGGTAGCGCAGGCGCCAATTGTCGCCGATGCGCGCCATGCGGTCCACGACCAGCGCCTCGACGCCCAGCGCCTTCAGGCTGGCCGCGGCGGTGAGGCCGGCATGGCCGCCGCCGACGATGAGCACGGCCGGGTCGCGGTCCTCATAGCGTTGCGACGCCACGCGCTTGTCCAGCCAGTTGGGGCCGCCGAAGTCGCGCTCGAAGGCGGGTTCCTCACGGGCGAGGCGCAGGCTTTCCTCGTCATGGCCGCGGATGCTGTGCAGCGCGGTCATCAGCGTCCAGGCGGCGGGCGGGTTGGCGTGGGCGTCCTCGGCCTTGATGCGCAGCACGGCCGCGCATTCGCCCACATCGGTCTCGAAGCGCAGGATGGCTTCGATGCAGGCCTCGCCGGCGCGTTCCATGCGGCGCGGCGGGCAGCGGTCCTCGGCCACGGCGAAGTCGCGCGCGGCGCGTTGCGTCAGCGCCGGCGCCAGGGCGGCGAGGGCCGTGTCGCGGCCGCTATACGTCGCGAAGGTCCAGGTCAGGGCCAGGAGGTCGCGCCAATGCCCGTCCTCGCGGAACAGCGGCGCCAGCGCCGCGCCGTCCGGCAGGGCCGCGTTGAAATGGCGCAGCCAGTTGGCCACCACCTGGCCGGGCGCAAGCTTGGTGTCCGCGTTCATCGCGTGCCTTTCCTGGCGTCTTCCTCGATGTGCGGAAGTCTAGAGCATGATGGGTGAAGGCGGAATCGCCCAGGCCATGAATCATCTTCCGGAAAGGCGCGGAAAGGCCGGCCGTGACATCACCGGGGGGCGGCTGTGTCCGGACCGAAGCGCAATTCCAACCGGTTGCGCCCTTCCGCGCGGCGGTATTCCATGCCGTCGGAAAAGCCACGCGCGAGCATCAGCCCGCGCCCACCGATGCCGATGGTGTCCAGATCCGTGGCGGGTGGCGGCGGGGGCACATGTGTCGGGTCGAAGGCGGGGCCGCTGTCGGTGATGACCAGGCACTGGGCGGCGGCATCGCCGGTCAGCGCCAGTTCCACCTCCACCTCTCCCCCGCCATGCATGGCGATGTTGGCGAAGATTTCCTCGGCGCAGAGGTGC
Organism: Roseococcus sp.; assembly: GCA_051860645.1. Lineage (GTDB taxonomy): Bacteria > Pseudomonadota > Alphaproteobacteria > Acetobacterales > Acetobacteraceae > Roseococcus. The sequence goes on from JBHYDO010000011.1 coordinate 3,076, forward strand.
AGGGCATGGGCGCGCGTGGCATCGAGGCCCCAGGCGGCGATGGCCTGCTCCACCAGCGCGGCCACCTCGCCCGTGCGGGCGAGTTCGGCGGGCAGGCGGAGCGTGAAGCCGTTCAAGCCGTGACGCACGCCTCGGCCTCGGCGCGGTCGTCCAGCATGGGCAGCAGACTCTCCACGCCGGCGGTGGTGATGACCGAGGCGGTGAGTTCGGTCGGGCGCCACAGCACCAGGCGGCCGCCCTTGGACGCCACGGACCGCGCGGCCATGATCAACATGCGCAGGCCCATCGAGGCGAGGAACTCCACCCCCGCCATGTCCACCACCACGGATTTGTGGCCGGAGGTCAGCGCGGTGAAGCGCAGCTCGACCGCGCTGGCGCCGGCCACGTCCAGCCGGCCGGTGAGGGTGATGAGGAGCGGGCCGGCGGGCAGGGTTTCGAAGGCGAGATCCACGGAAACAACCTCTTATGGAGCGATCCCTGCTTTAGCCCTGCCTCCGCCCGCTGATAAGTGACCGTTACGTGACGGCCGGCCGCGGCACCTCCCGCCGCGACTTCAGGAAGTTGATCAGCAGGATGGGCAGCGCGATGGCCCCGCCCACGATGGCCATGGGCCCGTTGGGCGCGATCATCAGCAGCGCGCCCAGGATCAGCCCGAGCTGCGAGAGCAGCCCCATATGGGTGAAGGCATAGCCTGTCAGACCGATGCCGATGAACAGCACCCCCACCGCGCAGGTGGTGGTCACCAGCAGGAAGGCCTCCAGCGTGAACCCGTCGGTGACGATCAGCATCACCGGCGCATAGGCGAAGACGAAGGGCACGGTGGCTTTAGCGATGCCCAGCCGGAAGGCCGTCATGCCCGTGCGGAACGGGTTGGAGCCCGCGATGCCCGCCGCCGCATAGGCCGAGACGCAGACCGGTGGCGTGAGGTCCGCCAATATCCCGAAATACAGCACGAACAGGTGTGCGGCGATCGGCGGCACGCCCAGCTGCACGATGGAGGGCGCGGCGATGGCGGCCAGGATGATGTACAGCGCCGTGGTCGGGATGCCCGCGCCCATCAGCACGCAGATGATGGCGATGAACAGCAGCGTGAGGAACAGCGTCAGCCCCTGCAGCGTGGCGAAGCCGTCCGGCAGCATGTCCAGGACCGGCACGAAGAAGGCCGCGGCCGAACTCGCCGCCTGGGTCACGATGAAGCCCACGCGGAAGCCCGCGCCGGTCAGCGTCACCACACCCACGACCATGCCGACGGCGGCCGCCGCCGCGCCCACGGCCAGCGCGTAGCGCGCGCCCGTGTCGAGCGCGATCCAGAGGTCCTTCACCGTCAGCCGGTTGCGGGGGTTGAGGAAGCCCACGACGATGCAGGCCGTGATGCCCACGAAGGCCGCGAGGTAGGGCGTGTATCCGGCCAGGATCACATAGACCAGCAGCACCAGCGGAATGACGGTCGGCCAGCCATCGCGCACGGTGGGCCACAGCTTCGGCAGTTCGGAGGGCTCCAGCCCGCGCAGCCCCAGGCGCTTCGCTTCGAAATGCACCTGCACGAAGACGCCCCAGAAGTGCATCGCGGCCGGCACGGCGGCGGCGATGAGCAGGGTGGTCAGCGTGATCTCCAGGAACTCGATCATGATGAAGGCCGCCGCCCCCATGATCGGCGGCGTGATCTGCCCGCCGGCACTGGCCGCGGCCTCCACCGCGCCCGCGAAATGCGGCTTGTAGCCCACGCGCTTCATGGCCGGGATGGTGAGCGAACCCGTCGTCACCGTGTTCGCGATGGAGGAGCCGCTGATGGAGCCGAACATGGCCGAGGCCAGCACCGCCACCTTCGCGGGGCCCCCGGCATAGCGGCCCGCGATGATGGTCGCGATGTCGATGAAGAACTGCCCGAGGCCCATCCGTGTGGCGATCACGCCGAACAGCACGAAGTGGAACACGTAGGTGGCCACCACCTTGGCCGGAATGCCGAAGATGCCCTCCTGCGTCAGGTACACATGGTTCACGAAGCCCGCCCAGTCCGAGCCTGGATGCGCCAGCACGCCCGAGAGCATGTTCCCCCACAGCGCATAGGCGATGAACACGCAGACGATGATGGGCAGCGTGATGCCCATGGCGCGCCGCACCGCCTCCAGCGTCAGCACCACCATGATGCTGCCCATCAGCATGTCCATGTCGTTGGGCATGCCGATGCGGAACGTCAGTTCGTCGAAGATGATGGGCAAGTAGATGGTGGCGACGATGATGGCCGTGGCCAGCACCCAGTCCAGCAGCGGCACGTTGCCGAACTTCGGCCCGAAGGAGAAGATGCGCCCGCCGGGGAACATGATGAACACCAGCGCCAGCACGGCCGCCAGGTGGATGGCCTTGTGCCAATGCTCGGTCATGATGCCGAAGCCGGCCGTCCAGTAGTGGAACACCGAGAGCGCCACCAGCGCCGCCGAGACCACGGGGGCGGCGATGCCGGAGAGCTGGCGGAAGCGCAACTCGCTGTCCGTGGTCTTCTCCAGCTTTTCCGCCGCCTCGAGGTCGAGCTTCAAGCCCGCCGAACGCTGTTCGCTCACGCCGAAATCCTCATCTCGCCGCCCCCGGGGGACGACGCGGAAATGGCCCCGCACCTTGCGGCGCGGGGCCTGTCACATCAGAGCATCCCGGCTTCGCGGTAGAAGCGCTCGGCGCCCGGGTGGAAGGGCACCACGCCGCGGCCGGAGAGCGCACGCTCGCGCGTGATCTCGCGGCCCTTGGCGTGGCCACGGTCGAGCAGGCCGCGCGTGGTGGGCGACCACAGCGCGCGGGTGATCTCATAGGCCACGTTGTCGGGCACGCTGTCGCGCACGATCCAGCAGGCGCCCACGGTCAGCGTCGGCACGTCCGCGGTGATGCCCTGGTAGGCACCGGCCGGGATCACGCCCTCGGCGTAGAAGGGCGCGCGCTCGATGACGCGGGCGGCCTCGGCGCCCGCGATGGGCAGCAGGCGGCAGCCGGTGCGGCTGCAGAACTCGGTGAAGGCGGCGGCGGGGTAGCCCACCACGGTGAAGGTCGCGTCCAGCCCGCGGTCCTGCATGCGCTCCGTGCCCTGGCCCTGGTTCAGGAACTCGGCGGTGTATTCGCGGCCCGCGCGCAGGCCGTTGGCCTCCAGGATCATCTCGCTGCCCACGCGGGCACCCGAGGCCTGCAGGCCGATGGCGATGCGCTTGCCGCGCAGGTCGGCGAAGCCGCGGATGTCGCTGTCGGCGCGCACCATGGCGTGGATGTGCTCGGGGAAGAGGTGCGCGAGGAAGCGCAGGCGCTCCAGCTTGGGGCGGCCGTCGAACAGGCCGGTGCCGGTGTAGGACCAGTGCAGCACGTCCGACTGCACGAAGCCGCTCTCGGCGTTGCCGGACTGGATCAGGTTCACGTTCTGCACGCTGCCCTGCGTGGCCTGCGCCACGGCCACCATGCCGGGCACGCCATCCGTGGCGCCGGCCACGTTGCAGCCCGAGCCGGGCGGGCAGGAAATCGCGTTCGCGACGATGCCGCCGATCGGGTAGTAGGTGCCGCCGGCGGAACCCGTGCCGATGCGGAAGAAGGACGGCGTCTGCGCCGCGGCCTCGCGGAGGGCCAGGGCGGGTGCGGCCAGCAGCGCGCCGGCGGAAGCCGCGAGGGCGCGGCGGTTCAGGGTGGGGGTCTTGTCGGCCATGTCTCGTCTCCTTGCCTGGTCAGGCAAGACTACCTTCCCGGAGCCGATAAGGCCAACATCAAGGCATCTCAACCAAAGGTCAGCACCAGCAGGATCAGGCTGCCGAGGGCGATGCGATACCAGCCAAAGGGCGTGAAGCCGATGCGCTGGATCACGGCCAGCAACGCCTTCACCGTGAACAGCGCCACCACGAAGGCCACCGCCATTCCCACCGCGATCTGCGCCAGGCCGTCGGTGCTGAGTTCGTCGCGCACCTTGTACAGCGAGTAGAAGGTGGCCGCGAACATGGTGGGGATGGCCAGGATGAAGCTGAACTCCGCCGCCGTCCGCCGGTCCACGCCGCAGAGCAGCGCGGTGATGATGGTGGCGCCCGAGCGCGAGGTGCCCGGGATCATCGCCAGCGCCTGGCCGAAGCCGATGAGCACGGCGGCCAGCGGGTTGATCTGTTCGACGCTGTGGATGGTGGGCTCGGGCCGCTTGCGCTCGATCACGATGATGGCGATGCCGCCCAGGATCAGCGCCACGGCCACCACGAAGGGGTTGAACAGCAGCGCCGTGATGTATCCGTGCAGCGTGGCGCCGATGACGGCGGCCGGCAGGAAGGCCAGTGCCACGTTCATGGCGAAGACGTATTCGGGCGTGCCGCGCTTCCAGAACCCGTTGGCCACCTGCCACAGCCGCCGCCAGAACACCGCCACCACGGCGAGGATGGCGCCCAACTGGATGCTGATCTCGAACACCTTGCCCGGCGGCCCCTCGAAGCCGAGGGCGGCCCCCATCAGGATGAGGTGCCCGGTGGAGGAGACGGGGAGGAACTCGGTGAGGCCTTCGACCACACCCAGGATGAAGGCGTCGAACATGCGGGCTTAGTCCTCCAGCAGCACCAGGTCGTCGCGGTGGATGATCTCGTCGCGGCCGCGCCAGCCCAGAATGTCCTCGATCTCGGCGCTGCGGTGGCCGGCGATGCGGCGCGCGTCGGCGGCGTCATAGGCCGAAAGCCCGCGCGCCCATTCGCGGCCGGCCGCGTCGCGCACCGAAAGCGGGTCGCCGCGCAGGAATTCGCCGCGCACCTCGCGCACGCCGGCCGGCAGCAGGGAGGAACCGCGCCGCAGCGCGCCCACCGCCCCCGCATCCACGACCAGCGTGCCGAGCGGGGCGAGGCTGCCCGCGATCCAGCGCTTGCGCGCGGTGCGGCCCTCGGGCGGGGCCAGGAACCAGGTGCAGCGCGCCCCTTGCTCCAGCGCGCGCAGCGGGTGGTCGGCGTGCCCCTTGGCGATGGCCATGGCACAGCCCGCGCCGGTCGCGATGCGCGCGGCGATCAGCTTGGTGCGCATGCCGCCCGAGGAATAGCCGGGCGGCGGCTCGCCCCCCATGGCCATGATCTCGTCGGTCAGGCGCTCCACCACGGGAATATGCGTGGCGCCGGGGTCGCGGCGCGGGTCGGCGGTGTAGAGGCCGTCGATGTCGGAGAACAGGATCAGCGCATCGGCCTGCACCATCTCCGCCACGCGGGCGGCCAGGCGGTCATTGTCGCCGAAGCGGATTTCGGCGGTGGCGACGGTGTCGTTCTCGTTGATGACGGGCACGCAGCCCAGCTCCAGCAGGGTGCCGAGCGTGGCGCGGGCGTTGAGGTACCGCCTGCGGTCCTCGCTGTCCTCCAGCGTCAGCAGCAGCTGCGCGGCGCGCAGGCCGTGCGCGGCCAGCGCCGTGTCCCAGGCGCCGGCGAGCCGAATCTGCCCCACGGCGGCGGCAGCCTGCTTCTGCTCCAGGCGCAGGGTCCGGCCGGTGAGGCCCAGGGTGCGGCGGGCCAGCGCCACGGCGCCCGAGGAGACGACGATCACCTCCAGCCCCCGCGCGCGCAGCGCCGCGATGTCCGCGGCCACGGAGGCGAGCCAGGCGGCGCGCGGCTCGGCCCGCGCCTCCTCGACCAGCAGGGCGGAGCCGATCTTGACGACGATGCGCCGGGCCTGGGCCCAAGGCGATTGCGCCCACGGGGTTTGCGGCGGGGATTGCGGGGGCAGCATGGCACCGGTCTGTGCGGGTTTTGCCGCGATGCCGCAAGAGACCCCTGCGGCGGGACGCCGGCTAATCCCTCGCCACAACCGTCACCTGCAGTTTACCTTGCCGGGATGCGGCATGTCCCGATTCTCGGCCTGCTCCTGCTCCTGGCCGCCTGTGGCAGCGGCCAGCAGGGCGACGCGTCGGGCATGCCGCGGGCGGCGCTCGGGGGTCTTGGCCTCGCGGCATCCTCCGACACGCCGGCCGAGCCCGACCGCCTGGCCATCGCGGAGGCCGAGAGCGCCGATGTGGATGCCGCCGCACCCCGGCTGCGCCTCGGCCTCGGCCCCCGCACGGCCACCGCCGTGCTGATCCAGCAGCAGGGCAAGCGGCGGCTCTGGCGCGCGCCGGGCGGCGTGGTGGTGGCGACCGACGGGGCACGGGTGGTGGGCACCTCGGGCCTGCCCACGCTGATCATGTCCACACGCTTCGACGGGCCGGACCCGCTGGACAACCCGGTGGCATTGCTGGGGCGCAGCGCCGAGGCGCGGCGGCTGGTGGACCAGTCGGGCGCCTCGCGCGAGCCTTCGGCGATGCGCTTCGGCCTCGCCTTCGACTGCCGCCTGCGCGCCGCCCGCACCGAGGAGGCCGGCGTGGTGCTGGTGGAGGAACGCTGCCGCGTGCCGGGGCTTTCGCCCGTGGTGAACTCCTTCTGGGCGGACGAGGCCAGCGGGCGCGTGACCCATGCGGAGCAATGGGTGGGGACGGGGCTGCCGCGGATGGTGCTGGTGTTTCCCACGGCCATGCTCCGCGCCGACTGAAGCGCCGATTATGGTCCAGGCCGTTGTTGGACCGCGTGATCCACAGCTCCGGGCGTTCCGCCCTGCGGCGATCAATCCCTAGATCCGCTGCCACCGGCTGACGCCGATGGGCTGCACCAGGGAAAAGCTCGGGCAGAGCACATGGCCGCTGAGCCGCAGGGGGTTGTGGAAGGGCAGGTCGTGGCGGGCCCGCGTGAACTTGCCGATCAAGCTGTCGGGATTGAACGCCTCCAGCTGGTGGCGGGCGATGCAGTGGGTTTGCAGGTACCAGTCGGTGCCGATGGTGTGGAAACCCTCGCTCTCGACGATCTCCGTCAGCTTGCGCGCGCCCTCCCGGGACAGCAGGTAGCAGTCGGCGCCGAAATTGTCCTGGCCGGGCGAGAGGTGGGAAAACCGGGCGAAGACCTGCTCGAAGGGGCGGAGGGTACAGGTGCCGTCCCATTCGCCCTCGTGCTGGCTCAGGTCGAGGCGCGGATTGGCGAAGATGATGTCCCAGCCCGCCGGCAGCCGGACCTCCCGCAGCACATGGTTCGGGTCGGCCAGGAACTGGGTGTCATCCTCCAGAATCAACACGGCCTCGTGCGGCCCGGCCGCGATCTCCTTCCAGACCTGGTACTGCGCGTACTGGTTGCCGAAGCTGCCATCGGAGACGGGGCCAAGCGGCACCCGGTAGATGGACCGCTCCTCCGGCGGGACCTCGCCGGCTTGTAGCCGCGGCGGAACTGCGCGGCGATGCCGTGCCGCGCCATGCTGAGCCCTGCCCGCAGCCGCCGGTACTTGTCGTCGGGGAGGTTGACGATGAAGACCGGCAGCGCCGGCGCCGGGGTGGCCGCCGCATGCCGGCGCGTGACCGCCGCCAGGGTCCGCATCCGCGCGATCTTTGGCGCCAACTGGGGCAGGTCGGCGAAGCCTTCCAGATAGTCCCACTTGCCCAACCCCGCCGCGAGCATGAGCGTGTTGAGGCTGGGCTCGCGGGTCAGGCCGCTTTCCTCATGGAGAAGCCAAGCCGCCTCCAGATCGCCGAGCGCCTCGTGAGCCCTGGCCAGTTGCATCAGGGCAGGTCTGCTGCGGCCGAATTCCGCCACGTTCAGTTCGGCGAAGTGCTGCGCGGCCGACAACAAGTCATTGGCAAAGCAAAGCTTAACGAGATGCAAATAGGAAGGCACGCCCCGCAGGTTCTGCGCCTTGATGGAGTTGACAAGGGCGAGGGAGGAAGCCCGATCCCCCTGAAACAGCAGATCATCCAGTCGTTTCAGCTTGTTGAATGGAACCCGATAGCAGATCTCCATGGTCTTGATGGCTTGCTCAAGCCTTGCCTTTTCCTTGAGGAGACGTCGGGTCTCTGCCTCGGACAGCATCACAGCCCCGCATCCTGTCTGAAGACTGGCCAGGGGCGGAAGGTCGGGGGCCGGCGCGGCCTTGTCAACCGGCATCGCCCTTGCCGCCCGGCGGCACGGGCGTGGGGCCCTCGGGAGGGATGTCACCCCGGTGGCCGCGCCACCAGGGCCGTGATCGCCGGCGGCCGGCCGGCACGCGGCGCTATTCCGCCGGCGCCGCCATCCCCCGTGGCGCGGCGCCCTCGGCCTGCGCCCAGAGTTCCGGCCGCAACTCCTCCGGCCGGTTGGGGAACCACAGGGCGCAGCCGAGCGTGACGGTCGCGGCCCCCGCCAGCGCCACCATCGCCGCCGCCAGGTTCCCCGTGGCCGCGTGCAGAAAGCCCACCAGCGGCGCCGCCAGGGCCGCGCCCAGGAAGCCCACGGTGAAGCGCAGCGAATAGAGCTTGGCGCGCAGCTCGGGCGCGACGTAGCGGGCGGTGATGGTCTCGTTCACCGTCACCTGCCCGAAGATGGCCGCCGCCATCAGCCCGGCCAGCGGCAGGACGATCCAGCCATCCAGGAAGGACAGCGCCAGCAGCCCTGGCACCAGCACGATGGCGAGCGGCATGAACACCGCCTTCAGCGTCATCCGGTCGATCAGATGGCCCACGGTGAACTGCGCCACCCCGCCGCAGATGGTGGCCAGGAAGGCCAGCAGCCCCACCACCGGCAGCAGGTCGGGCGAGGAGGCCAGGCGTTCCTCCATCAGCTTCGGGATCAGCATGGTGTAGGCGTTGAACACCAGCCCGGACACCACCGCGATCAGCATGAGCGAGACCACGGCGCGGCGGACGATGGCGCGCGGGATGGCGGGGAAGGGGCGGGTCTGCACCCCGGCGCGGCGGGCGTCATAGGCGGGTTCGCGCAGATAGAGGAAGCCGATCACCATGCACGCCAGCCCCGGCAGCACGAAGGCCCAGCGCCAGCCGAGCTGTGCGGCCAGGAAGGCCGTCACCACCGGGGCGAGGGCCACGCCCAGATTGCCGAACACGCCGTTGATGCCCATGGCGCGGCCCACCCGGTCGCCGCCGGCCTCGCTGATGATGGCCGTGCCGATCGGGTGGTAGATGGCCGAGAAGGCCCCCATCATCGCCAGCGCCACCGCAAGCCCCAGCGGCCCCGAGGCCAGCCCCGCCACGGCCATGGCGGCCCCCGAGCCGAGGAAGAAGGCCGCCATCATCGCCTTGCGGCCGAAGCGGCCGGCCAGCCAGCCCATGGGCAGGGCGCCGAGCCCGTAGATCACGAACATGCCGGTCCCGAGCGCGATGATCGGCCCGTAATCCGCGCCGAAGGGCGCGCCCGGCTCCTGCACCATGGCCAGCACCGCGGTGGCCAGCACCAGCAGCCCGTAATGGGTGAAGCTGTGGGCGGCATTGATGAAGCAGATCTGGCGGGTGGTGCTGGTCATGGCGAGAGGCTAGCCTGTCCGTTCCTCAACGTCCGGACGAAGCATGTCGGTGGAAAGACAAAATCCCCGCACCCTGGCCCAGGAACAGGCGGACCGCCCGTTGACCACCTTCGCGCGGGACTATGCGGATGGGGAGCGGACGGGCTGGCACCAGCACGGCCGCGCCCAGTTGCTCTACGCCACCCGCGGCGTGATGCGCGTGGCGACGCAGGCCGCCCGCTTCACCGTGCCGCCGGGCCGCGCGCTTTGGGTGCCGGCCGCCATGCCGCATTGCGTGGTGATCGAGGGGCCGCTTGCCATGCGCGCACTGTTCTTCCGGGCGGATGCGGCGGTGCTGGGGGAGGGGCGGGCGCTGGTGCTGGCGGTGGCGCCGCTGCTGCGCGAACTCATCCTCGCCGCCTGCGCCGAGCCCCTGGAATGGGACGAGCAGGGGCGTGGCGGCCACCTCGCGGCGCTGATCGCCGAGGAGGTTGCGCGCGCCCCGCAACTGCCCTTCGGCCTGCCCGCGCCGCGGGATGCGCGGCTGCTGCGCCTGGCCGAGGCGCTGACCGCAAGGCCCGCGCTGGATTTCACGCTGGAGGACTGGGCGGGGCGCTGCGGCGCCAGTGGCCGCACCCTGGCCCGGCTGTTCCAGGCCGAGACGGGCATGGGCTTCGCGCGCTGGCGCCAGGCGCTGCGGCTGACCGAGGGGGCGGCGCTGCTGGCGCGCGGCGCGACACCGGCCCAGGCCGCGGCGGCGGTGGGCTATGCCAGCGCGCCGGCCTTCGGCGCCGCCTTCCGGGCCGCCTTCGGGCTGACGCCCGGCGAGGCGCGGCCTATTCGACCGGCGTCATCGCCTTGATCAGATCGAAGACGCGCCGGCGCACGGCGGGGTCCTGGATGCGGTAGTAGGCGCGCACCAGTTCCAGCGTCTCGCGCCGGTGCAGGGTGTCGTCCTCGAAGGGCTGGCTTTCCTCGGAGAAGCCCGAGGCGCGCCGCGCGAAGCCCTGGCTGCCGCCGACCGCGCCCGGCATGTCGTCGAAGAAGAAGCTGATCGGCACGTCGAGCACGCGCGAGAGGTCGAACAGGCGCGAGGCGCCGATCCGGTTCACGCCGCGCTCATACTTCTGCACCTGCTGGAAGGTGAGGCCGAGCGCCTCGCCCAGGCGTTCCTGGCTCATGCCCAGCAGCGTCCGGCGCAGCCGCACGCGCGAGCCGACATGGATGTCGATAGGGCTTGGGCGATGCTCGCGCTCGCCTTTCAGGCCGGCGT
>JBHYDO010000011.1:13620-31944 GCA_051860645.1 Roseococcus sp.
GGCTCCTTCATCACCAACTCCACCTCGTTCACTCCACCGATGCCAACGCCCCGGCACAAAGCGCGAGACCGGCGGGCTGCGGGACGAAGCCCATCGCGCGGTCACCCTGAGGTCTTAACGCAAAAGAAAGAAAGCGTCAATATCCAGCTTCCATCTCTAAAAATAAACAGTCTTTCAACAAGAGAGTAAACGCTATGGTTGCATCAGCCCTTTGGCCGCAGCAGGCGCAACCCCGCCCCCAGCGCCCCGGCAACCAGTAGAATTCCCAATGGAATCAAGTTCCCCCAGCGAGCGAAGGGGGTGGGCGCCGCGGCACCGGGAAGTGATGTCGCAACGAAGCCCGTCTCGCCAAGTGCAATTCGCGCGCGTTCACGCCCGGTGGAGTCGTAAACTGCGGAGATTCCGGTCTGCGCGGCCCGGACCAGCGGCAGACCCTCCTCCACCGCGCGCAGCCGGCTGGCCGCGAGGTGCTGGTAGGGGCCAGCCGAGTGGCCGAACCAGGCATCATTGGTGATGTTCAGCAGCCAGCCAGGCCGCTCCGCCCCCACCACTCGACCGGGGAAGATCACCTCGTAGCAGATCAGCGGGCTGAAGGCGGGCAGGCCGGCCAGGGCGAGGCTCCGCCGCCCCGGCCCCGCCGAGAAATCCATGCCGCCCGCCACCACCCGGATGGGAATCAGCCCGGCCAGCGGCATGTATTCGCCGAAGGGCACGAGGTGCGACTTGTCATAGGCGGGGCCCAGCGCGCCGGTGGCGTCGAGCGTCACGAGGCTGTTCCAGATCCGCGCGAGGCGCCCCTCGGCGTTCCACTCCGCGCGCACCGTGCCGGCCAGCAGGAACGCGCCCTCGGGCAGGGCGGCGGCGGCGAGGCGCTGTGCGTCCAGGTCCTGGCCGAGCAGGAAGGGGCTGGCCGTCTCGGGCCAGACCGCCAGCACGGGCTGGCCGGGGGCGTCCGCCCGCGCCGCCGCCGTGCCCTCGCGCGTCAGGGCGAGGTAGCGCTGGAAGATGGCCACGCGCTGGGCCTCCTCCCACTTCACGTCCTGCGGGATGTTGCCCTGCACCAGCACGACCTGCGCCGGCACGTCCGCCGGCGCGGGCTGGCGCAGCACGAAGGCGCCCGACGCGCCCCATAGCGCCAGGCCCGAAAGCAGCAGCGGCGTGGCCGTGCGCCAGCCGAGCGCCGGCAGCGCGGCCAGCAGCGCCGTCATCAGCGAAAGCCCGTGCACCCCCACCCAGGCGGCCGGCTGCAGCGGGATTTCGTGGAAGGCCCAGGCGGTGCCGAGCAGGTTCCAGGGAAAGCCGGTGAACAGCACGCCGCGCAGCATCTCGGCCGCCGTCCAGGCCGCGGCGAAGACCAGCACGGCGGGCCACCCCGGCCCCGCCCGCCAGGCGGCCCAGGCCGGCAGGGCCATGAACATCGCCAGCGGCAGCGCCACGCCGGGTGCGGCGAAGGGCACCAGCCAGAACCAGGTGCCGATGTCGGTGAACAGCGCGTGCGTCAGCCAGTAGAGGCCGGCCACATGGTGCCCGAAGCCGAACAGCGCCCCCCACCACAGCGCCTGCCGCGCCCCTTCCGCCCGAGCGAGCAGGGCGAGGAAGGCGGGGAAGGTCAGCAGCAGTACGGGGAGGGCATGCAGCGGCGGCAGGGCCAGGGCCGAGGCGGCGCCAAGCAGGAAGGCCAGCAGGCCCGGGCGCGCGTGCAGGAGAGTTCGCATGGCGCGCCTTATGCCCGCAAAATCCGGCCGGGGATATGTGGCCGAGGCGCGGGGCGTGGCCCCGCCCCGCGCGCGCCCTGTTCCGCGCCGCTGCGCGCGCCCTGTTCCGCGCCGCTGCGCGCGCCCTACTCCGCGGCGCTGCGCGCGCCGGTCTCGGCCGGGCGCCGCACGCGCAGCCGGCGGATGCGGCGGGCGTCGGCGTCCAGCACGCGGAACTCGAGTCCCGAGGGGTGCGAGAAGATCTCGCCCCGCGCCGGCACGCGCTCGGCCAGGGTGAAGACGAGGCCGCCCACCGTGTCGATGTCGGCGCCGCGTTCCTCCTCGGTCAGCACCGCGCCGAGCTTTTCCTCGAAATCCTCGATGGGGGTGCGGGCGTCGAGTTCATAGACGCCCTCGCCGCGCTCGATGATCTGGGGCGCGCTTTCCTCGTCATGCTCGTCGGCGATGTCGCCGGTGATGGTCTCCACCACGTCCTCGATGGTGACGAGGCCGTCGATGCCGCCATACTCGTCCACCACCAGCGCCATGTGCATGCGCTCCTGACGCATCCGCAGCAGCAGGTCGAGCACGGGCATGGAGGGCACCACGAAAAGGGGCTTGCGCAGCACGGCGCGCAGGGTGAAGTCGCCCTCGCGACCCATGGCGGCGATGATGTCCTTGATGTGCACCATGCCCAGGACCTCATCCAGATGGCCCTGGTAGACCGGGTAGCGGCTGTGGCCCTCGCGCTGGATGGCGGCCATGGCCTGGCCGAAGCTGAGGTCCACCGGCAGCGCGATGATGTCCGCGCGCGGCACCATCACGTCATAGGCGGTGGCCCCGCGCAGCTTCAGCACGTTGGAGAGCAGGGCGCGCTCGTGCCGGTCCAGCGTGCGGCCGTCGGTCGCGGCCTGGCCGTCGGGCGTGCCGATCAGTTCCTCGACGCGGCTGCGCAGGCTGTCGGAGGCGCGGCGGTTGAACAGGCTGCGGATGCGCCGGAGGAATTCCGGCGGGTTCTGCGTGTCGCTCGGCATGTCAGGCGGCTCCGCGCCAGCGCAGGCGCCAGGGGTTCGGCACGCCCAGGCGGCGCAGGATGCGCGCCTCGGAGCGCTCCATCAGCGTGGCCTCGCCGGCCGAGAGATGGTCATGGCCCAGCAGATGCAGGGTGCCGTGCACCACCAGATGCGCGAAATGTTCCTGGAAGGCGCGCCCCTCGGCCAGCGCCTCGCGGCGCACCACGCCCAGCGCCAGCGCCAGGTCGCCGAGCGTCAGGCTGCCATAGGGGGCGGGGAAGGAGAGGACGTTGGTCGCCTTCTCCTTGCCGCGGAAGCCGGTGTTCAGCCGCCGGATTTCCGCGTCATCGGTCAGCAGCAGGGTCAGGTGGCCGTTGGCCCCCTGGTCGGCCAGGGTGGCGGTGACGGCCCTTCGCGCAAGGGCCTCGGCCCGGGGCAGGGCGGCGCGCCAACCGGGCGCGCCAAGCACCACATCCACATCGGCAAGCCCGGCGGCGATCTCCGCACCGCCGGGCAAACTACTTCCCGGTTCCATCCACGTCCTTCCCGGCGGCCCGGCGGGGGGGATGCCCCGCGCGTGACGCCTCCATTGCACCATATGCCGCGACGATGCGCCCCACGAGGGGATGCCGCACCACGTCGTTCTCGTCGAAATGTGTGAAGCCTATTCCGGGCACTCCGCGCAACACCGAAATGGCCTCGACCAGCCCGGATTTCACCCCTGCCGGCAAATCCACCTGGGTGGGGTCGCCGGTGATGGCCATGCGGGTGCCCTCGCCCATGCGCGTCAGGAACATCTTCATCTGCGCGGCGGTGGTGTTCTGCGCCTCGTCCAGGATGGCGAAGGAATGGGCGAGCGTCCGGCCGCGCATGAAGGCCAGCGGCGCGATCTCGATTTCGCCGGCGGCGATGCGGCGCGCCACCTGCTCGGCCGGCAGCATGTCGTGCAGGGCGTCGTAGAGGGGCCGCAGGTAAGGGTCCACCTTCTCCTTCATGTCGCCGGGCAGGAAGCCCAGGCGCTCGCCGGCCTCGACGGCGGGGCGGGAGAGCACGATGCGGTCCACCCGCTGCGCCAGCAGCAGTGCCACGCCCTGCGCCACCGCGAGGTAGGTCTTGCCGGTGCCGGCCGGGCCCACGCCGAACACCATCTCGCAGCGGCCCAGCGTGTCCATGTAGGCGGCCTGGGCCGGGGTGCGGGGGGCGATGGCGCCGCGCCGCGTGCGGATCTGCGGGATGTCCTGCAGGGGCAGGCGGGGGTCGGCCACCGCCTCGCCCTCGGCCATGCGGATGGCGGCCTCCACCTCGGCGCCGGTGAGCGAGGCGCCGCGCTCCAGGCTGCGCCAGAGGCCGCGCAGCACGCCTTCCGCCATTCCGGTGCGCTCGGCGCTGCCGCTGATGGTCAGGCGGTTGCCCCGGCAGGCGAGCTTCACGCCGCAGCGGCTTTCGATCCGTGCCAGGTGCTTGTCGTGCTCGCCATAGAGCAGCGGGAGCAAGGCGTTGTCCTCGAATTGCAGCGTGACGCTGCGCGACTCGGACGAGGGGGGACCAGGGGGGTGGCCCCCCGGCTGACCGTTTCTGGCGCGGAGCGCAAGGGCGTTGCTCAAGCGGCGTGTTGCTCCTGGTTCGGCGGGGGGATGAGGTCGCCCGCGAGGGAATTGGGGTTTCCGGCACGGATTCTCAGGGGCTGCACCGTGCCCACGAGGTCCGAAGGCGCCTCCACATGGACCGGTTGCAGCCAGGGGGTGCGGCCGGAGAGCTGGCCCGGGTGGCGGCCCGGCCCGGTCAGCAGCACGTCCAGCACCTGGCCCGTGCGGGAGGCGTTGAACGCCGCCTGCTGGGCGCGCAGCAGGGCCTGGATCTCCTGCAGGCGGCGGTCCTTCACCGCCTCGTCCACATGGCCGGGCGCGCCGGCGGCGGGCGTGCCGGGGCGGGGGGAATACTTGAAGCTGAAGGCCTGGGCGAAGCCCACCCGCTCGATCAGCGCGAGCGTCGCCCGATGGTCGGCCTCGGTCTCGCCGGGGTGGCCGGCGATGATGTCGGTGGAGAGGGCCAGGTCGGGGCGCGCCTCGCGCAGCCGGTCCACCAGGCGCAGGTAGTCCTCCGCCGTATGGCCGCGGTTCATCGCCGCCAGCACCCGGTCGCTGCCGGACTGGATGGGCAGGTGCAGGAAGGGCATGACGGCGGGGATGTCGCGGTGGGCGGCGATCAGCGCCGCGTCCATGTCGCGCGGGTGGGAGGTGGTGTAGCGCAGCCGCAGCAGGCCGGGGATGTCCGCCAGGGCCGTGAGCAGGCGGGCCAGCCCCCATTCGGCGCCCGTGGCGTCCTGGCCATGATAGGCGTTCACGTTCTGCCCGAGCAGCGTGACCTCGCGCGCGCCCTGCGCCACCAGCCGCCGCGCCTCGGCCAGCACGGCCTCCGGCGCGCGGGAATATTCGGCGCCGCGGGTATAGGGCACGACGCAGAAGGCGCAGAACTTGTCGCAGCCCTCCTGGATGGTGAGGAAGGCGGTCACGCCCTGCGGCGCGCTGGCGTCGGGCAGGTGGTCGAATTTTTCTTCCGTCGGGAATTCGGTTTCCACCACCGAGCCCGCGGCGCGGGTCACGCGGGCGACGAGTTCCGGCAGCCGGTGGTAGCTCTGCGGCCCCAGCACCAGGTCCACATAGGGGGCGCGGGCGGTGATCTCGGCCCCTTCCGCCTGGGCGACGCAGCCGGCCACGGCCAGCAGCATGTCGTGCCCCTCGGCGCGGCGGGCCTCCTTCATCAGGCGCAGGCGGCCGAGTTCGGAGAACAGCTTCTCCGTGGCCTTCTCGCGGATGTGGCAGGTGTTGAGGATGACCATGTCCGCCGCCTCGGGCGCGTCCACCGGGGCATAGCCCAGGGGGGCCAGCACATCGGCCATGCGGTGGCTGTCATAGACATTCATCTGGCAGCCCCAGCTGCGCAGGAACAGGCGCTTGCGGGGCGCGGAAGTCGGGTGCGTCATGAAAGGGCCTCGCCGGCCGCCGAAGGGGCGGTCCAGCGGGGATAGGTGCGGAAGGCCGGCCGCGCGGTCAAGAAGCGCGGCCCCCATGCACGGCGGGGGTCGGTCGCATCACTTGGTCACGGTTCCAGAACGGAGCCGTGCCGGTCAAGTGAAAGCGTGTGAAAATTTGGAGTTTGCGCGGGGCGTGATCACCGGCGCCGGAACAGGACCATGAGGTTGTTGGCCGGCATCTCCACCACGCACTCCAGGATGAAATCCGGGGCCGCGGCCCTGGCCACATCCTCCAGCCGGCGGACTCCCCAGGCGGGGTTGCGGGCCCGCAGGTCGGCGTCGAAGGCCAGGTTGCCCTCGGCCGTGGCCACGCCCTCGCGCAGATAGGGGCCGTAGAGGATGAGCGGCGCACCCGCGGGCAGCGCCGCGGCCGCGTGGCGCAGCAGCCCCAGCGTCGCTGCCCACGGCGCGATATGGATCATGTTGATGCACAGCACGGCGGCGGCGGGCGGGAAGGGGGCGTCCTCCAGAACATCGAGCCGGAGCGGCGGCCGCAGGTTGGGCGGACCTTCCGCCTCCCGCCAGGCGGCGATGGAGGCGCGCGCCTCGGCCGTGTGGTCCGAGGGCTGGAAGGTCAGCTGCGGGAATTCGCGGGCCAGGTGCAGGGCATGCTCGCCGCTGCCCGAGGCGATTTCGAGCACCATCCCCGCCGCCGGCAGCAGGCCGCGCAGCGCGGCCGCGATCGGCGCGCGGTTGCGCCCCACCGAGGGCGCATACAGCCGCGCGTCGCTCACGCCGGCACGCCCTTGCTGGTGGAATATTCGAAGTGCAGCGCCTCGCCGGGGAACACCCGCGGATGGATGGCGTGGGCGGCCATGGCGGCCTCGGAAAACCCCTGCAAAATCAGCTTCAGCTTGCCCGGATAGGTCGCGATGTCGCCGATGGCGTGCACGCCCGGGATGTTGGTGGCGCAGGTGGCGGGCTCCACCGTGATGTGGCTGCGCTCCAGCCCCAGCCCCCAGTCCGCGATGGGGCCGAGCTCCATGGACAGGCCGAAGAAGGCCAGCAGGTGGTCGGCCTCCACGCGCTTTTCCTCGCCCTTCAGCGTGGCCAGGATCACGGCGTCCAGCTTGCTGCCATCGCCTTCCAACCCGTGCAGCTGGTAGGGGATGGCCATCTCCACCTCGCCCCGCGCGGCGGCGGCGGCAAGCTGGGCGGCGGTCTCGGGTGCGGCGCGGAACTTGTCCCGGCGATGCACGACGATGACGCGGGCGGCGATGTCCTTGAGCGAGAGCGCCCAGTCCACCGCGCTGTCCCCGCCGCCCGCGATCACCACGCGCTTGCCCCGGAATTCCTCGCGCCGGGTCACCAGGTAGCGCACGGCGCCCGAGGCCTCGTAGCCCGGCAAATCATTCAGCGGCGGGCGGTTGGGGCCGAAGGCGCCGGCGCCCGCGGCCACGATCACGGCCTTGGCCTGCACGGTCTTCCCCGCGCTGGTGGTCAGCGTGAAGCCCGCCGCGTCCTGCCGCAGCGACTCCACCCGCTGCGCCAGCAGGCGGCGCGGCTCGAAGGGCGCGGCCTGTTCCTCCAGCGCCCGCACCAGCGCGGCCCCGTCGATGCGCGGGTGCGCCGGGATGTCGAAGATGGGCTTTTCCGGATAGAGCGCGGCGCATTGGCCGCCGATCTCCTCCAGCGTGTCGATCACGGCGCAGCGCATCTTCAGCATGCCGCACTCGAACACGGCGAAGAGCCCCACGGGGCCGGCGCCGATGATGGCCACATCCGTCACGATCGTCTCGGTCATGGATTTGGCATTGCCCGGGTTCGGGGCGCGCGTCCAGCCTGTCCGCGGGCGTGGCCTTATTATCGCTCGGCCGTGCCCCGACCCGGAGGCATTTCCAGCGTGCCCACCCCGTCGGGTGGATCTGGCATCGGCCTGACGGGGCCGGCGCTGCCCGTCCCTGCACCTGCCCCTGCCCCTGCCCCTGCACCTGTACCTGCACCTGAGCCTGCGCCTGCCCCTGCCCCTGTGCCTGCCCCTGCCCCTGCACCTGCCCCTGTGCCTGCCCCTGTGCCTGCACCTGCCCCTGCCCCTGTACCTGCACCTGCACCTGCGCCCGTGCCCGTGCGGGTTGTCACACCCGCCGCACCCGCACTGACCGGCCGGAGTGGCCGTCTTGCTTCAGCCACACTCACCGTCGTCCAGGCTTGCAGGCGTGCACGGTAGATCCGCTCTTGGCGATCAAGATCACGCTCCCTGATATCGAGGACACGCTGAATGACTTCGCGGCAGAAGTTCTCGGCCGAGGCGGAGAGTCGATCCGCCACCAACGGATTCAAGATCTGCTGCAGGCAGGTTTCCTGGATGAAGCTCTGGTTGACCACCGTGTTGACGATGCTGGCCACCGCATCGGCCGCCTGCCCGGACGGCGCCGGCTGTCCCGCCTGGACCGGGATGTCCGAGCTGGTGCCGGTCGTGGTCGAGAGCCGGGCGCCAGCCACCCGCAGGGATTGCTGCGCCGCCTGCTCATTTTCTCGCCGTACTTGCACCGTGCGGTTTGCGCTGCGCAGCGTGTCTGCGGCTGTGCGCAGCGTGGCGCGCTCCTGCTCCACGCGGGTGACGAGGTCGGGACGGTTCGCAGCATCCGGCGCGGCGGCGTTGAGCGCAGCCTCGGCCGCACCGACGCGCGTTGTGGCGTCCCGAAGCTGCTGCTGCGCGGTGCCCTGCTCGGTCTCGGCCGTCTGCCGTTCGGTGCGCGCCGTCGTCACGGCGGTGCGAAGCGTGGCCAGCTCCGGGCTGCCCTCCCCACCCAGCGTGACCCCGCTATCGGCGCCGATCGTCAGCAACGAAGGCCGCGCATAGCCGGTGATCTGTTCGATGGCGAGCATCGCCACCATGGTGTTCTGGAACCGGCGCAGCTGCGCGGCCAACTCCGACGCGCTGATCGCGCCATTGGCGTGCAGCGCGCAGAGCCGGTAGAGCAGCTCCGCCTGGGTGGTCGTGGTCTGCGTGCGCAGGCCGATGTTCGCGCCACGTTCGGCCGAGCTCGCCCCAAGGATGCCCGTCACGTCCTGCGTGGTCACGCCAGCCGCGAGGGCAGAGGCAAAGGTGGCGAAGACGTCGGGGCTGCGCTCAGCGCAGATGCGCAGCTCGTTGCGCTCATTCGCCGTGACGTGCAGGAAGCGCTGCCTCGCATCCACCGCGATCACGGAGCCGTGATCCACACGCCCCTGGCGATGATAGGTGGTCCACTGCGCATTCCCGCATGCGGAAACCAGGAAGACTGCAATCAGTGATAGGGAGCGCATGGACGCCTCACATCTTGAGACATCAGGAAACTCCACTTTCGGTTGTTTCTGCAATCGGAATTTTGCTGAACTGAGATGTTTCCTGTGGTCGTTGGCCCGTCGCCACGTCGTGGTTTGCCCCGCCCGCCCACAACGCCCAAACTCAGAGCGATGGAGATTCTCGCCACAACTTTGGCCGACACCGAAGCCCTGGCCGCCCGCCTCGCCGCCCTGGCCCGCCCCGGCGACGCCCTGCTGCTGCGCGGCCCCTTGGGCGCGGGCAAATCGGCGCTCGCCCGCGCATTTCTCCGCGCGGCCAGCGGCGATGCGGCGCTGGAGGTGCCCAGCCCCACCTTCACCCTGGTGCAATCCTACCCGCTGCCGGGCGGCGCCATGGCGCATCATTTCGACCTGTATCGGCTGGAAGGCCCGAACGGCGTCCCCGAACTCGGCTGGGACGAGGCGCGCGAGGGCATCGTGCTGGTGGAATGGCCTGAGCGCCTCGGCCTGCTGGCGCCGGAGGGCGCGCTGGAGGTCACGCTGGAACCGCTGGACGGGGACGCCCGCCGCATCACGCTGCGCGGCTGGGAGGGGCGGCTGTGATGCACTTCCTCGCCGCGCAGGGCTTCGCCACCGCCCGCGCCGAGACGCTGCCGGGCGATGCCTCCAAGCGCTACACCCGCCTGCACGGCGGCCCGCGCCCCGCCTTGTTGATGCAGACACCGGACGCCGCCTACCTCGACGCCTTCCTGCGCGTGGCGGAACACCTTCGCGCCATCGGCGTGCCCACGCCCGAGGTGCTGGCAGTGGACCGCGCGGGACTGACCGCGCTGGTGGAGGATCTCGGCGCCGACAGCATGGCCGATGCGCTGGATGCGGGCGCCGACCCCGGCCCGCTCTATGCCGCGGCGGTGGCAAGCCTGGCGCGCGCCGCCGCCGCACCGCCCCCGCCCGGCCTGCCGGAATGGGGCGCCGACGCCATGTCCCGCACCGCCGCCGCCACCTTTCTGGACTGGTGGTGGCCCGCGGCCTTCGGCGCGCCGCCCGATGACCGGGTGCGCGCCGGGCTGGACGCCGCCATCCGCGAGATGCTGGCGCCCTTCGCGGGGGCTTCCGCGAAAGAGGGGGGCTTCGTCCACCGCGACTACTTCCCCGCCAACCTCATGCCCACGCCGCGCGGCATGGCGCTGATCGACGTGCAGGACGCCGCCCTGGGCCACCCGGCCTATGACCTCGTCTCGCTGGTCGAGGATGCGCGGCGCGACGTGGCGCCGGCGCTGCGCGACGCCGCGCGCCGGCAATACCTGACCGCCCGGCCGGACCAGCGCGCGGACGACTTCACCGCCGCCATGGCTGCCTGCGCCGCGCAGCGCCACCTGCGGGTGGCCGCGCTCTGGGTGCGGCTCGACCGGCGCGACGGCAAGCCGAACTACCTGAAGCACGGCCCCCGCTGCTGGGCCCTGCTGGACCGCGCGCTGGAGCACCCCGCCACGGCACCCCTCGCGCGCTTCCTGGACGCGCATGTGCCGCGGACGCGGCGGGCGAACCCATGATCAAGCGCGGAATGGTGCTCGCCGCCGGCCTCGGCCAGCGGATGCGCCCGCTGACCGCCACCACCGCCAAGCCCTTGCTGGAACTGTGCGGCCGTTCGCTGCTCGACCACGCGCTGGACCGCCTGGCCGAGGCCGGCATGGGAGATGTGGTGGTCAACGCCCATTGGCAGGCGGAGAAGGTCGCCGCCGCGCTCGCCGCCCGCAAAGCCCCACCCCGCACCCGCCTGCAGCTGGAGCCCGATTTGCTGGAAACCGGGGGGGGCATCCGCCGCGCCCTGCCGCTGCTGGGCGACGCACCTTTCGCCGTGGTCAATGGCGACGCCTTCTGGCTGGACGGCCCGCGCCCCGCGCTGGCCCGCCTCGCCGCCGGTTTCGACCCCGCGGCGATGGACGCGCTGCTGCTGATGGTCCGCACCACCGCCATCGAGGGCGAGGTCGGCCGCGGGGATTTCCTGATGGACCCGCTGGGCCGCCTGCGCCGCCCCAAGCCGCACGAATTGGCCCCCTACCTGTTCGGCGGCGTGCAGGTCATGGCGCCCGCCCTGGTGGCGCCCGAACCCCAGGGCCGCTTCAGCCTCAACCGCTGCTTCGACCGCGCGCTGGCGGCCGGGCGGCTGTACGGCCTCGTGCATGACGGGCATTGGTTTCACCTCTCCACCCCGCCCGACCTGGCCCGGGCCGAGCGGCGCATCGCCGCCATGACCGGCCTTGACGTGGCGCGGGGCTAGGACACGGCCCATGCACCTGTTTTCCATCGCCCCCGGCCAGCCCTTCCTGCCCGCCCTGGCGCGCGGCACCCTTTCGCGCCTCGGCACCGGCGAGGCGCTGGCCGCCGCCACCATCCTGCTGCCCACCCGCCGCGCCGCCCGCGCCCTGCAAGCGGCCTTCCTGCGCGAGGCCGACGCCCCCGCCTTGCTGCTGCCGCGCCTGCGCCCGCTGGCCGGGCTCTCGGTGGAAGACGCCGACGAACTGGCGCTGCCCGCCCTGCTCGACCTGCCGCCGGCGGTGGACGCGCTGCGCCGCCAGGCGGTGCTGGCCGGCTTCGCCGCCAAATGGCCGCGCCACGCCGGCGGCCCCCCCACCGCCGAGCACGCCTGGGCGCTCGGCGGCGAACTCGCGAAGCTGCTGGACGAGATCGCGCTGGAGGAGGCCGAGACCCTCCCCGACGACCCCGCCCTGCTGGAACACCGCTGGCTGGAAAGGCTGGACGCGCTGGCGCCCGAGAACCTCGCCACCCATTGGCAGATCACGACCACCTTCCTGCGCGCCATGGTGCTGGAATGGCAGGGCTGGCTGGAGGGGCAGGGGCTGCTCGACATCGGGGTGCGGCGCGTGATGGCGCTGCGCGCCCAGCGCCGCGCCTGGGAGGATGCGCCCCCCGAAGGCGCCGTGATCGCGGCCGGCATCGGCATGGGCGGCACCATCCCCGCCGCGTCCGATTTGCTGCGCACCATCGCGACCCGGCTGCCGCAGGGCTTCGTGGTGGTCTCGGGCGAGGACGCCGCCACCGCCGCCCTTGGCCCCGAGGCGCTGGCCGAGGCCCCCACCCACCCCTTCGCCGGCCAGCGCGCCATGCTGGTGCGCATGGGCGCCACCCTGGCCGATGCCGCGCCCTGGGTGCCCGGCGAGGCGACGCCGCGCGCCAACCTTCTGGGCACGGCCCTGCTGCCGGCGGGCGCGCTGGCGCCCTGGTTGCGACATGGAACGCCCGAGGCGGCCCTGGACGGCCTGACGCGGCTCGATGCCGGGGATTCGCAGCACGAGGCCACCGCCATCGCCCTCGCGCTGCGCGGCGCGCTGGAAACCCCCGGCGCCCGTGCCGCCCTGGTCACGCCCGACCGCGACCTGGCCCGCCGCGTCGCCGCCGAATTGCCGCGCCACGGCGTGCTGGCCGATGACAGCGCCGGCCAGCCGCTGTCCGACACGCCGCCCGGCGCCTTCCTGCGCCTCATCGCCGGGCTGGCGGCGGGCGAGATGGGGCCGGTGGCGCTGCTCGCCTTGCTGAAGCACCCGCTTTGCGCCGCCGGGATGGCGCGGGCCGATCTGCTCGCCGCCGCCCGCGCCCTGGAGGAAAAGGCCCTGCGCGGCCCTGCCCCGGCGCCGGGATTTCCGGGCTTGCGCGCGCTGGGGCTGGAGGAGGCCGCCCCGCTGCTGGCCGCGCTGGAAGCGGCCCTTGACGGCTTCACCGCCCTGCCGGACGACGCCCCACCCCGCCCGCCCGCTGAATTGCTGGAAGCGCAACTTCGCGCCGCGGAAGCCCTGGCCACCACGCCCGACCTGCCGGGCGGCCTGCGCCTCTACGCCCAGGCCGAGGGCGAGTCGCTGGCCCGGCATTTGGCCGCCCTCCCGCCCGCCCTGGCCGAACTTCCCCCCATCGCGCCCGCCGAATGGCCCGGCCTGTTCGAGGCGCTGCTGGCCAGCGGCACCACCCGCGCCGCCCGGGTCGCGCGCGGCCGCGTGGGTGCGGCGCTGCACCCGCATGTGGAAATCCTGGGCCTGCTGGAAGCCCGCCTGCTCGACTTCGACCTGGTGGTGCTGGGCGCGCTGGACGAGACCATCTGGCCCCAGGCCGCCGACCCCGGCCCCTGGATGAGCCGGCCCATGCGGCGCGATTTCGGCCTGCCCTCGCCGGAATTGCGCATCGGCCGCGTGGCCGCCGACTTTTTTCTGTTCGGCGCGGGTTCCGCGCGGGCCGTCTTCTCGCGTGCCGCGCGGCGCGGCGGCAGCCCCACCGTGCCGGCACGCTGGCTGACGCGGCTGGACACCTACCTGAAGGGCCAGGGTGCCGTCATGGCGCCCGCGCCCGAGGCCCACTGGGCCCGCCTGCTGGACGCGCCCGCCAGCGTCACCCCCCAGCCCCGCCCCGCGCCCAACCCGCCGCGCGACGCCCGGCCGCACCGCGTCACGGTCAGCGACGTGGCGATGCTCATCGCCGACCCCTACGCCTTCCACGCCCGGCATGTGCTGGGCCTGCGCGCCCTGCCGCCGCTGGAGCAGGAGGCCGATGCGGCCGACTACGGCAACCTGGTCCATCGCGCCATGCACCGCTTCCTGGCGCAGCTGGGCGCGGGCTGGCCGGGGGCGGAGGCGGCCCGCACCGTCTGGGAGGCCGCGATGGCCGAGGCCCTGGCCCGCGCCGCCCCGCGCCCCGCCGTCGCGGCCATCTGGGCGCCGCGGCTTGCGCGCATCGGCGCCGAGGTGATCCGGCTCGAGGCCGCCGCCCGGCCGGTGCTGGCCGGGAGCCTGGCCGAGGTGAAGGGGCGCCTGGAGCTGAAACGCCCCGGCGGCACCCTGCGCCTCGACGCCCGCGCCGACCGGCTGGACCGCTTCACCGACGGGAACCTGCGCGTGGTGGACTACAAGACCGGCACCACCCCCTCGGGCACCGATGTGGAGCGCGGCAGCGCGCCGCAGCTTCCCCTGGAGGCGCTGATCGCCGAGCGTGGCGGCTTCGCGGGCCTGGAACCCGGCCCCGTCACCGCCCTGGAATACTGGCGCCTGACCGGCGCGCTGGACCCGAGCGAGGTGAAGACGCTGAAGCTCGACATCCCCGAGGCGGTGGAACAGGCCCATGCCGCGCTGGGGCGGCTCGCGGACCGCTTCCTGTTCGGCACCGCGCCCTTCGCCGCCCACCCCCACCGGCGCCGGCGTGCCGCGCCGGACTACCGCCATCTGTCGCGCGCCGATGAATGGTCGGCGGGCGAGGGAGGCGAGCCATGACTGGCGCGCGCACCGAAGCGAACGCCCGCCAGCGCGAGGCGTCGGACCCCGCCGCCTCCTGCTTCGTCACCGCCTCGGCCGGGTCGGGCAAGACCAAGCTGCTGACCGACCGGCTGCTGCGGCTGATGCTGGGCGGGGCCGCGCCTGAACGCCTGCTGTGCCTCACCTTCACCAAAGCGGCGGCGGCCGAGATGGCCGGGCGGCTGAACGGGCGGCTGGGCGCCTGGGCGGTGGCGGATGCCGGCGGGCTGCACGGCGAACTGGCGGAATTGCTTGGCCGTGTGCCGGACGCGAAGGAGGTGGAGCGCGCCCGCGCCGCCTTCGCGCAGGTGCTGGAACTGCCCGGCGGCATGCGCATCGCGACGCTCCACGCCTTTGCCCAATCCCTGCTGCGCGGCTTTCCGCTGGAGGCCGGCCTCGCGCCGGGCTTCGCCGTGCTGGAAGAGATGGACGCCGCCGCGCGGCTGGCCGAGGCGCGCGAGGCCGAGTTGCCGGTCAGCCCCGCCACGGGCCACCTGGCCACGCTGATTGATGCCAAGGGGATGCAGGGCCTGTTGCGCGCCCTGCGCGACGACCAGGCGGAGCTCGACCAGGCCATGCTGGAAGCCGGCGGCACGCTGCCGGGGCTGCGCGGGCGCATTGCCGCCCGGCTCGGCCTGCCCGCCGATGCCGATGCCGAGGCCCTGGCCCTGGAGGCGGTGACGGGCGGCGATGACGACGCGCTGGCCCGCGCCGCCGGCGCCCTGCGCGGCAGCGGCAATGCCAATGACGTCGAGCGCGGCAGGGAATTGGGCGCGCTCCTCGCACTTGGCCCGGCCGCGCGGCTGGTGCGGGAGGCGGATTGGCGGGGGCTGTTCCTGACCAAGGACGGCACCGTCCGGAAAGGCTTCGCCACCAAGGGCTGCGGCGCGGCCCAGGCCGGCGTGCAGGCCACCCTCACCGCCGAGGGCGCGCGGCTGGAGGCGCTGGCGGCGCGGCGCACGGCCCTGGCGCTGCTGGATGCCACGCTGGCCGCGCTGACGCTGGGCGGCCCCGTGCTGGCGCATTTCGCCGAGGCCAAGCGCCGCATCGGGCGGCTGGACTATGACGACCTCATCGCCTCCGCGCGCCGGCTGCTCGACGATCCGGGCGCGGCCTGGGTGCTCTACAAGCTCGATGGCGGGCTGGACCATGTGCTGCTGGACGAGGCGCAGGACAGCAACCCCGAGCAATGGGGCATCGCCGCCGCGCTGACGGCCGAGTTCACCACGGGCCAGGGAGCCAACACGGCGCCGCGCACCCTCTTCGCGGTGGGCGATGTGAAGCAGTCCATCTTCGGCTTCCAGGGCGCCGATGCGGCCGGGCTGCCGCGCGCGGCCGCCGCCTTCGGCGCCCGTGCCGCCGCGGCGGGGCAGTTGTTCCGCGAGGTGCCGCTCAACGTCTCCTTCCGCTCGGCCCCGCCGGTGCTGGCGCTGGTGGATGCGGTGTTCGCCGAGGGCGCGGCGCGGCCTGGCGTGGTGGGCGAGGGCGAGACGCTGCGCCACAACCCCGACCGCGAGGGGGCCGCCGGCTGCGTGGAGCTCTGGCCCCTGCTGGCCGCCGGCGAGGCGGAGGAGCCGCCCCCCTGGGACGTGCCCGGGACCCCCACGGGCGAAACGGGCCCCGACTCGCGCCTGGCCCGCGCGCTGGCGCAGCGCATCCGCCACATGATCGCGGCCGAGCGCCTGCCCGCCCGCCACGAGGGCGACCCGAACGAGGGCCGCCGCATCCGCGCGGGCGACATCCTGGTGCTGGTGCGCCGGCGCAACGCCTTCCTGCCCCAGCTGGTCCGCGCCCTGAAGGAGCTGGGCGTGCCGGTGGGCGGCGTGGACCGCATGGTGCTGGTGGAGCAGCTGGCCGTGCTGGACGTGCTGGCGACGCTGGACGCCATCCTGCTGCCGGCTGACGACCTGCAACTGGCCGCCGCGCTGAAATCGCCGATCTTCGGGCTGGACGAAGCGGACCTCTTCGCGCTGGCGCATGGCCGCACGCTGCCGCTGCATGCGCGGCTGATGGCGCGGCGGGGCGAGGAGAACGCCATCGGCCGGGCGGCCGACCTGTTTGCCGAATTGTCGGTGCGGGCGGACCACCTGCCGCCGCACGCGCTGATCGCAGAGATCCTGTCCGAGCGCGGCGGGCGGGCGCGGCTGCTGGCGCGCCTCGGCCCCGACGCGGCCGACCCGCTGGACGAATTGCTCACCGCCGCCCTGGCCCATGAGCGCGCCCACCCTGCGAGCCTGCAGCATTTCCTGCACTGGCTGCGCCGCGCCGCCACCGAGGTGAAGCGCGAGCCCGAGAACAGCGCCGACCGCGTGCGGGTGATGACGGTGCATGGCGCGAAGGGCCTCCAGGCGCCCATCGTCATCCTGCCCGACACCACGGGCGCGCCGCCGCCCCGCGCGCGGCTGCGCTGGACCGCGGAGGGTCTTCCGCTCTGGGCGCCGCGCGGCAAGGGCTTCGCCGCACCCGCCTGGACCGAGGCGCAGTCGGCCGAGGCGGCGCGCGAGGCCGAGGAAGCCAACCGGCTGCTCTATGTGGCGCTGACCCGCGCCGAGGACCGGTTGCTGGTCTGCGGCTGGTATCGGGAACGCAAGGCCGAGGGCTGCTGGCACGACAAGGTGGCCGCGGGGTTTTCGCGCTTGTCCGGCGTGCAGGAACACCCCTTCACCCCCGCCGAATGGGGCGGCGAGGCGGCGGGATTTCTCGAAGGCCCGCTGCTGCGGCTGGCGAGCCCGCAGGCCGATCCGCGCAAGGCCGAACCCCGCGCCGATGCCACGGCCGGCCCGCCCGGCCTGCCGGCCTGGGCGCGCATCCCCGCCCCCGAGGTGCTGGGCGGGCGCGTCGCCACGCCCTCCCACATGGAGGATGACGAGGCGGAGGGCGCCGCCGCCGCGCCACACGCCCCGGGCGACCCACTCGGCACGCGCTTCCGGCGCGGCAACCTCATCCATGCCCTGCTGCAATCCCTGCCGGAACTGCACGCTGCAAGGCGGGCCGACGCGGGCGCGCGCTATCTGGCGCGGCCCGGCCATGGGCTGACCGCGCCGCAGCAGGCCGAAATCCTGGCCGAGGCGCTGGCCGTCATGGCCCACCCCGACATCGCCCAGGCCTTCGCGCCCGGCAGCCTGGCCGAGGCGCCGATTGCGGGCCGCGTCGGGGCGCGGCTGATCCTGGGCGTGGTGGACCGGCTGGTGATCAGCCCCGGCGCGGTGCTGATCCTGGACTTCAAGACCAACCGCCCACCCCCCGCCGACCCGCAGGCGGCACCGCCCGCCTATCTGCGCCAGATGGCGGCCTATCGGGCGGTGCTGCGCCTCGCCTATCCGGGGCGCGATGTGGGGTGCGCGCTGGTCTGGACCTATGGCGCGCGGGTGATGCCGCTGCCGTCAGCCCTGCTGGACAGCCACGCGCCGGCCTCGGTGCCCCCCGCTTGACCCGGAGGTCGCGCGATCCGACTTATTGCGGAGTGTGCAAGGACGACGTGACATGAGCGAACTGACCAAGGCCGTGAGCGACGACAGCTTCAAGCAGGACGTGCTGGAGGCGAAGGGCGCCGTGCTGGTGGATTTCTGGGCCGAGTGGTGCGGTCCCTGCCGCATGGTGGCCCCCATCCTGGACGAGATCGCGCAGGAATATCAGGGCAAATTGACCATCGCGAAGGTCAACATCGACGACAACCCCGAGACGCCGAGCGCCTATGCGGTGCGCGGCATCCCCACCATGATCCTGTTCCAGGACGGCAAGCCGGTGGACACCAAGGTGGGCGCCATGCCCAAGAGCCAGATGAAGGACTGGATCGCCTCCAAGCTGGGCTGAGGCCGGAGCGCGATCGCTGGAGGGCGTTACGCCCGGAGGCGTGGATCGCGCGACCCGTGGAAGCGCGATCGCTGGAGGGCGTTACGCCCGGAGGCGTGGATCGCGCGACCCGTGGAAGCGCGATCGCTGGAGGGCGTTACGCCCGGAGGCGTGGATCGCGCGACCCGTGGAAGCGCGATCGCTGGAGGGCGTTACGTCCGGAGGCGTGGATCGCGCGACCCGTGGAAGCGCGATCGCTGGAGGGCGTT
>JBHYDO010000012.1:0-4732 GCA_051860645.1 Roseococcus sp.
TGCCTGGCGATCCGCCTCGACCGGAAGCTGAAGTCGACGGACGTGATCGACGTTCTGTCGGACCTCTTCATCCTGCGTGGCGTGCCGGGCCATGTCCGTTCCGACAACGGTCCCGAGTTCATCGCCAAGGCCGTGCGAGAATGGATCGCCGCGGTGGGAGCCAAGACCGCGTTCATCGAGCCCGGTAGCCCATGGGAGAACGGCTACTGCGAGAGCTTCAATTCCAAGCTCCGCGACGAGCTGCTGAACGGCGAGATCTTCTACTCGCTGGCCGAGGCGCGGATCGTCGTCGAGGGATGGCGACGGCTGTACAACACGGTCCGGCCGCATTCCTCGCTGGGATACCGGCCACCTGCGCCCGAGACCGTGCTCTGGCCCGCTTCACCGTCAAACACCGCGCCAGACGTGGCGCTCAAACCGACCGTGCATTAAGATCAACAACGGACCACCCGATGGGGGCAGGCCACGCTCGGTTGAGCCAATCCGCCAAAAGTCCTCGGGAGTCAGCGATCTCGCTGTAGTTCTGCTGGGCCATCTTGACCGAGCCAGCCACTGCTTGCTGCAGCAGCCACGCCCAGAACGGGGCGACGCGGTCGACGGGGTAGTAGTCTTCATGCGCCCGGATCAGCACATCGGCGTCCAGCAGGTGAAGCGTCATTCCACCATCGCCTGGCCGCGGAGCAGCGGTTCAACGGAGGCCGGCTTCACGCCCAAGATCTTCGCGGCGCGGGTGTGTGTCAGCACGTCGCCTTGCAGACCGCGCCGGACGACATGCATGAGCGCCTCGCCCAGCCGGCTACGCTTCACGACATAGTAGCTGGGGCCTCCAGTGTCAGATTGGGCGTCCCGGCTCCGCTCACGCTCATTCCGCCAACGTTCCGCGAGCTGCCTGAATAGCTCACTGGCAACAGCCGCGCTGACCCACTGCTTGCGGGCCAGGCGATAGGTCACGAGTGCCTGACTCACGTTCCAAGCCCGCGAACCGCGCTCGGTCGCGCGAAGCGCGGACGGCACATCCATCCCTCGAAACTGGGAGAGGTCATCCAGCGCAAATGACGGCAGCAGGAATTCGCCGGCTACATCATTGCAAAAGAGCTCGATGGCATTCGAAGGCGTATCGCGGACCGGACCGCTCACGCCGGTTTGCCCGAGCCAGATATGCGTAAGCTCATGGATAAGGGTGAAGGAGCGAGCCGTCCGCGCATCGCGATCATTGATGATAATGAAGGGCGCGACCTCATCGGCAATCGCAAATCCGCGAAACACCTCTTCACTGATAGCCGAGTGATGAGACCCGGTATCGCTCAGCAGCAGGACGAAAACGCCGATTTTCTCCGCGGCCGATCGCAGGAGCGAGAACAGCCCATCCGGGCCCTTCGCGGCCTTCTGCTGCTCCGTGGAGATGCCCAGGGCAGTCCGGATAGCACCGGCCACCGTCGCAGGCCCCTGTTCCATGCTTGCAGACCCGACATATGCAAGCCGGGGCGCCTCATCCTCATCTTCGAGGAGGTTCCGCACCATCTGCTGACGCGCTTTCACGTCGCGAAGCAGAGCGTCGAGCAGGCCGTTCGCGCGCTTTGACACCTCGCCGGGGGCAGTCCTGAAATCTTCGCCCCGATCGCCGCGCTGCGGCGGCTCCGGCATGTAGAAGGTGATGAGGGGGCGCTTGTAGAGGGCGGCTGCCTTCTGCAGCTGAGCATACGTCGGGGAGCGATCCCCGGACTCAAGGGCAGAGAGCTTAGACGCCGCAGTTGCGCGCTCGGAACTGCCGAGGGCGAGCTTATCCGCCGCCTCTTCGACGGTCAGCCCCGAAGTTTCCCGGGCCCACGCCAGGATGCGCGGGTTAATGTCCTCAGTCTGGCGCATGTCCCATACGGCGATACAAGTTGTCCGGCAGCGATTCTAGGGCCTAACGGCCGCCGCCGCGAGCATGTCGTGCGGCTCGACCGGCGCACGGGCAGTGGGGGCCGATATCGACGCGGGCCGGTAGCGTCCGCGGATGTGGTGGAAATTCCGGCTTCGGCCCGGGCGTAGGGCTGGGGT
Organism: Roseococcus sp.; assembly: GCA_051860645.1. GTDB lineage: Bacteria > Pseudomonadota > Alphaproteobacteria > Acetobacterales > Acetobacteraceae > Roseococcus. Next base: position 2,044 of record JBHYDO010000012.1, read on the forward strand.
GGCCATCGGCTCTGACGGCTAGGGTGGAGTTGCGAGCTCCCATTGCTGACCGACCGAGGACCCGATGACCGACGACAGATTTCCACTGGCGGACCTGCTGGCGAAGGCAGGAGACGCAGACTTCCTTCGCGGCGTTGCCGAGGCGGTGCTGCAGATGCTGATGGAGGCCGATGTGGAGGGCCTGATCGGCGCCGGGCGGCACGAGCGCACCGGCGAGCGGCTGAACTACCGCAACGGCTTTCGCGACCGGACGCTGGACACGCGGCTCGGCGCCTTGCAGCTGCGCATTCCGAAGCTGCGGCAGGGCAGCTACTTCCCGCCCTTCCTGGAGCCCCGGAAGACCTCAGAGAAAGCCCTTGTGGCGGTGATCCAGGAGGCATGGATCGGCGGCGTCTCGACGCGGCGCGTCGACGATCTGGTGCAGGCGATGGGCCTGTCCGGCATCTCGAAGTCCACGGTCTCGAAGCTGTGCAAGGACATCGACGAGCGGGTCGGCGCCTTCCTCGACCGGCCGCTCTCCGGCGAGTGGCCGTATCTCTGGCTGGACGCCACCTACCTGCGCCAGCGCGAGGGCGGGCGCATCGTCTCTGTGGCGGCCATAATCGCCGTGGCCTGTGATGCCGAGGGGCGGCGCGAGATCGTCGGCCTGCACATCGGCCCCTCCGAGGCCGAGACCTTCTGGGCCACCTTCCTCAGGAGCTTGGTGAAGCGCGGCCTGAAGGGCGTGAAGCTGGTCGTCTCCGACGCTCATGAGGGGCTGAAGGCCGCCATCGCCCGCGTCCTCGGCGCCACCTGGCAGCGCTGCCGCGTCCACTGGATGCGCAACGCGCTCGCCCATGTCGGCAAGGCCCAGCAGTCCATGGCCGCCGCCGCGCTGCGCCAGGCCTTCCTGCAGCCAGACCAGGAGAGTGCCCGGCAGACCTGGCGTCACGTCGCCGACCAGCTCCGCCCCCGCTGGCCGAAGCTCGGCAAGCTCATGGACGACAGCGAGGACGACGTGCTGGCCTACATGGCGTTCCCGGCCCAGCACAGGACCAAGCTGCATTCCACGAACCCGCTGGAGCGATTGAACAAGGAGGTAAAGCGCCGCGCCGATGTGGTCGGCATCTTTCCCTCGGAAGCCTCGATCATCCGCCTGACCGGCGCGGTCCTGCTCGAGGCCAATGACGAATGGCAGATGCAGCACCGCTACATGGGCGTCGAGGCGATGGGCGAGATGCTCAACCCGCCACCCACCAACGAAACCCTACAACTTCCACCAAGGGCCGCCTGAGCCGTGGCCACCTCAAGCCCATCAAGTGTTTCCACCACGTTGACGGACGTGACCCGCGGGCCGCCCGGCGTCTTCTGCCTTTGGCGGCACCTTGCTGGGTCGAGGGCTCGGGCGCGGCTGACATGCCCATATCGCATCAATCCCTGCCAGCAGGTATGGCAGCGTCAGTTCGCCGTCCTGGGTTCTGACCTTCCCCCCTGACCTGGATCCATCTGTGATGAGAGAGTTGGCCTCCTTGGAAGGAGGCACGGATGCCGAGGAAGCGTCACACGGCGGAGCAGATCATTGGCCTGCTGCGGCAGGCTGAGCTCGCGCTGGCGCAGGGGCGAACGGTGGGGGAGATCTGCCGCGAGCTTGGGGTATCGGAAGCGAGCTTCTACCGCTGGCGGTCCGAGTATGGCGGCCTGAAGGTGGACCAGGCGCGTCGGCTGAAAGACCTCGAGCGCGAGAACGCGCGGCTGAAGCGGGCGGTGGCGGAACTGACGCTGGACAAGCTGATCCTGAAGGAAGCCGCGGAGGGAAACTTCTAGGCCCCGAGCGCCGCCGTGCTGGCGTGAGGCATGTGCAGTCGGCGCTCGGGGTCTCCGAGCGTCGCGCCTGTCGCACGCTGGGCCAGCCGCGTTCGACGCAGCGCAGGGTGCGGGTGGTACGGTCCGACGAGGCCGCGCTGACCGAGGCGGTGGTGTCGCTGGCAGCGGAGTATGGCCGCTACGGCTACCGCCGGATCACCGCGCTGCTGCGGGCCGCAGGCTGGCGTGTGAACGCCAAGCGCGTGGAGCGCGTGTGGCGGCGCGAGGGGCTGAAGGTGCCGCGGCGGCAGCCGAAGCGGGGGCGGCTGTGGCTGAACGATGGGTCCTGCGTGCGGCTGCGGCCGTGCTGGCCGGGGCATGTCTGGGCCTACGACTTTGTGCAGGACCGCACGCACAACGGGCGGCGTTTCCGCATGCTGACGGTGATCGACGAGTACACGCGCGAATGCCTGGCGATCGTGGTGGCGCGGCGGCTGACCTCGGACGACGTGCTGCAGGTGCTGACGGATCTGTTCGTCGAACGCGGGCAACCGGGACACATTCGCTCCGACAACGGGCCGGAGTTCGTGGCGAAGGTGGTTCGCGGCTGGCTAGGCCGGGTTGGGGTGACGACGCTGTTCATCGAGCCCGGCAGCCCTTGGGAGAACGGCTACAACGAGAGCTTCAACGGCAAGCTGCGGGACGAGCTTCTGGACCGGAAGATCTTCTATTCGCTGCGTGAAGCCCAGGTGCTGATCGAGCGGTGGCGGCGGCACTACAACACGGTCCGGCCGCACAGCGCGCTGGGCTATCGGCCGCCCGCACCGGAAGCGGTGTTGCCCTGGCCGTCAGGGCCGGGCCACCCCACGGCCCCCGCCGCGCGCGCCGCCCCGGCCCCAACAAGGGG
>JBHYDO010000012.1:4742-31301 GCA_051860645.1 Roseococcus sp.
CCTGGCCGTCTGGCCCTGCCTCCGCTGCGCTCCGGCAGGGCCTGACGGCCAGGCCAGAACATGGGTCAAGTCTCTCATAGCTCGTGGATCACCGATCGGGTGCAGGTCACCTTTCCCCTCGAAGTCAGGCGGCTGCTCTACACCACGAATTCCATCGAGGCGCTGAACGCCAAGCTGCGCCGTGCCGTGCGTGCGAGGGGCCACTTTCCCGCGGACGAGGCCGCGCTGAAGCTGCTGTTTCTGGTCTTGCACCGCAGCGAGAAGGAATGGACCATGCCGCCACGTGAGTGGTCCCTGGCCAAGGCCCAGTTCGCCGTCCTGTTTGGCGAGCGCTTCACCAGGGCCATGGCATAACCGTGTCGTTCAACCGGCCGGGCGTACACAGAATTTCGGACAGTCCCCTTGGCCGATGGTGCGTCCTTCCAGCTCTGCGAGTAGACTGCACCATCAAAAACTGGGATCAAACATCTAGGCCGTGGTTCGCGCCGAGGGTCCCTACACAATCTTTCTCTTCGTCAAGGATGGGCCTCGAGGTTATCGTGCCGCGCTGGCCAGGCTGCGGGCCGGCGGTCGCGCTCAAGGCTTCCGGCGGAGCCGACCGCGCGCACGCGGGCGCATCAACAGCGCAGCGAAGACCCGCAACCGGAAGCCGGAGGCACCATGGCCCCTACGTTTCTCGTCCTCTACGGTTCCTATCGCTCCGACCGCACCGGCATTCGGCTCGCCCGCTTCCTGGTCAACGCATTTGCCGCGCGGGGCGCTCAGGCCGAGTTGATCGACGCACAGGCGGTCGGTCTTCCCATGCTGGACAGGATGTACAAGGAGCATCCGCCCGGGACGGCGCCGGAGGTCCTTGAAACCTTGGCGGCGAAGATCCGAGACGCCGATGGCTACGTCTTCGTCGCCGGGGAGTACAATTGGGGCGTCCAGCCGGGGCTGAAGAACCTCACGGATCACTTCCTCGAAGAGTGGTTCTGGCGGCCAGCCGCCATCGCCAGCTACTCCGCCGGCCGGTTGGCCGGGGCCCGGGCCAACCTGGTCTGGCACGGCACCCTTTCCGAGATGGGGATGGTGGTCATCTCAAGCACACTCCTGGTCGGGCCGATCGCCACATCGCTGGATGAGGCAGGGACACCCATCGGTGAGGGCGGCGCGGCCCTGACGCGGGCTTTCCCACGCTTTGCCGAGGATCTGGAGTGGTGGGCCGAGGCGGCACGCCGGCAGCGCGACAGGCGGGCGCCACCCTATTGATGAGTGGTCCGACGACAGGATCGGATCGGGTCCTGCGGGACGTACCCAGGGTTGTCATTAGCCGATGTCGCCACGACGCACCAACCGAACCCGGGCTCTTGGACAGCCTGTCCAACGGTCGCTTCATGGATAAATAGTTCGTATTGCCGCCGCCTCGCTGGCAAACAACGGGATCTGGATCAAGACCGGGGACACAGGTGGAACCAGCCAACCCAGGGGGGCGGAACGAGCAGGCGTTGCTGGTCTCCAACTCCCCGCCGAACAGCGAGCAGAAGTTCTTCGCTGTCGGTGTGATCGTCCTTCTCCTTGGCGCGATGCTGCTTGTCGCGCCCTTCGCGCGGAACAGGCTCGAAGGCAGCGAGCCCATGGTGCTGGCCTATACGGCGGCCGTCTTCACCATCGAGATGATCACGGCGGCGCTGCTCCTGTCGCTGTTTGCCGTCCAACGGTCTCCAGCGATCCTGGTGCTCGCCATGGCTTATCTGTTCTCGGGTTTCATGGCCGTGCCCTGGGCGCTCTCTTTCCCCACCGTGCTCGCATCGCTGGGATTTGCCGAGGCGGGGCAGCAGACGACGGCCTCGATCGCCGCGATCCGGCGCATCGGCTGCCCCCTCTGCCTGCTGGCCTACGCGCTGCTGCGGGGAAGCAGGGAGGTGCCTTCGGGCAGGATGGTTCCCGCGTTGATCGTCGGCTCCATCGCGTCGGTCGCCGCGCTGGTCGCCGGCGTCACCTGGATCATCGTCGAGAACCAGGACCTGATGCCGCGCTTCGTGGACGAGGGCCGGCGGATCACCGAGATCTGGATGTATGTGCCTGGCGTCGTCCTCGTCCTCTATGCGTTGCTGATCGTGCTGCTCGGGGTGTTCGGACGATCGGTCCTGGATCTCTGCCTGCTGCTGGTCATCTGCGCCCTCACGATCGACCTTTTCCTGCTGTCATTCGTCAGCGCGGGCCTGCAGTTCAGCGTCGGCTGGTGGGCTGGCCGGCTCTACAGCCTCACCGCCGCAAGCGTGGTCCTGATCGTGCTGCTGGCCGAAGCCGCGTCCTTCTCGGCCAGGCTCGCCCGCTCCGCCGCGGCCGAGCGCCGCGCGAACGAGGACAGGCTCGTGACGTTGCAGGCCTTCTCGGCCGCCGTCGCGCACGAGATCAACCAGCCGCTGGCAAGCATGGTCACCAACGCCGACGCCGGCCTGCGCTGGCTGGTGCGGGAGCAGCCCGATGTGGACGAGGCGCGCGCCGCGCTTACGCGCATCGCGAGGGACGGCCACCGGGCGGGGAGGGTGGTCGAAGGGATTCGCACAACCTTCAGCAGGCGCGGGCATGACCAGGCCCATCTCAACCTCAACCAGCTCGTTCGCGACGTGCTGGACGGCTACACGGACGAATGCCGGGCGGCGCATGTCGTCATCCGGACCGATCTGGATGCGGACCTGCCGTCGGTGTCCGGGAACCGGGTGCAGATCGAGCAGGTCGTTGCGAACCTCGTCACGAATGCCATCGACGCCATGCGTTCAGTGGCAAGCGGCCCGCGGGTCCTTCTGGTCACCTCTACGGCCACGCCGGCCGGGGAGGTGGTCGTCTCGGTCGAAGACACCGGCATCGGCCTTCCTCCAGCGCATGGAGACCGGCTCTTCCAGCCATTCTTCACAACGAAGGCGGGCGGCCTGGGCGTGGGACTGACCGTCTCCCGCCTGATCCTCGAAGCGCATGGAGGTCGGCTATGGGCCTCCGAGAACGCCCCGTGCGGTGCGATCTTCCACTTCGCCTTGCCCTGCGATGCAGGCCCGGCCCGGTTGTCCGAGGCGCCGGTCCGATGACCTCCGTCGTCTTCGTCGTGGATGATGACCTGGCGATCCGCGAGGCACTGCAGAGCCTGCTGCGCTCCGTGGGCCACGAGGTGGAGGCGTTCGAGAGCACACGCGACCTGCTCGAGCAGCGTCAGCGCATGGCCGACGCGGCGGGCTGCCTCGTGCTCGACGTGCGGCTGCCGGGGCAGAGCGGACTGGAACTGCAACGACAACTTGCGACCGACGGGATCCTGCTTCCGGTGGTCTTCATCACCGGGCATGGCGACGTCCCCATGTCGGTCGCGGCGATGAAGGCCGGGGCGATCGAATTCCTCACCAAGCCGTTCCGGGACCAGGATCTCCTCGATGCCGTCCATCGCGCCCTTGAGCTCGACCGTGATCGCCGTGCCGCCGCCGCCGCACTCGCCGCGTTGCGGGTCCGCTTCGACTTGCTGACAGCCAGGGAGCGCGAGGTCATGGCGCTCGTCGCCGCCGGGCAGTTGAACAAGCAGATCGCCGCGGCGCTCGAACTCGCGGAGGTCACGGTGAAGGTCCACCGCGCGCAGGTCATGGCGAAGATGCAGGCCAGGTCACTGCCGGAACTGGTGCGCATGGCCGACCGCTTGTCCGCCGACCGCCGGAGCGGCTAGCCCGCCATACCTTCGTATAGTTGCCGCGACCCGATCCGCCGACCGACGATGTGGCGGCGGGATCGTCCCGCGTGGCCGCACCCCCCCCCCGCGCCGTCGCGTGCGGGGCCGGGCGCCGAACTGCGAAGGGACGCAAGACCGACGCGACCGGCAAAGGGCAGGATGGACAGCGCACCTCTCGTGGCGATCGTGGACGATGACGAGGCGGCCTGCGAGGCTGTGGCTGCACTGGTCCGGTCGCTCGGCTTCAAGGTGACGGAATTCCAGAGTGCTTCGGGCTTCCTGCAATCCGGCCGCCTCGCCGAGACGGCCTGCCTGATCGTGGACATGCGGATGCCGGGCATGACCGGGCTTGATCTGTATCGCCATCTGCTCCGCAGCGGCACGCCGGTGCCGACCATCATCATGACCGCACACGCCACCGAGGCGGCCCGCACCAGCGCGCTGGATGAGGGGGTCTGCTGCTACCTGCCCAAGCCGATGCAGCCGGACGAGCTGCTCGCGTGCATCCGTGCGGCGATCGCGCGCGGGGCCTGAACCCACCCGGTCTCGTCCTGCCGGCCGAGGCCTGCGGACCGGGTGCGCTTGCGCGGGGCGTTCGCCGCGGGTAGCCGCAGGTTCAAGGCGCCCGATACCATCATACAATTGTTCCCACCCGGCCTGCCTTCCCAATCTCCGCCCATCCCAGAGGCGTCCCGGCCGAGTGCACCCGCACTCGGCCGCCCGCCTCTCCGACGATGGAGCGATGGAATGCAGGCGACCCCCGAAGCCACGATCACCCCTGGGAAGCGGCTGCTCACGCCGCACGACCACACGCTGATCATGATCGACTTCCAGTCCCAGATGGCCTTTGCGACGAAGTCGATCGACGGGGTGGCGCTGCGCAACAACGCGGCCCTCGTCGCGCGCGCCGCGCAGGGCTTCGGGGTCTCGACCATCCTGACGACGGTTGCGGAAACCAGCTTCTCCGGCCCGATGTTCGACGAGATCGCCGACGCATTCCCCGGCCAGCCCATGCTCGACCGCACCAGCATGAACACCTGGGAGGACGCGGCCGTCATCGCCGAGGTCAACCGCCTGGGCAAGCCGCGCGTCGTGCTCGCCGGTCTCTGGACCTCGGTGTGCATCGTGGGCCCCGCGCTCTCGGCCCTCGACCAGGGGTTCGAGGTCTATGTCATCGCCGATGCGTGCGGCGACATCTCGCCCGAGGCGCATGACCGCGCGATGGAACGGATGATCCAGGCCGGCGCCCAACCCATGACGGCCCTGCAGTATCTGCTGGAGCTGCAGCGGGACTGGGCGCGGGGCGAGACCTACGAACTGACGACCGGCATCGCCCGTCAGCTCGGCGGCGCCTACGGCCTCGGGATCATCTACGCCAAGACGATGTTCGGGGCCTCCGAGGGTCATTGAGGAGACGCGCGATGTCAGCAGAACCACCGGCCTTCACCCGGCGCAAGGCGATCGAAACGGGGGCGGCCGCGACGGTCGCTCTCGCCGGGCTGCCGCACGCGGCCGGAGCACAGAGCAATCCCAACCCGGAAGGACCAGCCACCATGCCCACCGTGACCACCCGCGACGGCGTCGAGATCTTCTACAAGGACTGGGGCCCGCGCGATGCCCAGCCTATCGTGTTCCACCACGGCTGGCCGCTGTCGTCCGACGACTGGGACGCGCAGCTGCTGTTCTTCCTGCGCAACGGCTATCGCGTCGTCGCGCATGACAGGCGAGGCCATGGCCGCTCGGCCCAGGTCTCCGACGGCCATGACATGGACCACTATGCGGCGGATGCCTTCGCCGTGGCCGAGCATCTCGACCTGCGCAACGCGGTGCATATCGGCCACTCCACCGGCGGCGGCGAGGTCGCGCGCTATGTGGCCAAGCATGGCGAGCCGGCGGGACGCGTGGCCAAGGCCGTGCTGGTGGCCGCCATCCCGCCGATCATGCTGAAGACAGCGGCCTATCCTGGCGGCTTGCCGATGGAGGTGTTTGACGGCTTCCGCAACGGGCTTGCGGCCAATCGCGCGCAGTTCTTCCGCGATGTGCCGGCGGGGCCGTTCTTCGGTTTCAACCGCCCCGGCGCCACGGTGCACGAGGGCATGATCCAGAACTGGTGGCGCCAGGGCATGATGGGCAGCGCCAAGGCCCATTACGAGGGCATCAAGGCCTTCTCCGAGACCGACCAGACCGAGGATCTGAAGGCGATCACCGTGCCGACGCTGGTGATGCACGGCGAGGACGACCAGGTCGTGCCGATCGACAATTCGGCGCGGCTGGCCGTCAGGCTGCTGAAGAACGGCACGCTGAAGACCTACCCGGGCTTCTCGCACGGGATGCTGACGGTCAACGCCGAGGTGCTGAACCGCGACCTCCTCGCCTTCGTGCGCGAAGCGGCCTGACCCGACAGGGAGCGCGATCATCGGGGCCGCAGCGGCTCGACCCGCCAAAGCCATCGCGCCTGCACCGCGCGATGGCGCATGATCCGAGGGAAACGCGATGAAGGCAGCTGTCTACGATCGGGAAGGCCCGCCAGGCGTTCTCCGCTACTCGGACGTTCCGGACCCCGAGATCCATCCGGGAGATGTCCTGCTTCGTGTGGAGGCGATTTCCATCGAGGGCGGCGACCTGATCAACCGCCGCAACTCGGCGCCCCCGCAGGCCGCCCATATCGTCGGCTATGCCGCGGCCGGCTCGGTGGTGGCAATCGGGGAGGATGTGACCGATCGAAAGGTCGGCGATCGTGTCACGTCCTGGGGTCTCAGCGGATCGCATGCGGCGCTGCGCGCGGTTCCGGCAAACCAGACCTGGTTGCTGCCACCCGGCGTGGACGTGGCCGAAGCCGCTGCCATTCCGATCGGCTTCGGCACCGCGCACCACTGTCTGTTCGCACGCGGCGGGCTTTCGAAGGGCGAGACCGTGCTTGTCCAGGGTGCGGCAGGGGGCGTCGGGGTCGCGGCGGTGCAACTCGCGCGGCAGGCCGGCGCGACGGTGATCGCCGTCGCCAGCGGGAAGGATCGTGGCCGGCGGCTGGTCGAACTCGGCGCATCGCATGTCGTCGACCAGAACGCCGATGCCGTGGCGGATGTGGTCCGCGACCTGACCGGGGGCAGGGGAGTGGACCTCGTCATCGACCCCGTGGGCTCGACCCTGGCGACATCCCTTGCGGCGCTCCGCGAGGAAGGAAGGCTGGTGTCCGTGGGCAATGCCGGCGGCGCTCCCTTGACGCTGGATCTTTGGCCGGCGGTGCAGCGCAATCAGTCGGTCGTCGGCGTTTTCATGGGCAGCGTGCTGCCACGCGCTGAGGTGCGCCGAACCATCGACGCGATGCTCGGCGACCTGTCGCTTGGCCGTCTGCGCGTGCCGATCGAGGCGCGGTTCCCCCTCTCCCAGGCCGCCGCCGGCCATCGCCATGTCGAGGACAACAAGATCCTCGGCCGCGTCGTGCTGATCCCCTGACCTTCGAGGAGCGCGTGCATGACCCTCCATATCGCTTCACTTGCCGCCGGCCTGCTCGTTGGCGTGGTCTACAGCCTGCTCCATGTCCGCTCGCCGGCGCCGCCCGTGGTGGCCCTGGTCGGCCTGCTGGGCATCCTGATCGGTGAGCAGATCGTCCCGGTCGCGCGCAACCTGCTGAAGGGCGAGTCGCTGCGTGCCGCCATCGGCCTGGCCGATTGCTCGCACCACGTGCTGGGACAGCTCCCCGGCCACCATGCGAGGCCGAAGGCCCCCTTGCAGGGTGAGCCCCAGGCCTGATTGCAACCTTGGGTGCCCGCCCGGCGCCCTCGCATCCCCGGCCTCGGCGCCATTGCCGCGGTCGGATCCTTCCCCTCTCCCCTGGAGGCTCAGACCGTGCCGGAGACTTCCGAAGCCGATCTCGTCCTGTTCAACGGCAGGATCACGACGCTCGACCCCACCAACCCGCAGGCCCAGGTCGTGGCGATCCAGGACGGGAAGGTCCTTCTCGCCGGCACCGAGCTAGAGACGATGGCGCTGGCCGGTGCACGGACGAGGACCGTCGATCTCGGCGGGCGGCGGGTGATCCCGGGGCTCATCGACAGCCACACGCATCTGATCCGCGGCGGCCTCAACTACAATGTGGAACTGCGCTGGGACGGCGTGCCCTCCCTGTCCGACGGCATGGCGATGCTGCGTCGCCAGGCGCAGGCGACGCCGCCGCCGCACTGGGTGCGCGTCATCGGCGGCTTCACCGAGCACCAGTTCGCCGAGAAGCGCCTGCCGACGCTCGATGAGCTGAATGCGGCGGCGCCCGACACGCCCGTGTTCATCCTGCACCTCTATGACCGGGCGCTGCTCAACCGGGCCGCCCTGCGCGCGGTCGGCTACACGCGCGACACGCCGAACCCGCCGGGCGGGGAGATCCAGCGCGATGCGGCCGGCAATCCGACAGGCCTGCTGATCGCCAGGCCCAACGCGATGATCCTCTACGCGACGCTGGCGCGCGGCCCGAAGCTCGATCCCGAGGCGCAGCGCAATTCGACGCGCCACTTCATGCGGGAGTTGAACCGCCTCGGCATCACGAGCGTCATCGATGCCGGCGGCGGCTTCCAGAACTACCCGGACGACTACGCCATCATCCGCGCGCTGCACGCCGATGGCGAGCTGACGCTGCGCATCGCCTACAACCTCTTCACCCAGAAGGCCGGCGAGGAGCTGGAGGATTTCTCCCGCTGGGGCCGGATGGTGAGCCCGGGCCAGGGCGACGACAGCCTCCGCCACAATGGCGCCGGCGAGATGTTGGTCTTCTCCGCCGCCGACTTCGAGGATTTCCGGCAGCCCCGCCCCGAACTGCCGGAGAGCATGGAAGCCCAGCTCGAAGCGGTGGTGCGCAAGCTGGTGGAGAACCGCTGGCCCTGGCGCCTGCACGCCACCTACGACGAGACGATCACCCGCGCGCTCGATGTGTTCGAGAAGGTCAACCGCGACCAGCCCATCGGCGGTCTTCACTGGATCTTCGACCACGCGGAGACGATCAGCGACCGCAACATCGACCGCGTGGCCGCACTCGGCGGCGGCATCGCCGTGCAGCACCGCCTGGCCTTTCAGGGCGAGGATTTCGCCGCCCGCTATGGCACCGCCGCGGCCGAGCGCGCGCCGCCGATCCGGCGCATGCTGGCGGCCGGCGTGCCGGTCGGCGCCGGGACGGACGCCACGCGCGTCGCCTCCTACAATCCCTGGGTCAGCCTCGCCTGGCTCGTCACCGGCCGGACGGTGGGCGGGCTGCGGATGCATCCGCCCGCCAACCGGCTGGACCGGGAAGAGGCGCTGCGCCTCTGGACCGAGGCGAACACCTGGTTCTCGACCGAGACCGGCAAGAAGGGCCGGATCGCCGCCGGGCAGCTGGCCGACCTCGCCGTGCTCTCGGACGATTACTTCAGCGTGCCCGAGGACGAGATTGCCCACCTCGAGGCGGTGCTGACGATCCTCGGCGGCAAGGTGGTGTATGGCGCCGGGGACTTCGCTGCGCATGCACCGCCCCCGCCACCGGTCCTGCCCGACTGGTCGCCCGTCCGGACCTTCGGCGGCTACCAGCGCCGCGCCGAGGGCATGCGCCGGAGCCTCGTGGCCGAGCGCGTCAACGCCGATGCGGCCTGCGGCTGCGGCAGCGCCTGCGGCATCCACGGCCATGCCCATGCCTGGGCACGGCTGGAAGCGCCGGTGCGTGACCAGCAGGGGTTCTGGGGCGCCCTCGGCTGCGCCTGCTGGGCGGTGTGAGATGAGTGCAGGCCTCGCCAATCCGTTCGGGGGCGCGCTGGCACCGCTGCGTCACCGCGTCTTCGCCGTGCTGTGGACCGCCACGGTCATCGGCAATGTGGGCACCTGGATGCGCGATGTCGCCTCGGGCTGGCTGATGACCTCGCTGGCGCCCTCGCCGCTGATGGTGGCGCTGGTGCAGGCCGCCGGCACGCTGCCGGTCTTCCTGCTGGCCCTGCCGGCCGGCGCGCTGGCTGACCTGCTGGATCGGCGCCGGCTGCTGATCTGGGTGCAGGTGCTGCTGGGCACCGTGTCCCTGATTCTGGCCGTTGTCACGCTGCTCGGCCTCATGACGCCGTGGCTGCTGATCCTGCTCGTGCTCCTGGGGGGGGGCGGGGCGGCGCTGGCGGCGCCGGCCTGGCAATCCTCGGTGCCCGAGATGGTGCCGCGCGCCGACCTCGGCGCGGCTGTGGCGCTGAACTCCATGGGGATCAATGTCAGCCGCGCTATCGGTCCGGCGCTGGGCGGGCTCATCCTCGCGACGCTGGGCGTCGCCGCGACCTACCTGGTGGATGCGTTCAGCTACGTCGTCGTCATCGCGGCGCTGGTCTGGTGGCGCCGGCAGGCGCCGGTGGTCGAAGGCCCGCGCGAGACGCTGCCGGGCGCGATGCGGGCCGGGTTGCGCTACGCCGCCAACTCCGCCCCGCTGCGGCGCGTGCTGCTGCGCTCGGGCGTGTTCTTCATCGTCGGCGCCGCGCATTGGGCGCTGCTGCCGCTGCTGGCGCGGCATGTGCTGGGCGGCGGGCCCGCGCTCTATGGCGTGATGCTGGCCGCGATCGGCGCCGGCGCCGTGGGGGGCGCGCTGGCGCTGCCCTGGCTGCGGCGGCGCCTGGGCGGGGCGGAGGGGCTGATGCTGGCCGGCGCGCTCGGCAGCGCCGCGGCACAGGCGGGCCTGGCGGTGATCCCTTCCGAGTCCGCCGCGGTGCTGCTGTGCCTGCTGGCAGGCGCGGCCTGGATCGCGGTGCTGACCACCGTCAACACCACGGCCCAGGCGGTCCTGCCCAACTGGGTGCGGGCGCGCGGACTTGCGCTGTATCTGACGGTCTTTGCCGGCGGGATGACGCTCGGCAGCCTCGCCTGGGGACAGGTGGCGGCCCTTACCAGCGTGCCCACGGCCCTGCTGCTGGCCGCTTCCCTGGGCACCGCGGCGGCGCTCGCCATGCGCGCCCTGCCGCTGCCCGCCGGGAGCGAGAGCCTCGATCCGTCGCACCACTGGGCCGAGCCGGAGGCCCTGATGCCGATGGCGCCGGAGCGCGGCCCGGTCGCCGTGCAGATCGTCTATCGGGTGGCACCGGAGCGCCAGGACGCCTTCCGTGCCGCGATTGCGCCGCTGGGCGCCACGCGCCGGCGGGATGGCGCGCTGGCCTGGGCGGTCTTTGCCGACACCGAGGCGCCCGACCGCGTCGTCGAATGGTTCGTCGTGCCAAGCTGGGCCGAGCATCTGCGCCAGCATCACCGGGTCACGCTGGCCGACCAGGCGCTGCAGGCCAAGGTGACGGCGCTGCATGAGGGCACGGAGCCGCCGCGCGTCACGCACCTGGTCGCGTTGTAGGCTCGGGAGAGTGACGAACATGACGAAGGAGACCACGATGCAGCTTCACGGAATTCACCATCTCACCGCCGTGTCCGCCGATGCGCGCGGCAACCACGACTTCTACACCCGCGTGCTCGGCATGCGGCTGGTGAAGAAGACCGTGAATCAGGACGACACGAGCGCCTACCACCTGTTCTACGCGGATGGCGCGGCCAGCCCCGGCACGGACCTCACCTTCTTCGACTGGCCGGTGGGGCGGGAGCGACGCGGCACGCATGCCATCGTGCGGACGGCGCTGCGCGTGGCCGGCCGGCCCGCGCTGGAGTACTGGGCCGCGCGGTTCGTGGAGGCCGAGGTGCCGCACGGCCCGGCGCGCGAGGTGGACGGGCGGCTCCAGCTCGATTTCGAGGATCCGGAAGGCCAGCGGCTCACGCTGCTCGACGATGGCGGCGCCGGCCCCTTCCACCCCTGGGCCCGCAGCACCGTGCCCGAGGCGCACCAGATCCGTGGCCTGGGCCCCATCACCCTCAGCGTGCCCGACCTCGCCCCCTCCGATCGCTTCCTCACCCATGTCATGGCCATGCGGCCGGCGCGGCGCTACGCGGCGGCGCATGCGCCCGGCGTCCCGGTGCATGTCTATGAGATGGGCGAGGGCGGCCCGGCGGCGGAACTGCATGTGCGGGTCGAGCCGGGCCTGCCGCAGGCGGAGCCTGGGGCAGGGGGCGTCCATCACGTCGCCTTCCGGGTGCGCGACGACGAATACGACGGGTGGGTCGAGCGCCTGCAACGGCTGCGCATCCCCTCCAGCGGGCCGGTGGACCGCTTCTACTTCCGCAGCCTCTACACGCGGGAGCCGAACGGCATCCTCTACGAGATCGCGACGGACGGCCCGGGCTTCGCCACCGACGAACCGCTCGAGGCGCTCGGCGAACGCCTGTCCCTCCCGCCATTCCTGGAGCCGCGGCGTGCCGCGATCGAGCGCGGCCTGAAGCCGCTCTGATGCGCCGCACGGGGGAGACCGAACATGGGTGACGCGACCGCCGGACAGGGGCCGCATGCCGGCCAGCCCATCGCCGCGGCGGGCGCGCCGCTGCACAGCGCGAGGGCGGCGGTGGTGATGATCCATGGCCGCGGTGCCGAGGCGGAGGGCATGCTCTCCCTCGCCGAGGTCTTCGCGCAGCCCGACCTCGCCTACCTGGCGCCCCAGGCGGCGGGCCGAAGCTGGTATCCCCTCTCCTTCCTGGCGCCGGTCGAGCGCAACGAACCTTTCCTGTCCTCCGCGCTCGGCGTGCTGGACCGGCTGCTGGAGGATCTTGCGGCGGCGGGCTTCGCGCCCGGGCGGGTGGTGCTGCTCGGTTTCTCGCAAGGCGCCTGCCTCGCGCTGGAATATGCCGCGCGACGCGCGCGGCGCTACGGCGGCCTGATCGGCCTGAGCGGCGGCCTGATCGGGCCAGAGGGGACGCCACGGGACTATGCCGGCGATCTGGGCGGCACGCCGGTCTTCCTGGGTTGCAGCGACGTCGACCCGCACATTCCGCTCGCCCGCGTGCATGAGAGCGCGCGCGTGCTCGGCCGCCTGGGTGGTGTCGTCGCGGAGCGCATCTACCCGGGCATGGGCCACGACATCAATGACGACGAGGTGAGGCACGTCCGCGGCCTGCTGGCAAAGCTGGAAGGGCAGGATCGCCCTCGGACCGCACCGGGCCGCTAGTTCAGCTTCCAGCATGAATCTGAAGAGAGGAACACGACACCATGCCCACGCTGTACTACGCCCCCGGCGCCTGTTCCCTGGCGCCGCACATCGCCCTCGAATGGATCGGCGCGCCCTATGAGGCCGTCAGGGTCCGGCACGGGTCCGAAGCGCTCCTGGCGATCAATCCGGCTGGCGCGGTGCCGACGCTTCGCGAGGACGACGGCTGGCTGCTGACGCAGTGCGCCGCGATCCTCGACCACCTGACGAACAAGCACCCGGAGGCCAGGCTGTCCGGGGGCGACAGCCTGCGCGCCAGGGCCGAGGCGCATCGCTGGTCGGCCTTCCTCACCTCGGATGTTCACGCGGCCTTCTGGCCGGTCTTCATGCCCTTCCGCTACACGACGGATGAGAGCGAAGCGGCAAGGCGGGCCGTCGTGGAGGCGGGGCACAAGCTGGTCGCAAAGCAGTTCGACCTGTTGAACCGCCACCTCGAGGGACGCGAGCATGTCCTTGACGGGGGCCGCTCGGTGATCGACGCCTACGCATTCCCGATGATCCGCTGGGCCAGGAAGATGTTGCCGGGCGGGCTTGGTCCATACCCCAACGTGCAGGCGCTCCATGACCGGCTGGAGGCCGACCCCGCCGTGCAGGCGGTCCTGGCCCGCGAGGCGGGCAAGTGACGGCCAGCGGCATTCATCACGTCACGGGAATTACCGCCGGCGTGCAGGCGAATGTGGATTTCTATGCGGGCTTCCTGGGCCTCCGGCTCGTGAAGCGGACGGGCGGTTTTGCCGATGCCGAACAGCTGCACCTGGTGTACGGGGACGGCTTGGGCAGTCCCGGATCGCTGCTGACATTCCTGGTGTGGGAGGCCGCCGGCCGCGGGCGCACCGGCATCGGGCAGGTGTCGGAAGTGGCGCTCGCCATCCCGCCGGGCTCGGTGGGAAACTGGCTGACCAGGGCGCTCGCCGCCGGCACCCCGGTGGAGGGGCCGTCCCGCGAGTTCGGCGAACCCGTTCTCCGGCTGAAGGATCCCGACGGCCTGATCGTGAAGCTCGTCGGCGCCGACATGCCGACACCCGCCCCGCTTCCGGCCGCCCCCACGCGGCTGCGAGGCGTCACCCTGCTGACGGACAAGGCGGAAGGCACGGCACAATTTTTGGCACGCTTCGGCTACTCCGCCGGGCCGCGCGAGGGACGGAAGCAGCGCATGATCTCCGACACGGATGCCGTCGATGTCCGGGAGGTTTCGGGGTTCGTGCCATCCGTTCCCGGCGCCGGCGTGCCCGACCATGTGGCGTTCCGGGCGGCCGATGCCGGAGCAGTCCGGTCCATGTTGCTCTCGCTCCAGGAGCATGGGTCGACCGAGGTTCATGACCGGAAGTATTTCCTGTCGCTCTATGTGCGCGACCCGGCCGGCATCCTCATGGAGCATGCGACCGATGGGCCCGGAATGACCGTTGACGAAGCGCCTGACGCGCTGGGCCGGACGCTGTTCCTGCCGCCGGGCGAAGCGGCCCGCGCCGAAGACCTGAAGGCCATGCTGCCCCAGTTCGCCCTGCCCGGCGAAGAGCGGTTCCCCGTCCGTGATCTCCCCTTCATTCACCGCTTCAACCGTCCGCCCGATCCGGACGGCGTAACCTTGGTTCTCCTGCATGGCACGGGCGGCAATGAAACGGACCTGATGCCGATGGCGCGTCGCGCCGCGCCTCACGCGACGCTGCTGGGCGTGCGCGGCCGCGCGACAGAGGAGGGCAGCCATCGCTGGTTCCGCCGGTTCGATGCCACGCGCTTCGACCAGGCCGACATTCGCGGTGAGGCGGAAGCCTTCGCCGCCTTCGTCGATGGCGCCGTGACCGGCTACGGGCTCGACCCGGACAGGCTCGTCTTCATGGGGTACTCCAACGGCGCGAATTTTCTCGCCGCCGTGATGCAGTTGCATCCCGCCATCCTGCGCCGCGCGATCCTGATGCGTGCAACCCAGCCACTGGAAGCGCCCCCGGCCGCGGACCTTTCGCAGGTTCGGGTGCTCATGCTGGATGGACGCGAAGACAGCTTCGCGCCGGCCACGCCAAGGCTCGCGAACGACCTGACGGCGCATGGCGCGGCGGTCGAGGCCGCAATGCTTGCGGCCGGCCATGAACTGACCGCTGCCGATGTCGATGAGGCGGCCCGATGGCTCAGACGGAACCTTGCCGTGCGCTTGGACGCTCCGGCATGAGGATGCTGGTCGCCGGGGCCTTCCCGCAGCCGAAACACTGACGCCCGGCCCGCAGGATTGCACATGCCGCCATCACGGAGTTTTCGACCGGGCGTGATGCGCCGCTTCCGCGGGATCGAACATCGGGACGCCACCATGGGTCGCTGCTGCCGGTATCTCGGTCTGCAGCACGTCCCAATGCTCGGCCAGCCGGCCATCCTGGACGCGGAAGAGATCGACCACGATCTGTGGCTCCTCCGCCCAGCCACGGATGCGGCCGTGGATGGCGACGAGGTCGCCTTCGGCCAAAACCAGGCCGGGCTCGTAGAAGACGTCCCCGGGCAGGCCGGCGACGAGCGTCCGCAGGGCTTCGCGACCTTGCGGAATGCCGGGATTGTGCTGGATGTAGTCCGGGGCGTAGAGGCGTTCGACGGCGGATGCGTCATGCCGCTGGAACAGGGACGTCATCGCCTCCAGCACCAGCGCCTTGTTGCGCTGCGGACGATCATCCAGGACGCGATCCGCGGGCCGGGTGACCGTGATGGTTCCGCTCATCCGCAGGAAGGTGCCGTCCGGCAGGGTCGCGAAGGAATGGACCAGGCCACGATCATGGTCCTGGACATTCGTGACGGTCGCGCCGTCCTTCTCCTGCCAGCTGACGGCAAAGATGCCGTTGCCGAGTGGGATGACCTGGATTTCGACGACCTCGGTCCGGGCGAAGGGGCCCTCCTTGATTTCGAACTTCAGCCGCGTCGCCGAAAGCAGCGTCAGGCTGACCGCGAAGGCCGGGTAGGAGACGTCCATCTCCAGCCCGGCAGGGAAATGATCCATGGACATCCTCAACCACCTTCTGGATTTAGGGAAAGCGCGTCTGGTGCGCGGCACCGATCCGTCGCGGAGAAGGGATGACGAGGCCCGACGAGCCATCAGCCCGTGTGGCAACGCCTCGTGGAGGAACCCGCCATCCCGTCCCAGGTCAGGCTGCTGCGCGCGGCACGGGGGTGTTGAGCAGCTGCTGCTCCCACAGATAGGCGATGCCGCTGCCGGCCATGTGCTGGAGGACGACGTCGTTGAGCGCCGTCGCCGTGTCGGCCCGGGCCCAGTCGCGCTGCCATTCCGAGGCGAGCGCCACCCAGGTCATCATGTTGATGCCGGCGGCGATCATGCGCTGGATGGCCACCTGATGCCCCTCCAGCGAAATGCCGCCGGACGCGTCGGTGATGACTGTGACATCCCAGCCCTCTCCCGCGGCCTGGATTGCCGGCATGGCCACGCAGATCTCGGTCCACAGGCCCGCGATGATCAGCTGCTTGCGTCCGGTCGCCTTGACCGCATCGACCACCTTCGGGTCCTGCCAGGTGTTGATCAGGGTGCGGTCGATCACCTTCTGGCCGGGAAACACATCGGTGATCTGCGGGAAGATGCGCCCGCCGCGATCCTCGACCACGCTCGTCAGGATCGTGGGGACGCCGAAGACCTTCGCAGCCTTCGCAAGCCCTGCCGAATTGTTCACCACCATATGCGGATCATGGCTGTTCAGGTTCGCGAGCTGGTAGGGCTGATGGTCGATCAGGACGAGGACCGAATCCTCGGGACGAAGAAGCGACGCCAGGCCGTTGCGAAAAGTCATGGCTCAATCCTTTGCTGCCATTGTCAGCGGAGCGGGACGCAGGCGCGCGCGCCAAGGGTCCCTTCCGCATGCGCCGGAGAGTGACGAAACAGCGTGGGGCGGAGCAATTGTCTGATGGTATCGCGTGCGTTGAACATGCGGCTAGCGGGAGCACACGCGACGCACCGTCACGCCCCGCCGCGAAGGGCCGCATGACACGACGGCTTACCCCAGCGGCGCGGAGATGGAGGCTTGATCCGCCATCGCGGGACGCAGGCACGAGACGAACTCTTCCGGCTCCCCGCCGGCGGGAGCGACGCGCCTGCCCGGCTTTCCCATCCAGCACAAGGCAAGCCACTTCAAGCCCGGCAGCATTCTCCATCACCGTGACGGACCGCGACCTAAGCCTGAGGGGGGCTCTGCTGTCGCGGCTTTCCAATCCGACCGAGATGGGTGAACGAAAAGCCTTCATGCGATTTCAGGCCGTATCCGAGCAGCCGGTCGAAGCCCGCATGCGCCATGCAAAGCGCGCCGATGGTCACGAGCATCGGGATCGCGACCACAAGCCCGACAGCAAGCAGGGCCGCGCCAAACGCGTAGATGTGGACGGTGTTGTAGACGAATGCACCGATCCTGGGCCCCCACGCATAACCAACGAAGCTCAGATCAGGTGCGAAGAAGATCAGCAAGGCCGCCCACCACGGCATGGGCTCACCCTGGTGCAGATGGATCGCCAAGCCACTGAGCAAGATCAGGCCGCCTTCGACCCGCTGCCAATTGACGGCTGTGATTATGGTGAACCTCCAAAAGGCGGGGGTCTCGATCCCTGGCGCGTGGGGCCGGGCTTCTTCTGAGCCCGAAAAGCTTGCGCGCCGGCTGAACCGGGTTCGACGGTCAAGACCAGTCGGACAAGATCAGCGCCGGCGCTACAGGATCATCTTCTCCTGCGTCATGTCGCGCATGGTGTAGGGAATGCCGCCCGTGCCGTAGCCGGATTCCCGGCGACCGGCGAAGGGCATCCAGTCGGTTCGGAAGGCCGTCGGGTCGTTGATCATCACGGCGGAGGCGTCGAGACGATGGGCGGCGCGCATCGCGACATCGATGTCCTGTGCAAAGACGCTGGCCTGGAAGGCGGTCGGCAACGCATTGGCCTGGCGGATGGCGTCGTCGAGATCGCCGTAGCGATAAACAGCAACGACGGGCCCGAAAATTTCCTGCGTCGAAATCCTCGCATCGAGAGGCGGATCGAGCAGCACCGCGGGCCGCATGGTCGTCTCCGAGAGGCGCTTGCCCCCCGTCGCGAGCGTGGCTCCGCCCTTGACCGCTTCCTCGATCCACTCCCCCACCCGGGTGACTTCGCGCGGCAGGATCAGCGGCCCGACCTCCGTGTCTGCGAACATGGGGTCGGCGGTGCGCAACCTCTCGACGCGGGCAACGAGCTTCTGCGTGAAATCCTCGGCGATGTCCTGGTGCACATAGATGCGCTGCGTCGACACGCAGACCTGGCCGGCATGGTAGAACCCGCCCTTGACGATCGGTTCGACGACCTTGGCGGGATCGGCGCTGCGATCAACGATGGCCGGTGCCGCCCCGCCATGCTCCAGCGCCGAGCGCGCGCCATGGGGAAGCTTCGCGTGCAGCGACCAGCCGACCCTCGCCGAGCCGATGAAGCTCAGGAAGGCGATGCGCGGGTCGGTCGCCAGCTTCTCGGCCAGTTCGTTCTGGTCGGTCACGAAGCTCTGGCACCACGGCTCGGGCAGGCCCGCCTCGCGGACCAGCGCCACGAAGTCGAGGCAGGAGAGCGGCGTCGTGCTCGCCGGCTTGACGATGACTGGACAGCCGACCGCGATGGCCGGCGCGACCTGGTGGACGATCAGGTTCAGCGGATGGTTGAAGGCCGAGATCGCCGCGACGATGCCGATGGGCTCCCTGGTCGTGAAGGCCCAGCGGTCCTCGGCCGCCGCCGACAATCCCATCGGGATCTCGCGGCCGGCGAGATTGCGCAATTCGTCCGCGGCGTTGTGGACGCCGTCGATGGCGCGGTTCGTCTCGATGATGGCGTCAGGCAGCGGCTTGCCGCCCTCGCGCGCGATCTGCATGGCCAGGTGATCGCGTCTGCCTTCCATCAAACCGGCCAGTCGGCGCAGGACCGACACGCGCTGGTGCGGCTTGAGCCAGCCGTCGCGGTCGCGAAAGGTTCGCTCGGCGGCGTTCAGCTTGCGCTCCAGCGCGGCGGCATCTTCGGTCTCGATCTCGGCGATGGGCGCGCGGTCGAAGGCCTGTACGACTGTGAGCATGTCCGGTTCCCCTCGACGTCCGCCTACGCGCATTCCACATTGGGCGTGCGGTTACGCAATTCGTCGACCAGCACGCGGGTGTTCTCGGAGTAGTCGATCGGCACATCCACCAGATGCACCCCGCCGCCCGCGAAGGCGGCCTCGAGCACCGGCACAAGCTCCTCGACCGCGGTCACCCGGGACCCCTTGGCGCCATAGGCCTGCGCGTAGAGCACGAAGTCAGGGTTGCCGAAGCCCATGCCGAAGTCCGGAAAGCCGTCCACCGCCTGCTTCCAGCGGATCATGCCATAGGCGCCGTCGTTCAGGAGGAGCACGACGAGGTTCAGCTTGAGCCGAACCGCCGTTTCCATCTCCTGCGAGTTCATCATGAAGCCGCCATCGCCGCAGACCGCCATGACGCGGCGCTTGGGATACAGCATCGCCGCCATCATCGCCGAGGGCAGGCCGGCGCCCATCGTGGCCAGCGCATTGTCCAGCAGCAGCGTGTTGGCGACATGGGTCCGGTAGTTGCGGGCGAACCAGATCTTGTACATGCCGTTGTCGAGGCAGACGATGCCGTCTTCCGGCATGACCTTGCGGACATCGTGGACGATGCGCTGCGGCGTGACCGGGAAGCGATCCTCTTCGGCGCGGTCATTGAGACGGGCCAGGATCTTCTGGCGCAGGTCGAGCATCCCCGCATCGCCGGCCAGCCGGCCTTTGAGGCGCTCTCCGAGCGATTTGACGGAATGAGCGATATCGCCGATCACCTCGGTGTCCGGGTGATAGACCTGCTCGACCGAAGCCGATTGGTATCCGACATGGATGACCTTCGGCCCGCCGGCGCTCTCCATCAGGAAGGGCGGCTTCTCCACCGTGTCGTGGCCGATCGCGAGGATCAGATCGGCACGCTCGACCGCCTCATGGACATAGTCGCCCTCCGAGAGCGCGGCGGTCCCCATGTAGAGGTTGGAACCGCCGGTGACCGCGCCCTTGCCCATCTGCGTATTGAAGAACGGCAATCCGGTCCGCGCCACGAAACGCGACAGCGCATCCACCAGCGCAGGCCGGTTCCCGGCAGCGCCAAACATCACAAGTGGCCGCTTGGCGGCGAGGATCGTGGCCGCCGCCCTGTCGAGCGCGGCGGGGTGCGCGACGGGGCGCTCGATCGCATGGCGGGCGATGACCGGGGCGTTCTCGGCCTCCTCGGAGGCGACGTCCTCCGGCAGTTCGAGATGCACAGGGCCCGGACGCTCCTCCATCGCGACGCGAAACGCGTCCCGGATCGTGGCGGGGATCGCGGCGGCGCTGACGATCTGGCGCGTCATCTTGGTGAGCGGCTTCATCGAGGCCACGATGTCGACGATCTGGAAGCGGGCCTGCCTGGCGCTCATCAGCGGCTTCTGGCCGGTGATGAGGATCATCGGCATGGCGCCAAGATGGGCATAGGCCGCACCGGTCGAGAAATTGAGCGCGCCCGGACCGAGCGTGGCCAGGCAGACGCCTGGCCGCCCCGTCAACCGCCCATGCGTCGCCGCCATGAAGGCCGCGGCCTGCTCGTGCCGGGTCAGGACAAGTTCGATGCGCGAGTTTCGCAGCGACTCCAGGAGGTCGAGGTTCTCCTCGCCCGGAACGCCGAAGATGCGGTCCACGCCCTCATTCTCCAGCGCGGCGACTAACAGGTCCGATCCCTTGGGCATGGTTGAATCCCTTGCGGTGGCAGTCGTGAATGTCCCTCATGCTGATCATGCAGGGGAGCATGTTCATGTCGCAAACGATTATGCCTCTGAGCTGGTCGCCCCGGTGATCGCAGGCACGCAAGGCATCGCAGCCGCGGCCCGAATGATGGGTGCGACCTCTGTGCCCAGAAGCTTGATGGACCGCTTCATCGCAGCGGTTTCCAAAGAGGCGGTGCTCATCTGGAAGGTGATGCGCGACAGGCCGTCGAGCGCCTCGCTGGCCTCGAGCATCTTGGCGGCCACCGTCTTCGGATCACCGATCAGGAAGGCGCCTTCGGGACTGGCCATGGCGTCGAACTGACGGCGTGTCGGCGTAGGCCAGCCACGCTCGCGGCCGATGGTCGCTGTCAGGTGCGACCAGCCGGGGAAGAAGGCGTCCCGCGCTTGCGCGTCCGTGTCGCCGACGAAACCCATGGCGTGCATGCCCACCTTGAGTTGTTCGGGCGCATGCCCGGCGCGTGCGCCCGCCTCACGGTACAGATCGATGAGCGGACGAAAACGCTCGAAGGTCCCGCCGATGATCGCGACCATCAGCGGCAGGCCCAGCGCACCTGCCCGCGCGAAGGAGGCCGGCGTGCCGCCGACCCCGATCCACAATGGCAGTTGTCGCTGATGGGGACGCGGGAAGACACCCTCGCCACCGAGGGGCGGGCGGAAGCGACCTTCCCAGACGAGCTTGGTCGTCTCGCCCAGCTTCAGGAACAGGTCGAGCTTTTCCGCGAAGAGAGCGTCGTAGGCCCGCGTATCCAGGCCGAACAGCGGAAACGCCTCCCCGAAAGACCCTCGGCCGACAACGATTTCCGCGCGCCCCTTGGCGATCAGGTCCAGGGTGGCGAATTCCTGGAAGACCCGCACGGGATCGGCAGCGCTCAGCACCGTGACCGCGCTCGTCAGGCGGATCCGGTTGGTGCGGGCGGCGGCGGCGGCGAGAATGATCGCGGGTGCGGAATCAAGGAATTCCGCGCGATGATGCTCGCCGATGCCGAACACATCGAGCCCGACCTGATCCGCAAGCTCAACCTCCGCGAGAAGATCGGCCATGCGATCGGTCGCGGAAGGAAGTTCGCCCGTCGCGGGATCGGGAAGGATTGCGGCGAAGCTGTCGATGCCGATGTCCATGAGGGGTCCTTGGACTTTGTGCCGGACCGACCGGATTGTCGTTCCGCGCAGAGACTGCCGCGAAGCGTGGCTCGCCGGCGGTGCCGCATGCAAAGCCAAGTCCCTGCCACCCGCATCCGTGATACGGTAGCGCTCATTCTTGCCAAGCTGTGTCGCGAACCCAGGAACGCCGGCCATGGACATCGAAGACCTGCAAACCTTCGTCGAGGTGGCCGAGGCCGGGGGCGTTTCGGCGGCCGCGCGTCGGCTCGGCCTGTCCAAGTCGATCGTCAGCCGGCGGCTGTTCCGGCTGGAGGCGGAACTCGGCATTCAGCTTGTTGCAAGAAACACCCGCGGCGCCGCGCTCACGGAAGCAGGCGCGACGTTTCGCGACCACGCGGTGCGGGTGAGTACGGAAATCGCCGCCGCGAAGGACACGATCCAGGCCGAGGGCAGCCTGGGCGGCCGCCTGCGCGTCGCCGTGCCGATCACGTTCGGGCCGACGCATTTCGCGCCGGTGCTGGCCGAGCTGGCGCGACGCCATCCCAAGCTCCACATCCACTCGTCCTACAGTGATCGCTACGTCGATCTCATCGCGGAGGGCTTCGATTGTGCGATCCGCGTCGGCCATCTGCAGGACTCCAGCCTGATCGCCAAGCGTGTCGGCGTCATCCATGGGAAGCTGGTCGCGAGCCCCGACTACATCAAAGCCAACGGTGCGCCTGAGTTGCCGGAGGAGATTGCTTCCCATCAGGCGCTCCTGCAGGGCACCGAGGCCTGGAGGTTCCTGGATGGCGACAAGATCGTCACGCTGAATG
Organism: Roseococcus sp.; assembly: GCA_051860645.1. Classification (GTDB taxonomy): domain Bacteria; phylum Pseudomonadota; class Alphaproteobacteria; order Acetobacterales; family Acetobacteraceae; genus Roseococcus. The sequence continues at coordinate 27,170 of JBHYDO010000012.1, forward strand.
CTCAAGGGCGCTTCAAGGCCGACAATGCCGCGGTCCTGGCCACGGCCGCCGCCGCGGGGCTTGGCATCGCCTGGCTTCCCGATTGCGTCATCAACGACCACATCGCGTCCGGCGCCCTGGTTCCGATCATGACGCGCTATCCTCCACCTTCGGCCGGCGCCTATGTGATCCGCCCGCCCGGCCAGCATCCGTCACGGAAGGTGAGGCTTCTCACCGAACTGCTCATCGAGTGCCTGGAAGAAGGGACGCGCCTGCCGGGTATCGAACGTTAGCGTCTGATCGGCTTCGGTGGAATCACCGAAGCCGTGAATCAGATGCTCGGCCCATATGCAACGCCGCGGGGAGTTCCATTTTCCGCAACAGAGCTGAGCGGATCGCGGAGCTATCTGCGGTGATGGCTGCCCGCTAGGAGGCGCTCTCAATCAGCCCCGCTTCTCACAAAGCTGGACCGGAAAGGATGACGCGCATGAGCTGGAACCCGGCCATCGAACCTGGCTGTCCCGACGAGGTCGGCAGCGACGCGATCGAAACCCTCATCGTTCCGCGTGCCCGCGATCTTGGCGGGTTCGAGGTTCGGCGCGCCCTGCCGGCGCCGCAGCGGCAGATGGTGGGGCCGTTCATCTTCTTCGACCAGGCCGGGCCGGCCGAGCTGCTGACCGGACACGGCATCGACGTGCGGCCGCACCCGCATATCGGACTGGGCACGGTCACCTACCTCTATCGTGGCGACTTCCATCACCGCGACAGCACCGGCGCCGACCAGGTCATCAGCCCCGGCGCGCTGAACTGGATGGTCGCGGGGCGAGGGGTGACCCATTCGGAGCGTACCTCCGCCGCGGCCCGGAGCGGCCCCAACAGCCTGTTCGGCATCCAGACCTGGCTCGCCCTGCCGGAAAGCCATGAGGATGTGGCGCCGAGCTTCGAGCATCACGGCAAGGCCTCGCTGCCGATGATCGAGGATGGTGGCGTCTCGGTCCGGCTCATCCTCGGCAATGCCTATGGCGAGGTCGCACCGGCGAAGATGCTCTCCGAGACCTTCTACGCCGATGTGAAGCTCGAACCGGGAAGCCGGCTCCCGATGCCCGATAACCACGAGGACCGCGGCATCTACATCGTCGAGGGCTCGATCTCGGTCGCCGGCCAGGAGTTCGGGGCGTCGCAGATGATGGTGTTCCGCCCCGGCGACAGGATCACGGTCGGGGCCGGCGCCCAGGGCGCGCGGCTGATGATCCTCGGCGGCGCGACGTTCGGCGGGCCACGCTACATCTGGTGGAATTTCGTGGCCTCCTCGCAGGAGCGCATCGAACTGGCCAAGGCCGAATGGCGCGCGGCGAACTGGGGCCAGGGACGCTTCGACCTGCCCGCCGATGACCGCGACGAGCACATCCCGCTTCCAGGCTGACCGGCGCGGATGGAATGACCGCCCGCGCGCAGAGCCGAAGCTGAACGGAGAGGAACCACCATGAGCAACGCGTGGCCCCGCCTGGATTACCTTGGCTGGCGCGAGACGTGCTCCGCGCTGCATCTCTATCTGCAGATCGCCGGCAAGTATCGGCTGGCGCATTCGCCCTGGCTCAACCACTCGTGGAACGCGACCTTCTACGTCACGCCGGGCGGCCTGGCATCCTCGCCGATTCCTGACGGCCCGGGCATCGAGATCCTGTTCGACCTCCATGAGCACAGGGTGGTCGGCACCTGCGGCAACGGTCGCCGTGCGTCGTTCGCGCTGGGGCCGATCACGGTCGCCTCGTTCCGTGCGAAGTTCGAGCACATGATCGCCGATCTCGGCGGGACACCGACGTTCAACGACACGCCGAACGAGGTGCCCAACCCCATCCCGTTCAGCGAGGACCATCGCGACCGGCCCTATGACCTGGAGGCGGTGCGCCGCTATCATCAGGCCCTGGTCGCGATCGACCGGGTCTTCAACAGGTTCCGGACCTCGTTTCTCGGCAAGTCCAGCCCCGTTCACCTGTTCTGGGGGGCGCTCGATCTCGCGGTCACCCGCTTCTCGGGCCGGCGCGCACCGCTGCACCCTGCCGGGATCCCGACCCTGCCCGACAACGTGGCGCAGGAAGCCTATGACCGCGAGGTGTCCTCGGCGGGCTTCTGGCCGGGCGGCAACGGCATCGACTATGCCGCCTTCTACGCCTACGCCTATCCGGCGCCGGGCGGCTATCGAAGCGCACCCGTCCGGCCGGAGGCGGCGTTCTGGCACGAAGGCCTGTCGGAATTCGTGCTACCCTACGATGCCGTGCAATCCGACGCCGATCCCGATGCGGCGCTGATGGCGTTCCTCGTGGCCACCTACGAAGCCGCCGCGGAGCTTGGATCCTGGGACCGCGATCTGCTCGAATGCTCGCCGGGACACCCGCGCAAGGTGCGGATGCCGGATGCCGAACGTCCGACGACGTCGTCCGCGGCCACCGACGGCACGGTCGAACGGGAAGATGGCCCGTCGAAGGGCCGTTACCGGCTGGTCGTCGACGGCGTCGCAGCGGAGATGACCTACAGCCGCGCCGGCGAGGGGCTGATCATCATCGACCACACCGAGGTTCCAGCGGCGCTGCGTGGCCGCAAGGTGGGAGAGCGGCTGGTGCAACAGGCGGTCGAGGATGCCCGGCGCGAGAAGGTCGCCATCATTCCGCTCTGCCCATTCGCCAAGGCGCAGATTGGCCGCCATCCGGAGTGGCAGGATGTGGTGCGGCAGTCCTAGGCTTGGCGGTCCTGATGCGGTCCTTGCCCCCTTGCAAGGATAAAGTGCCGGGTGGCCCACCGCGCGCACGGTCGGTGATGGCTGCGGCGCGTGCGGTGACTGGCGGCGTTCAACGCCTGGTCGTCTGCATCGAAGGGCGCGCTGCGCAGGTCACGCGGTTACGGCGCCTGAGGCGGCGCCCGACAATCGCGGCACCGGCCCCTTGCCCCTTCGTCACCCGAGGCCGCGCGCCAAGGCACGTCGTGCGTTTCAGCTTCCATGGTCCTGCGCCTGCCACCCTGGACGCAGGCGCGGTGCGCGCGGCCATCGCGTGCGGCAGCATCACCTTCGGCATGGCGGCGACGTTCCGGCCTTTCGTCGCAGTCGGCCCATCGGTGCCGCCGCGGGAGGAACCCTGGCCAAGCTTCGCGGGCGTTCCTGCCGGGTTTCCCAACCGCCGGAACCTCGCGCCCAAGCTGCGCGTCTTGATTGAACGCCTCAGGCGGACGCGACCAGCGCCCTGATCCGTTCCGCGTCCGCGCGCCGCGCCGGGTTGAAGACCAGCATCGTCAATTCCGGCCTTCCATCCACCGCGAAGGCAGAGCATTCCAGCGCGATGTCGCCGAGCACCGGGTGGCTCAGGCGCTTGGTGGCTGCGTCGAAGCCGCGCACCTCGCCCTCGTCCCAGATCCGCGCGAAGTCGGGGCTGGCGCGGCGCAACTCCTCCACCAGCGGCCGCACCGCGGTGCCGGCGCCGGCGCGCGCCGTCACCGAGCGGAACACCGCGACCACGAACCGGGCCACGCCCTCCCACTCCAGGTTCGCCTGGCGCGAGCGCGGATCGAGGAAGACGAGGCGCAGGATGTTGCGCGCCTCCGGCGGAAGTGACGTGTAGTCGGTCAGCACCGCCGCAGCGGCGGCATTCCAGGCGACCACATCCCAGCCCACGGTGCTGAGCAGGGCGGGGCTCGTCTCCATCCCGTCCAGCACGCGCTGCAGGCGCGGCGTCACGCCGCATTCCGGCTGGTAGCGCACCGCCGGCGGCCGGCCGAGCCCGAGCAGGAACAGGTGCTCGCGCTCCACCTCGTTCAGCAGCAGCGCGCGCGAAATCCGCTCCAGCGCCTCGGCCGATGGCGCCCCTCCGCGCCCCTGTTCCAGCCAGGTGTACCAGGTCGCGCTGATGCCGGCGCGCGCCGCCACTTCCTCGCGGCGCAGCCCCGGCGTGCGGCGGCGCGCGCCCGCGTGACCGAGCGTCGCGGCGTCCAGCCGCTCGCGCCGTTCGCGCAGATAGGTGGCGAGGTCAGGGGCGGCCATCGCGTTCCTGTTGATGTTCATACCGGGATAGGCTCACGGCTTTTATAGCAGGGCGCTCGCGCGCATGTCGCTGCCCACGGGATGGGGAGAATTCGGCATGCGGGTGTTCGTGACAGGGGCGAC
>JBHYDO010000013.1:0-7818 GCA_051860645.1 Roseococcus sp.
GGCAGTCATGCTGCTCGCGCATCTTCTGCACCTCCTCGCGGGTGCGGTACTTGGCCGGGTCGCTCATGGAGTGGCCGCGGTAGCGATAGGTCTTCATCTCCAGCAGGTACGGGCCATTGCCCGCGCGGCAATGCGTCACGGCGCGCTGCCCGGCCTCGAACACGGTCTGCACGTTCATGCCGTCCACCTGCTCGCCCGGGATGCCCCAGGGGCTGCCGTTCTTCGACAGGTCGCGGCTGGCGCTGGCGCGGTCCACGCTCGTGCCCATGCCGTATTTGTTGTTCTCGATGATGAAGATGCAAGGCAGCTTCAGCAACGCCGCCAGGTTCAGGCTTTCGAAGACCTGGCCCTGGTTGGAGGCACCCTCGCCGAAATAGGCCAGCGCCACATTGCCATTGCCGCGGTACATGTTCGAGAAGGCGAGCCCGGCGCCGAGCGAGACCTGCGCGCCCACGATGCCGTGGCCGCCATAGAAGCCCTTCTCGCGCGAGAACATGTGCATGCTCCCGCCCTTGCCCTTGGAATAGCCGCCGATGCGGCCCGTGAGTTCCGCCATCACGCCGCGGGCCTCCATGCCGGTGGCCAGCATGTGCCCGTGATCGCGGTATGAGGTGATGACCTGGTCACCCGGCTGGAGGCACATCTGCATCCCCACCACCACGGCCTCCTGGCCGATGTAGAGGTGGCAGAAGCCGCCGATTAGCCCCATGCCGTAGAGCTGGCCGGCCTTCTCCTCGAAGCGGCGGATCAGCAGCATGTCCCTGTATGCCTGCAGAAGGGCGTCACGGCCCAGCAAGGGCTCCTTCGCACGGCTCCGGCGCTTTGTGCTCGGGGTTTCGGGGGGCATGGCGATCTCCCTTGGGACATTCGCATCATTAAAGCCCGGCAAGACAGGTTGCAAGGCGGGCATACCCGAACAAAAATATTTCAATTCAATGTGTTGCACATTTTAACTCAATTTTAGTTAATCTGCTGCAATGCAGCATCGCCCGAGCATGCCATGACCGCGCAAGCATCGCCTGGACAGCTCGCCGGAGGCGACGCGTGCCCAAGGCCGGGTTGCGGCGCAACCGGCGGATGGCGCAGCCCGGCACATCGCGGCGATGACCTCGGGATGAACGCCAGCCATCGCCTCGCCCTCGCGACCCTCGCCCTCCAGGGTGCGGACCAGACCGTCCTCGCCGCGCTGCCGCTGATCGTGGCGGTGGGGCTTGGCGCGGGGCCGGGGCTGACGGGCGCACTGGTCGCGGCGCAGGGGGCTGCCTGGCTGCTGGTCTCGCTGCCGGCGGGCGCCTGGCTCGACCAGGCCGGCCGGGCGTGGGCGCTGGGCTTGGCGGTGCCCGCCGCCGCACTGGGCTTCGGCCTCGCCTTCCTGGCGCAGGGCAGCATCCTCGGCCTCGCCATGGGCAGCTTCCTCGGCAGCGGCGCGGTGGTGGTGGGCGTGCTGGCGGTGGCCGCGCTGGTACCGGGCCATGTCGCACCGCCCGGCCGCCCCGGCGCCAATGCCCGGATCGAGATGGCGCGCGGGTTGGGCACCCTGGTTGCGGCGCCGCTTGCGGGGGTCTGTGCCGCACAGGGAGCACCGGGCCTTGCACTGCTGCTCGCCGCCGGGATCGCAGCACTGGGGTTGGCGGCCACGCAGGGCCTGCCGAAGGACCTCCAGGCCCCGCCAGGGCCGCGCCCGGCCCTGCTTCCCGCCATCCGCGCCGGGGCGCGCTTCGTCCGGACCGAGCCGCATCTGCGCGCCATCGCCGCCTGCGCGGTGTTCTGGAACATCGGCTTCTTCGCCCTGGTCGCCATCGCGGTGCCGCTGGCGCTTGGTCCACTTGGTCTCAGTCCGGCCGAGACGGGGTTGGCGCTCGGCGGCTATGGCGCGGGGTTGCTGCTCGGGGCAGCGCTGGCGCCACGGGTCCTGCGCCTGCTGCCGCCGGGCTGGGTGCTCGTGCTCGGGCCAAGCATCACCCTCCTGGCGGTCGCGCTGCTCTGGATGCCCTGGGTGCCGGGCATCGCCCGCCTCACGCTCGCCCAGGGGTTGATCGGCTTCGGGCCGATGCTGTGGCAGGTCACGCAGACGACCCTGCGCCAGGCGGTGACGCCGCCCGAACTGCTCGGCCGGGTCGGTGCCAGCCTGCAGGTGGCGGTGTTCGGCGTGCGGCCGCTGGGCGCGCTGGCGGGTGGGGCGCTGGGCGCCTGGGGCGGGCCCTGGGCGGGGCTGGCCCTGGCGACGCTGTGCTTCGCGCTGTCGGTGCTGGTGGTGCTGCGCCCGCCACTGCGGACCCTGCGGCGGTTTCCGAAGCACCGGCCCGCGACGCCCAGGCCGCCGGGAGGTGCCGCCAACGCGGCCCCTGGCTGATGGCCGTCCCGCGCCGAATCGTCAGTACAGGCGTTCACCCTGCGCATAGGGCAGCACGATCTCATCGGGGCGGCTCAGGTTCAGCAGGGCGCGCGCGCGTTCCTCGACCTGGTCACGGTCCATCTCATTGCCGCGGATGGCGTCCACGCGGCGCTCGATCGCCCCGCGGTCGGCCTCGGCGGCGCCCAGCGCAACCCGGGCCAGGGCAAGTTCATGGGCCCGCTCCACGCGGCGCTCCTCGCCCTGCCGGGCATGCCAGATGAAGAAGCCCGATGCCCCGAACAACAGGACCGGCGCGATCATTCCCCGCGCCAGACGGCCCAACCACGACCACATGCTGCAAACCCCCGAAGTCGGCAGGCCCCCCAGCCCGCCGCCCTCAATGCAACACCAACGCCACGGTTTCGCAAGCGGAAACGGGCGGCGCCGCGCGCGTCAGCGACGCAGCACGCCACGCCCCGCATAGCGCGCCGCGGGGCCGAGATCCTGCTCGATGCGGATCAGCTGGTTGTACTTGGCCAGCCGGTCCGAGCGCGAGAGCGAGCCGGTCTTGATCTGCCCGCAATTGGTGGCGACGGCGAGGTCGGCGATGGTGGCATCCTCGGTCTCGCCCGACCGGTGGCTCATCACCGCCGTGTAGCCCGCGCGATGCGCGATCTCGACCGCCTCCAGCGTCTCGGTCAGCGTGCCGATCTGGTTCACCTTGACCAGGATGGAGTTGGCCGTGGCCGCCTCGATGCCCTGGCGCAGCCGCTCGGGGTTGGTCACGAACAGGTCGTCGCCCACCAGCTGCACCTTCGCCCCCAGGCGCTCGGTCAGCAGCTTCCAGCCGGCCCAGTCATCCTCGTGGCAGCCATCCTCGACGGAGACGATGGGCCACTTGGCGCAAAGGGCCGCCAGGTATTCCACCATGCCGCCGGCATCGAGGGTCTGGCCCTCGCCTTCGAGCACGTATTTCCCGCCGTGATGGAATTCGCTCGCGGCGCAGTCGAGCGCGAAGACCACGTCCTCGCCGACCCGGTGGCCGGCCGCCTCGCAGGCCTTGGCGATGAAGGCCAGCGCCTCGTCCGCGCTGCCGATGTTGGGGGCGAAGCCGCCCTCGTCGCCCACATTGGTGTTGTGATGCGCGTCGTGCAGGGCCTTCTTCAGCGCGCCGAAGATCTCGGCGCCGATGCGCACGGCATCGGCCACGGTGCCGGCCGCCACCGGCATGATCATGAATTCCTGGATGTCGATCGGGTTGTCGGCATGCTTGCCGCCATTGATGATGTTCATCATCGGCACCGGCAGCGTGCGCGCCTGCGTGCCGCCCACATAGCGGTAGAGCGGCAGCCCGTGCGAGGCCGCGGCCGCCTTCGCCACGGCGAGGCTCACTGCCAGGATGGCGTTGGCCCCCAGGCGGCCCTTGTTCGGCGTGCCGTCCAACTCGATCATCAGGTTGTCGATCTTCACCTGCTCGGTCGGGTCCATGCCGCCGATGGCGTCGAAGATCTCACCCTCCACATTCGCGCACGCCTGGCGCACGCCCTTGCCGCCGAAGCGGGCGCGGTCGCCGTCGCGCAGTTCGGCCGCCTCATGCGCGCCGGTGGAAGCGCCGGATGGCACGATGGCGTGCCCGCGGCTGCCGTCATCGAGGATGACCTCGGCCTCCACCGTGGGGTTGCCGCGGCTGTCCAGCACTTCGCGGGCGACGATATCGGCAATGGCGGGCATGTTGGTTCCTTCCGGCGGCGCTGCGCGGCGGATACGGCGGGGGCGCGCAAAGGGCAAGTCTCGGCCGGAGCCATGCCAATCCACCATTGTCCGGAATGAATTATGTTATAATATAACTTCCATGCGCTATCTCTGCGAAGCCTTCGGGCCGCCCACATCCCCCGCCCCCGGCCCGGCCCCGCGCGCGGTCATCGGCGCCTCCGAGGCCGTCCTGCTCACGGCCTTCCAGCGGGACGTGGGGCTCGCGCTGTGGCTGCGCGACATGCCCGGTGGCTGGCGGCGCGAGGTGGCGCCGCTGCGCGACGCCGGCCCGTTCCGCGCGCTGGGCGAGGGCACCCCGGACGACGCGCTCGATGAAGCCGCGGCGGCCCTGCCCGCCCCGGCGCCGCTCGGCCTGCTGGCCGATGCGCTGCGCCTTGCGCGGATGTTCGGCGCCCTCACCCGCAGCGACCATGTGCGCATCCGCCTCGATGGCATCACCGGCGATGCCTGCCGGAAATTCCATGTGGATGCGGTCGGCTTCCGGCTGCTGGTCACCTATGCCGGCCCCGGCACGCAATGGACGCTGGCCGACCCCGATGGCGCCGCCGCGCCGCACGACGTGCCGCTGGGCGGCGTGGCGCTGTTCCGCGGCCGGGAGCGGCCGGGCGGGCATGTTCTGCACCGCTCGCCGCCGATCTCGCATCTGCCCCAGCCGCGGCGGGTCCGCCTCGTGCTGTGCATCGACGAAGCGGGGTGCTGCTGATGGAACGGTTCCCGCCCGCCACGCCGTCCGAGATGAAGCGGGCGCGCGGCCTGCCCGACCCCTTCCCGCCCCTGGTCGGCCTGACGACGGGGTCGGCCCGGACACGGGCCTTGCGCCGCTCTCCCAAGCTGGCATTGATGCGGCGATGTTGCCCACCGCCATCATCGGGGCCGGCCTCGCCGGGCTGACCGCCGCCCGCCTTCTCACGGAGGCGGGGCGTGCTGTCCGACTCTTCGACAAGGGCCGCGGCGTGGGCGGGCGCATGGCCACCCGCCGCATCAGCCATGACGGCGCGACCCACAGCTTCGACCACGGCGCGCAATACCTCCGCGCCGACGGCCCGGGCTTCGCCGCCCTGCTGGAGAGCATCCAGGCCCGCCCCTGGCCCGATTCGCTGCGCCGCGTGGCGGCACCGGGCATGTCGGCGCTTTGCCGCGCCATGGCGGGCGGCCTCGACGTCGCGACCGGATGCGAGGTGCGGGCGCTGCGGCGCGAGGCGGAGGGCTGGTTCGTCACCCATGCGGCGGAAGAGGGCCCCTTCGCGGCCGTGCTGGTCACCACGCCGGCGCCGCAGGCCATCCCGCTGATCGCGCCGCACGCCCCCAGCCTCGCGCACCGCCTGGCCGCCATCCGCTACGCCCCGTGCTGGACGGTGCTGGCCGCCTTCGCGGCCCGGCTGCCGCTGCCGGACACGCTGCGCCACCGCGGCATCATCGGCTGGGCCGCGCGCGACAGCAGCAAGCCCGGCCGCGACGCCCGCCAGGAGAACTGGGTGATCCAGGCCGGCTCCGCCTTCTCGGCCGCCCATCTCGAGCAGACGCCGGAGCAGGTCGTGCCCCTCCTGCTGGCCGCGCTGGTGCCGGGCGGGGCAACGCCCGCCCCACTCTTCGCCCTTGCGCATCGCTGGCGCTACGCCCTGCTGCAATCGCCGCTGGGCGAGCCCTGCCTCTGGGATGGCGCGGTGGGCTACGCCTCGGACGGGTGCATCTCCGGCCGCGCGGAGGCGGCGTTCGACAGTGGCACCGCGCTCGCGCGGCGGGTGCTGGCGGCGTGACCCAACCGCGACCGCGCCCCGCCCATGCGGATGACCTCGGCGCCGTCCGCACGGAGGCCTTCGCGCTGCTGGCGCGCGGCGTGGCCGACCGGCGCAGCCCCTTCCACACACCCACGCTCGCCACCATCGGCCTGGACGGCGCGCCGCGCGCCCGCACCCTCGTGCTGCGGGGCTTCGACGCCGCCACCCGCACGCTGCGCCTGCACAGCGACGCGCGCAGCGCCAAGCGCGAGGAACTCGCGCGCGACCCGCGCGCATGCCTGCACCTCTACGACGCGGGCCACCAGGTGCAGATCCGCCTCGATGGGGCGGTCACCCTCCACCGGGAGGATGACGTGGCGCAGGCCGCCTGGGACGCGAGCCGCCCCTTCAGCCGGCTGTGCTACGGCATCGAACCCGCACCCGGCACGCCCATCGCCACGCCGCCGCCCGCACCGTCGGAAGAGGCCGCCGGGCGCGACCATTTCATGGCGCTGCGCCTCACCTTCCGCCGCCTGGAATGGCTGTGGCTCGCCGCCGAAGGCCACCGCCGCGCCTGCTTTTCCTGGACCTCGGCCGGCGAGGAGGCGACATGGCTGGTCCCGTGACGCCCGAGGCCATCCGCGCCGAAATCCTGCGCCAGACCGCGGCGCGCGGCCCGGAGAAGTCCATCTGCCCCTCCGAGGTCGCCCGCGCGCTCGAACCCGAGGATTGGCGCCGCCACATGACGGCGGTGCGGGGCGTGGCGGCCACGCTCAGCGCGGAGGGCGCGCTGGACATCCTGCGCAAGGGCCGGCCGGTGCCGCCCGAGGCCATGCACGGCGTGATCCGGCTGCGCGCCCGGGCGGCGGAATGAGTGGGCTGGCGGCTTGGCTCGGCAAGGGCGAGGCGGGGCTGCCGCCGGCCACGCCGCTCGACTTCGACCGCCTCGCACCGCCGCGCTCGCCCAACACCTGCCTCGCGGCGCCCGCCGGGCATGCGAATGCGCATCTCGCCACGCCGCACTTCGCCGCGCCACCCGACGCCCTGTTCGACGCGCTGCTGCGCCTCGCCGAGGCCGAGCCGCGCACCACGCGGCGCGCGCTGGAGGCGCCAGGATGGCAGGCCCAATGGGTGCAGCGTTCCGCCCGGGCCAACTTCCCCGACCTGATCACGGCCGAGGTTCGGCCGGCGGGGGAGGGCTCGGCGCTCTACCTGTTTTCCCGCAGCCTGCTGGGGTGGTCGGATTTCGGCGTGAACGGGCGAAGGATGGAGCGATGGCTGGCTGCCCTGCCCGCGCTCGTTCCGGCCTCGGCCGAGGCGCCAAACCCCGCGCCGGCCCCGGCTCCGCCTCCACCCCCCGCGCCGGTCATGAGCGCCCCTCTGCCGCCCTCGCCCCTCGCCGCGGCACTGGCGGGCCTCGCCGCGGGGCGGCATGTGCTGGTGGCCGCCGATGACGCGGCCGACGCGCCCGGCCTGCTGTTGCGCGCCATGGACCATGGTGCGGCCAGCGCCCGGCTGATCTCCGCCGACCGTCCCGCCAATGCCGACTGGCAGCTCCGGGCGCAGGCCCGGCAGATGGGGCTGGAAGACCTCGCCCAGGCGCTGCTGGCCCGTGGCCGCGTCGGCACCAACCCCCTGCCGCCCCTGCCCCATGCCCGCAGCGACCAGCCCTGGCAGTGGTGGATGGCCGCCGCCTGGGATGCGCCTGACCTCGCCGCACGGCTCGGCCATGTGGACCTGGTGGTGGAGCCCGCCGGGCTCGCCGCCGCGGCCGACCCGTCGCAGCGCCTCGCGCAGCTGCGCCGCACCGGCGCCGGCGCGCTGCTGCTGCACAGCCTGGTGCCGGAGGCTGGCGCCGCGCCCGGATTTGCGGCGGAAAGCCTGTGGCATGCGAGCCAGCTCGACGCGCCCGCCTCCGCCGCGCTCGACGCCACGCTCGGCGCGCAGGGCGTGCACCTCGCGCAGTTCGCCGCCCTGCCCGAGCGGATGACG
>JBHYDO010000013.1:7828-31145 GCA_051860645.1 Roseococcus sp.
TCATGGGCGAGGCCGCCCTTGCGCGCCTGCTGGCGGAGGCGGGCTGGGCGCCGCGCCGCACCGCGCGCCACGGCGCCACGCTGCTCATCAGCGCCGCCGCCGCATGAAGCGCCAGCGCATCTGCCTGCTCACGCTCGACTTCGTGGGGCCGGTGCGCAACGGCGGCATGGGCACGGCCTTCCTCGCCTGCGCCGAGCAGTTCCGCGACGCCGGCCATGCCGTGACCGTCCTCTACCCCGCCGCCTACAGCGAGACCGCGCCCTGCGCCCATTGGCGCGCCCACTACGCGGCGCGCGGCATCGACTTCGTGCCGCTGCACCTGTCGGGCCTGGAGAAGGAGCTGGGCTTCGCCGCCTGGCAATGGATCAAGACGCGGCAGTTCGACGCCATCCATTTCCACGAAATGCGCGGCATCGGCTACTGGCTGACGGTGGCGAAGCGCTGCGGCCTCGGCCTGCGCGACACCGCCCTGGTCTGCCAGGTGCACAGCCCCACGCTCTGGCACTTCGCCCATTCCGGCACCTTCATGCGGCACCTGGCCGAGCTGGAGCTGGACTGGACCGAGCGGCGCAGCGTGGAGGGCGCCGACGTGGTCATCGCCCCCTCGCGCTACATGCTGGCGGAGGTGGCGCGCATGGGCTGGCGCCTGCCGCCGCGCCACGCCGTGCTGGCGAACATGCTGCCACACATGTCCCCTGGGGGCTTTCCCGCGCAGGCGCCCGATGACGCCGCGCCGCGCCCGGTGGAGGAGCTGGTCTTCTTCGGCCGGCTTGAGGCGCGCAAGGGGCTCGACCTGTTCTGCGACGCGGTGAGCCGCCTGCAGGCGGCCGGCACGCCGCCCCCGCGCGTGAGCTTTTTGGGCAAGGTCGGCCACATGGAGCGCTGCCATGCGCTCGCCTGGCTGGCCGAGGCCACCACCGGCTGGCGCTTCCCCTGGCAGGTGGTGAACGACCGCGACGTGGCCGGCGCGCGGGAGTTCCTGGCAGCCCCCGGGCGGCTCGCCGTCATCGCATCCTCGATGGAAAACGCGCCCTATGCCGTGATCGAATGCCTCGCCGCCGGCATCCCGCTGCTGGCGCCCGAGGTGGGCGGCATCCCGGAGCTTGTGGCGGCCGAGGACCAGTCGCGCCTGCTCTACGCGCGCAACCCGGCCGCCCTGGCCGCCGCCATGGGCCGGGCGCTGGCCGGGGGCATGGCCCCGGGCCGCCCGGCCATCACGGCCGAGCAGGCGCGCGACGCGTGGCTGGGTTTCCAGGCGTCGCTCGTCGTGCCGCCCGCGGCACCGGCCCTGCAGCGCGACGCGCCGCCGCTCGTCTCGGTGTGCATGGGGGTGTTCAACCGCTGCGACACGCTGGCGGACGCGATCGCCTCCATCGAGGCGCAGACGCACCCGGCCATCGAGGTGATCCTGGTGGACGACGCCAGCACACACCCCGCCACCCTGGCCTTCCTCGACGCGCTGCGGCCGCGCTTCGCCGCGCGCGGCTGGCGCATCCTGCGCAACGCCGAGAATTCCTGGCAGGGGGTGACGCGGCACCACGCGGTGGACGCGGCGGAGGGTGAATTCCTGCTCTTCATGGACGATGACAACGTGGCCTGGCCGGACGAGGTCGCGGTCTTCAGCGCCGCCGCCCTGCACGCCGGCGCCGATGTGCTGACCTGCCAGAACCAGACCTTCCACGGCGGCGGCCGCCCGCCCACGGCACGCGCCACCGGCCCCGGGCTGTGGACGCCCATCGGCCCCTGCCCGCCCGTCGGCGCCTTCGCCAACATGATGGGCGACGCCAACATGTTCATGCGGCGCGACGCCTGGGACCGCATGGGCGGCTTCACCCGCGACCGCGCCTATTTCGAGGACTGGGAATTCCTCCAGGCCGCGAGCCTGGCCGGGCTGCGCGTGGAGTGCCTGCCCGAGATCCTTTACTGCTACCGGATCTGGGACGGCGCGCAGACCGCGGCCCATGCGCCGGACTTCCTCTATCGCAGCCATGCCCGCGCACTGCGCCCCTCGCTGGAGGCGATGCCCGAGGCGCTGCGGCCGGCCCTGCGCTTCGCCGTCGAGCAGCACCTGGCCGGCATGCAGGCGCGGCGCGAGGGCTACTGGGCGCGCGGCCTGCCGCTCTCGGCCGAACAGGCGGCGATCGGCGAGCTGCCGCCCAACGGGGCCGAGGCCATGCTGGCCCTGGCCGAGGCCGCGGCGCTCGCTGGCCGTGCCGAGACGGCGGCGCTGCTGGCGGCGCAGGCCTGTCGCCTGGCGCCCGGCCACCGCGAGGTGGCAGGCCGCGCCGCGGCGCTGCGCGGGATGACCGGCCGGGCGGGCTGACGAGGGCCGGCGGAGACGCGATGTCGCCATCGGCGGACGGCCATCATCGCGGGTCGCCCAGGCGGATGAGCCATGCGGCTGAGCTAGGATGAACCGCGCAGCAGCCGCGCAGCCTCCAGCGGGCCGGCCAGGATCTGCACCAGCCGCAGCGCGTCGGCCTGGCGGAAACCCATGCCGGTGGTTGGCAGCGTCAAGGCGGCCTGCATCAGATGGCCCAGGGTCTGCGCCATCATCCCATCGGTCCGTCCCCCCGGCTGCAGCCGACGGCCGGCCTCGGTCAGGGCGCGCAGCGCGGAGGCGCGCGCCTCCAGCGCCTCCACCGCCGCGTCGTCCACCTGGGGCGCGCGCAGCAGCGCCTGGAGGGGCTGCCAAAGACCGATCCCGGCCTCGGCGGCGATGCGGTCGGCGCACGCCTCGGCCGCGCTGGCGCGCAGCGTGTGCAGCAGTTGGGCGCGGCGAGGCCGGTCGCGGCTGGCGCTCAGCTCCAGGTCGTCGAGCAGCGCCACGAAGCGGGCCAGCGCATCCCCCGTCACCGCCAGATCGGCGAGGCCATCGGGCGGGACCACCCCGGAAAGGTAGCGGTCCAGCGCCGCATCCGCGGCCGGCCCCAGGGCGCGGTCCAGCGCCATGACGCTGCCCATGAGCGTGGAGGGCCGTGCCGCATGGGGCAGAAGCACGGAGACGCCAAGCCCGGCCAGATCGGCGCCTTCGGCGGCCAAGGCGCGGAACACCGGGCGCACCATCTCCTCGGGCGGACCGTCGGCCGCGGCGCGGCGCAGTCGCCACAGGCCGGGCGCGTGGCGCCACAGCCCCGCGCATATGCCGGCGAGCCCGGCATGGCAGGCTGCGGGCAACCCGGCCTCCACCCAGCCCGGTGGCGGCCCTGCGGCAATCTGTGCGGCCATGGCGGCGGCGGCGGCCGGCCACAGCCGGTCACCCCAGGCGGTGCACAGCGTGAGCTGGCCCACGCTTTGGCCCGCCAGCGCCGCCTCCGTCTCGCGCACGAGGGCAGGTTCCCGCGTGCGGAGCACATGGGTCAGCGGAAGGATGGCATGGCGGGGCACGCGATCGGCCTCGCCGCGCCAGTCGCGCGGGGCCAGGAGCAGCGCCTCCATCGGCATGAAGAGCAGCCGCGTCATGGTCAGCGGGCGCTCCGGCATGCGGCCGCGCAGCCTTGGCCGTGCGGCCTCGATCAGCCGGTCCGCCTCGCCGCGGACCGGCAGGCGGTCGAGCAGTGCCACAAGACGCAGCAGCTGGGCGTCGCTGGCCTGCCGAGCCGCCTGGACCAGCTGCCGCATGTCGCCCGGGGCCAGCGTCATGCCGCGGGCTCCAGCCAGGCGGCGAAGCCCGCCTCGAGCCGCGCCACGCCACCCGGCGCGAGGCCCGGGGCGCCAAGCGGCAGTGCGTCGGTCACCGGCAGGCCGGCACAGCCGGGCCAGGCCAGCACCTCCTCCGGCAGGGGCGGCACTAGGCTCGCGGCGCGGCGCAGCACCAGCAGGCGTTCCTCGGCCGACGCCACGCGCAGCAGCGCCGCCAGCACGTCCCACCCTTCCAGCAGCCAGTCCGGGCGGGCGAGCTCCGGCAGGGACGTGCTGCGCATGAAGGGTTCCCCCAGCCGCGCCATCAGTGCCTCACGCGCGGCGGCGATGAGACCGGCCAGCGGCTCGGCGAGGCAATCGGCACGGTAGGCAAGCCGCTGCATCCGGACCTGGTCGGCCGCCGTGGGGGCGCCCGGCGCCCATTCGCGGAACAGCATGGCGAGCTGTGCGAGGCCGCGCTGCCGTGCCACGCATTCGCCCTCCACCGGCTCCAGGCCGGGGCCGTGGAACTGCGGCGCATGGCCGGCGGCGCGGGGCCCGTGCCGCTCCAGCCGGCCGCGCAGCGCCAATTCGCGTCGGGCGGTGGCGGCGCGGGCCGCGGCGGCGGCGCGGCGCAGGCCGCGCCCGCCCAGCCCGTCCTCGGCCACCCGGAGCGCCACACGGCGCAGCCGGGCGGGCGTGAGGGGGGCCGCGCCGGGCTGCAGCGCCTTCAGCAAGGCGAGGTCGGCCAGGGTGGGACGATGGGCCTCCACCGCGGCCGACCAAGGCAGCACGAACCAGCCCTCCCGCCCGGCCGGATTGGGCAGCAGGAGTTCCAGCGCCCCGCCGTCGCGCTGGCGCAGCCGGGCGCCGAACAACGAGGGGGTGGTGAAGGGCACGGCCACGCCGCGCTCCAGCCAAAGGCCAGGCGTGGCGATCAGGGTGGCACTGGGCGGCATCCAATCGGCTGCGCTGGGTTGCATGCACGATCGATATAGGCAAGCGCCTGAACGGAAGATGAATCCCTCCCCCTGTCAGGCCGCGCCGGCCAGCACCTCCAGCACGGCCGCGCCATATCGCTCCAGCTTGCTCTCGCCCACGCCAGGGACGCCCCGCAGCTCCGCGAGGCTGGCGGGGCGGCGGGCGGCGATCTCGCCCAGCGTCGCGTCGTGGAAGATGACATAGGCCGGTACGCCCTGCGCGCGTGCCTCGGCCTTGCGCCATTCGCGCAGCGCAGCGAAGCGCGGGTCGCCCTCGTCGGCGGGCGCGCGGTCGGCGCGGGCGCGGCTGTGGCGGGGGCCGAGGGCGGCCGCACCCGGGCGGGCCTCGCGCAGCATCAGCCGCTGCTCGCCGCGCAGGATGGGGCGGGCGGCCTCGGTCGCGACCAGTTCACCGTGGTTCTCGACGCGGACATCGAGCGCGCCGGCCGCCACCAATTGCCGCGCCACGCCGCGCCAGGCGCCCTCGGGCAGGTCGCTGCCCACGCCGAAGGTTGGCAGGCGGTCATGGCCGTGCTGCGCCACCTTGTCCGTCAGCTTGCCACGCAGCACGTCCACGAGATGCCCCAGGCCGAAGCGCCCGCCGGTGCGGACGGCCGCACTCAGCAGCTTCTGGGCGGCCAGCGTGGCGTCGGAGAGCTTGGGGGGTGCGGCGCAAACGTCGCAATTGCCGCAATCCTCCGAGAGATCCTCGCCGAAGCAGCGCAGCAGCACCCGGCGGCGGCAGGTGGCAGCCTCGGCGATGCCCACCATGGCGTCCAGCCGCGCGCGCTCGATGCGCTTCTGGTCGTCGCTGGCCGGGCTTTCCTGGATGCGGTGGCGGGCCAGCGCGATGTCGCCCGGCCCATACAGCAGCAGGGCGCGCGCGGGCATGCCGTCGCGCCCCGCCCGGCCGATTTCCTGGTACCAGCCCTCCGGCCCCTGCGGCAGCGACAGATGCGCCACGAAGCGCACATCGGGCCGGTCGATGCCCATGCCGAAGGCGATGGTGGCGCACATGATCACGGCGTCGCCGCGCGCAAAGCGGCGATGCGCGTCGCGCCGGGCCTCGCTGTCCATGCCGGCGTGGTAGGCGGCGGCGTCATGGCCGTCGGCGCGCAGCCAGTCGGCCGTCTGCTCAGCCCGCGCGCGGGTGCCGCAATAGATGATGCCCGCACCCGTACCATGGATCGCGGTGCGCAGGAAGGCGCGCAGCTGCGCGCGCTCCTGCTCGCGCGGTTCGGCGGCGAGGTGGATGTTGGGCCGGTCGAAGCTCGCCCGGAACACCGGGTCGTCCTGCAGGCCCAGCTGCCCGCGGATGTCCTCCACCGTGCGCGCATCGGCGGTCGCCGTCAGCGCCAGGCGCGGCACGCCGGGGAAGGTGTCGCGCAGGAAAGACAGCGCGCGATATTCCGGCCGGAAGTGATGCCCCCATTGGCTGATGCAATGCGCCTCGTCCACCGCGAAGAGCGCGATGGGCAGTTCGGCCAGGCGCTCGATCATGCCGTCCATCGCCAGCCGCTCGGGCGAGACGTAGAGCAGCTTCAGCGTGCCGTCGAAGACGCCGCGCCACACCACGCGCCGGTCGTTCTCATCGAGGTCCGAGTGCAGCGCGGCGGCGGCGACCCCCTGCTGGCGCAGCGCCGCCACCTGGTCCTCCATCAGCGCGATGAGCGGCGAGACGACGACCGCCAGCCCGTCGCGGCACAGCGCGGGCACCTGGAAACAGAGCGACTTGCCGCCGCCCGTGGGCATGAGGACGAGGCCCGAGCCCCCGCCCATCACATGCTCCACGATCTCGGCCTGGCGGCCGCGGAAGCCGGGATGGCCGAAGACCTCGCGCAGGACGTCCCCGGGCGCGCGCACCCTTATTGCCGCGCGAGGCGGATCTCGACGCGGCGGCTCTCGATGGGCGCCATCTCGAAGGGCACGGGGCCGCGCGGCACGACGAAGATGCGCTCGCCCGGCACGCCGAATTCGCGCAGCAAATCCGCCACATGGCGGGCGCGGCGGTCGGAGAGTGCGCGATTGAAGGCCGCACCGCCGGCCGGCCCCGCATAGCCGAACACGTTCACGCGGGCATAGGGATGGCGGGCGGCGGTGCGGGCGGCGCCGCGCACCACGGCGCGGGCGGCGTCGTCCAGCGTGTCGCCATCCACGGTGAAGAAGACGATGTCCACCGGCTCGTCCTCCAGGCGGCGGCCGGTGGCGGCGTTGAAGGCCTCGCAGCCCGCGAGCAGAAGCGGGGCGGCGGCGGTCAGGAGCATGCGGCGGCGCATGGCGATTCTCTCCGGGGGAATGTGCGCCTATCCGTCCAGGAAGGCGGCAGCCGCGTCAACCGGTGGCGGGCAGCAGGCGGCCGCCGGCGAGGCGCAGCGCGCGGTCCAGCGGCTCGGCCCCGGTCAACTCATGGGTGAGCAGCAGCAGCGAACGCCCCTCGGCCGCGGTGCCCAGCGTGGCCAGGAAGGCGCGGGCGGCCTTGGCGTCCAGCCCCGCCGTGGGCTCGTCCAGGATCAGCAGTGCCGCGGGCGGCAGCAGGGCCCGGGCCAGCGCGATGCGCCGCGCCTCGCCGCCCGAGAAGCGCGAACCGCCCTCGCCGCAAAGGGTCTCCAGCCCCTCGGGCAGGCCGCGCACGAAGTCGGCCACGCCCGCCTTCGCCAGCGCCCGCCACAGCGCGGCGTCGGGTGCCTCGGGCGCGGCGAGGCGCAGATTGGCGGCGATGCTGTCGTCGAACAGCCGCGCATCCTGCGCGAGATAGGCGATGCGGTGGCGCAGCTCCGGTGCCGCAAGCGCCGCGATGTCCACCCCGCCCAGCGTGATACGGCCCGATTGGGGTGCCGCGAACTTCATCAGCAGCGCGGCGAGGCTCGACTTGCCCGCGCCGGAGGGGCCCAGGATCGCCACCCGCTCACCAGGACGGAGGGTGAGGTCCAGCCCGTCCAGCACCGGCGGCGCGCCCGCGCGCCAGCCGAAGCGCACGGCCTCGAAGCGCAGCTCCCGCCCCTCGGGCATGGCGGAGGGGGTGGTGGGCTCGATGACGGGCGGGGCGGCATCGGTCGTCTCGAAGAGGCGGCGGGCGCCGGCGCCGGCAGTGGCGAGCGCGGCCCCGGCGCGCGGCATCAGCCCCAGCATCTCGAGCGCCGCGATGCCCAGGAACAGCGCCAGCACGGCCAGCGCGGCCCCCGTGCTGCCCACCCAGAGCCCCCAGGCGAGGCCGCCCAGCAGCGCCATCTGGGTCAGGGTCTGGCCCAGCGCGCCGGCCATGGCGCCGCGGCCGATGAGGCGGCGCTGGGCCTGCATCATGGCGGCATCGGCGGCGGCGAGGCGGGCGGTGGCGGCGGGCTCGGCATTGGCGGCGAGCGTGTCCTCGAGGCCGGCCAGCGGGTCCACGGCGGCGGCGCGCATCTCGCCGCGGCGGGCGGCGGCGTCGGTGGCGGCGCGGGCGGTGGCCGGCGCAAGCGCCAGCGGCACCACCAGCGCCAGCAGCAACGGCAGCGCCATCAGCAGCAGCAGCCAGGGCTCGGCGCCCAGCAGCACGGCGATGGCGAGCACGGCGGCCAAGGCACCGGCGGCCGGCACCACGGCGCCCAGGTAAAAGCGATCCAGCGCGTCCACATCGGCGATGAGCCGGCCCAGCAGGTCGCCCGAGCCGCCCATGCCGATGCCGCCCGGCCGGCGTTCGGCCAGGCGGCGGAAGAACCACACGCGGGTGTCGGCCAGCGCGCGGAAGGCGGCGTCATGCGTCGCCATGCGCTCCCACCAGCGGGCGGTGGGGCGGATCAGCACGAAGGGGCGCAGCCACAGCAGGGCGGAAATGCCGATCAGCCCGCCGCCTGCCACCCCGGCGGCCACGCCCTTGCCCGCCAGCGTCATCAGCGCGATGCCCGACAGCGCCGAGAACATGGCGATGCCCAGGCCGGCCAGCAGCATGGGCCAGCGCGAGCGCCAGAGCCGCGCCACGCGGAACAGGTCAGTCCACATGCGTCACCGCCATGCGGCCCGCGCCAAGTTCCAGCACCCGCGCCGAAAGCCCGCGCAGCTGCGTCGAATGGGTGGCGATGATGGCCGTGCGCCCGGCGCAGAGGCGGGCGATGGCCTCCATCACCTCGGCCTCGGTGCCGGGGTCGAGTGCCGTGGTGGGTTCGTCCAGCAGCACCAGCGGCGCGTCGCGCAGGAAGGCGCGGGCGAGCGCCACGCGCTGCGCCTGCCCGCCGGAGAGGCCATAGCCGCCCTCGCCCACCTCGGTGTCGAGGCCCTGCGGCAAATGGCGGGCGAAGGACATCACGCGGGCGGATTCGGCGGCGCGCTGGATCTCGGCCTCGCTGGCCTCGGGCCGCGCCATGGCGATGTTCTCGCGCAGCGTGCCGCGGAACAGGTGGGCGCGCTGGCCGACATAGGCGCTGAGGCGGCGCAGCTCGGCGGGCCGCAGACGCGTGGCGTCCTGCCCGTTCAGCGCGATGCGCCCGGAGGTGGGGCGCGTGAAGCCCATCAGCAGCTTCAGCACCGAGGACTTGCCCGAGCCGGACGGCCCCACCAGCAGCAGCGTCTCGCCCGGGGTGACGGCGAAGGTCAGCCGGTCCAGCGCCGGCTGCGGCATGCCCGGATAGTGCAGGCCGACCTCGGTGAAGGCCACGGTGACGCGCGGCGGGACGGTTTCCAGCAGCAGCCCCTCGGGCGCGGCAGCCTCCAGCAGGGGGGCGAGGTCCGCCGCCGCGCCGCGCGCCGACATCGCCTCGTGATAGGCCTGCGAGAAGGTCCGCAGCGGCTGGAAGAAGGCGGGCACCAGCAGGAGGCAGAACAGCGCGGCCACCGGGTCGGGATGGTTCGCGCCCAGATGCGCGCCATGCCGCCAGGCCAGGTAGGCGATGGTGCCGGCCGCCAGCAATTCGAGGGCGGTGGTGGAGAGGAAGGCCACCCGCAGCACGCGCATGGTGCGGTGGCGGAACTCCTCGGCCACCTGTCCCAGGTGGCGCGCCTCGGCCTCGGCCTGGTTGAACTGCACGAGGGTGGAGAGGCCGCGCAGCCGGTCCACGAAGCGGCCCGAGAGCCGGCCCAGCACATCCATCTGCCGGCGGCTTTCGCGCGCGGCGCCGATGCCGGTGACGGCCATCGCGAAGGGAAACAGCAGGCCCATCACCAGCAGGACCAGCGCCGTGACCCAGTCGGCCAGGGCGGCGGCCAGGATGATGAGGGCGGGTGCCAGCACGGCCAGGATCACGGCGGGCAGCCAGCGGGCGAAGAAGCCGTCCAGCGCCTCCACCCGGTCGACCAGCAGGGCGGCCTTTTCACCCACGCCGCGCGGGTCGTCGGGGCCGAGCTCCATCAGCCGGGCGAAGAGGGCGGTGCGGATCGCGGCGCGGGCGGCCTCGCCGGCGCGGGTCTGCGCGGCCTCCTGCGCCATACCGAGGCCGGCCATCACCAGCACCAGCACGGCGGCCAGCGCGAGGTCACCCCAGCCGCCGCCGGCGAATCCCAGCAGCGTGGCCAGCAGCCGCGCGATGATCAGGGCGAGCGCCACCGCGCAGAGCGTGGACGCCACGCCAAGCGCGACCGGCAGCGCCACCCGCCCCCTCTGGGCGCGCGCTTGCCGCATGAGCCAGGCCGACGCCGCGCGGCCATTCGAAGGCGATTCCATCCCGGCCGGTTTTAAGGGATGCGGGCGGAGAGCGCCATGTCTTGCCGGATAAGCTTACCCTTGCGACATGAACGCCAGATGAAGGGGACCCCCATGCTGCCCAGCCACGGCCGCTACGACTACCTGCCCTGGGCTCAGCGCCCGCGCGCCTCCTGGCCGGGCGGCCGCAAGCTGGCGGTCTATCTCGGCGTCAACCTGGAGCATTTCGCCTTCGGCGAGGGGCTGGGCGCGGAACTGGCCCCCGGCGGCCCCCAGCCCGACATCTTGAACTACGCCTGGCGGGACTACGGCAACCGGGTGGGCGCCTGGCGGTTGCTGCAGATGCTCGACGAACTGGCCCTGCCCGCCACCGTGCTGCTGAACAGCGCGATGTATGAGTATGCGCCGGACCTCGTCGCCGCCCACCGCGCCCGCGGCGACGAGATCGCGGGCCATGGCCGCACCAACAGCGAGCGGCAATCCATCATGCCGGAAGCCGAGGAGGCCGCGCTCATCGCCGAAAGCACGGCGGCCATCGCGGCGCATGAGGGCGCCGCGCCGCGCGGCTGGCTCTCGCCCTGGATCGCGGAGAGCCGCGTGACACCCGACCTGCTGGCCGAGGCCGGATACCGCTACACGCTCAACTGGTGCATGGACGACCAGCCGGTGTGGATGCGCACCCGCGCGGGGCGCCTGCTCGCCATCCCCTACCCGCAGGAGGCGAACGACATCCCCTCCATCGTCGGCCGCAAGGATGGCGCGGAGCAGTTCGCGGACCTGATCATCGCCGATTTCCTGGAGCGCATGCGCCAGGTGGCGGACGGCTTGCCGCAGGTCATGGGCATCGCGCTGCACCCCTATATCGTGGGCCAGCCCTACCGGCTGCGCGCGCTGCGCCGGGCGCTGACCGTGATCGCGGGGCAGCGGGACGCGGTGTGGATCGCGACGGCGGGCGGCGTCCATGACCACTGCCTGACCTGGCCGGAAGGAGCCCTGCGATGATGCGCGCCATCTTCCTTGCCGCCCTGCTGGCGCTGGCGGCCTGTGGCGCCACGCGGCCCGGCCCCGGCACGCCGGCCACGGTGGAGCGGGTGGACCTGCCGCGCTACCTGGGCCTCTGGCACGAGGTGGCGCGCCTGCCGCAGCGCTTCCAGGACAGCAGCACGCTCCGCTGCGAGGAGGTGACGGCGGAATATGCGCCGCTCGAAGCGGGCCGCATCCGCGTTGTGAATTCCTGCGTGAACGCGCTCGACCCGGCCCGCGCCCGCCGCGTGGCGGAGGGCAAGGCCTATGTGGTCGAGGGCAGCCAGGGGTCGCGGCTGCGCGTCAGCTTCTTCTGGCCCTTCTACGGCGACTACTGGGTGCTGGGCCTCGGCCCGGAGTATCGCTGGGCGCTGGTGGGTTCGCCCTCGCGGCAATCGCTCTGGCTGCTGTCGCGCACGCCGCGGATGGAAGAGGCCGAGGTGCAGCGGGCACTCGACATCGCGCGGCGGGAAGGGTTTGACCTGGCGCCGCTGGTCCGGAGCGGGCCGGCCCCGCGAGGCTGACCCCGCAAGGCTGAGGGCGCGCGGCCGGGGCCGCCCGACCTCCCTCATGCCGCAGGGGGCGGCAAAGCAGCCTCAATGCATGATGTCCCCGCCATTCGGCGACAGGCAGGCGCCGCAGTAATAGGAGCCGCCCGGCCCGGCCAGCAGCAGGGCGGTGGCCGCGATTTCCTCCACGCGGCCCATCCGGCGCAGCGGCAGGCGGCTTTCGATCTCGGCCTTCCACTCCGGCCCGCGCGAGCGGGTGAGGTCCGTCTCGATGGGGCCGGGCGCGATGGCGTTCACCAGCACCCCATGCGGCCCCGCCTCATGAGCGAGCGCCCGCGTGAAGCCGATGATCCCCGCCTTGGCCGCGCAATAGGTGACGATGCCGGCCGAGCCCTTGAGGCCCAGCTGCGAGGCGATGTTGATGATCCGCCCCTCGCCGCGCGCCACCATGCCCGGATAGACGGCCTGGGCGGTGAAGAAACTCCCCTTCAGGTGGATGTCCAGCATGCGGTCGAACTCCGCCTCGCTGATCTGGCCGAAGGGGGTGCGCAGGTTGATGCCGGCATTGTTCAGCAGGATGTTGCAGGGGCCGAGCGCGGCCTCCGACGCCGCCACGAAGGCGTTGATCTGCGCCACATCCCCCGCATCGGCCTCCATCTGGAAGGCGCGGCGGCCGCGGGCGGTGACGGCCTGGACCAGGGTGCGCGCCTCGGCCTCGTCGCCGAGGTGCGAGATGGCGACATCCGCGCCGGCTTCCGCGAAGGCGATGGCGCAGGCGCGCCCGATGCCGCGGCTGCCGCCGGTGACGATCGCCAGTTTTTGGGCCAGCGGGCCGCTGGTGGGGGCGTTCATGCGCCCTGCCCCGAGATCAACGCCATGACTTGCTCCCCGAAAGAATTGCAGCGCCGATGTTGCGGGCGCGAGCATGGCCCGTCCAGGCCGCTCCGGGACCGCAGCCGGGGTCGAGCGGCTTGGGGCTGCATGCTAAGCGCGCAACACCGGCACGGAAGGAGCAAGGCGTGGACAGCCAGGCCATCGAGGCGATCATGCATGCGGAACTGCCGCTCGCCGCCGCCTGGGGCGTGCGGGTGCTGGAGGCGGGCGGCGGCGAGGCCCGGCTGCGGCTCGACCCCATGCCCGTGCTGCTGCGCCCCGGCCCCACCCTCTCCGGCCCCGCGCTCATGGGGCTGGCGGACATGGCCATGTGGGCCGCGCTGCTGGCGATCAGCGAAGGGCGTGACCGCAGCCTGACCAGCAGCCTCAGCGTCCAGTTCCTGCGCCCGGTCGGCGTGGGCGCGGTGCTGGCCCATGCGCGCCTGATCAAGCCGCGCGGCCGCAGCCTCTATGGCGAGGTGCGCCTGCTGCGCGCGGCGGACGAGGAGATCGTGGCGCATGTGACCAGCGGCTGGGTCGCGGTGGACGCGGCCCCGCGCGGGGTCAGCCCGTCCGGCGGCCGGTGAACAGCACGGCGACCAGCATGGCACCCGCCGCCATTCCCGCGCCCGCCGCCTTGAACCAGCCGATGGGCTCGGCCAGGAAGAAGGCCGCCATCACCAGCCCCATCACCGGCACCAGCACCGAGATGGTGCCGGCCCGGGTGGCGCCCAGCGTCTCGACGCAGCGGGCGAAGAGGAACATGGAGACCACGCCCAGCAGCAGCCCCTGCGCCACCACCATCCAGGCGATGAGCGGCACGGGGAGCGCGAAGAATTCCTCGGCGCGGAAGGCCAGGAACAGCGGCAGCACCATGGGCGCCGACACCACCGAGACGGCCGCCGTGGCCGGGATGGCCGCCACCTGCCAGCGCCGCAGCAGCACGGTGAACAGCCCCCAGGTGGCGCCCGCGCCGAGCAGCATCAAGTCACCGCGCCAGGCGCCCGGATGCAGGCCAAGCCCGTCCCAGCCGATGAGCAGCACGCCCAGCAGCATGACGCCGAGTGCGGCGGCGCGGCCCGGCGTCGGCCGTTCGCGCAGCAGCCACCAGGCGGCGAGTGCGGCGGCCACGGGCCCGGTCATGGGCGCGATGGTGGCGCCGTGGCTGGCGGGCGCGAAGTGCAGCGCGGTGACGAAGAGGCTGAGGTTCACCGCCCCCCCGGTGACGCTGAGCGCCAGCAGCTTCCAGGGGCCGAGTGCGGCCAGCACATGCCGCTCCCGCCAGGCCAGCGGCGCCAGCAGCAGCGCGCCGGGGATGTAGCGGCAGAACAGCAGGTCCAGCACATGCAGCCCCTGCCCGGTCAGCGCATTGCGCGCGACGACGGCATGGCCGCTCCAGATGAAGGCGGCCGACGCGCCGAAGAACAGGCCCAGCAGGACCTTGGGCGGCAGGTTCACGGGGCGCGGTGGGTGGTCACGCGGGCAGGAGACGCGGGGCGGCCTTCCGGGTCAACCTTTCCGCGCGTGGGGCTTGGCCGCGCGCGGCGCGGGGCTTGGGGCGGGCGGCCTGCGTCGGCCGCAAGCCGGCTGCCTTACCATCTTACGATCTTACTATCTTACCGGTGAGGGCCGTGCCCATCATGGCGATGCCGGAGGGGCGGACGCACCACCCCCGGCGATGGTCTCCTTCATGCGCCCGCGGGCACCGCGATGTCCAGAAAAACCGGGCGCGCCGTGCGGCGGCCGGACGACAGGCCAGGGCAATCCCGGAACCGCCCGGCCACCGAGGGAGCGATGCCCCCCGCCGGCTGCCCCGGCCGGCGTGCGGGCCTCGGCGCAACCTCACCCCAGGATGAGGTTCACCTGGTCGCCGAAATCCTCGAAGGGCACGCCATAGACATGGATGGAGACCGCCACCTCGGCCGAGCAATTGGCCAGGCGGTGGATGAGGTCCGGGTCGGCCGGGCCGTGGCTGGTGTCGCCGGCACGGCGCAGGTGCACGGCATCCAGCCGCGGCAGCGCGCCGGGGGCGTAGTAATGCTCGCTCAGCACGCCCTGGTGGACGCCCAGCGCGCACCAGGTCCGGTGGGCATGGACGGGCGACATCTGACCGGGGCGCCAGATTAGGGCCACCACGGCGTATTCGCCCGCGGGGTCGGCGTGCAGCAGATGGCGCACATAGCGGTCCGGGCAGCAGGGGCAGTCGCGGCCCGACAGCAGGCGCGGGTCGTCCATGTGGGGCGCCAGCGCCTCGGCCACCGCGACGTGGCGGCGCGACATGGGCGTGCGTGCGGCCAGCGCCACATCGGCCAGCATGCGGTCCAGGGAGGTCTCGAGGGGAAGGATCACGTTCATGGGGCTACACCGCCGTCATCGCATCGGGGGCCGTCAGCGCGGCCAGGACCATTTCGCGGCTGGCCGCGACCTGCTCGTGCATCAGCGCCGCCGCGGCCGCACCCTGGCCCAGCGCCAGCTTCTCCACCAGCACATGGTGCTCATGCGCCATTTCCATGGTGCGGTCGCGCCGGCGCAGGCCCAGCACCAGCATGCGGGTGCTCTCGTCCAGCAGGCGGTCGATCTGCCGCGCGAGGCGGCCATTGCCGGAGAGTTCGGCGATGGCGACATGGAAGCGCTTGTTGGCGTCGAGGTAGCACATGGCGCTCTCGGCATCGGCGCAGTCATAGCCCTCGGCGCAGACGGCATCGAGGCGGGCCAGCATCACCGTGTCCACGCGGCCGGCGGCGCGGCGGGCCACCTCGGGCTCCAGCAGCAGGCGCAGGTCGAACACCTCATGGATGTCGCGGATGGTGACGAGGCTGACCATCCAGCCGCGGCGCGGCACGGCCTGGATGAGGCCATCCTCCGCGAGCCGGGCCAGGGCCGCGCGGATCGGCGCCTTGCCCATCTCGAGCCGCTGGGCGGCACCGGCCTCGGAGATGGTCTCGCCGGGGGCGAGGCGGGTGGAGAGAATGTCGCGGCGCAGGGCGGCGACGGCCTGTTCGGTCAGGGAGGGCGGCGCCTCGATGGGCAGGAGCAGCGACATGGTGCTGCGATTATCACTGACATGTCAGGCGACGTCCAGTGGAATGTGGTCCGCGCACTCAGGCCAGCAGCGGGGCCGCCGCCAACGCCATCTCGGCGTTGAGATGTCCCACCCCCGGCACGGTGACGAGCCGCCAGCCGAAGGGGATCGCCTGCGCCCGGGCGGCAGCTTCGGCCGCGGCGAAGAAGCTGCGGCCGCGTTCCAGACGGTTCAGCCCCTGCCGGTCGGTCGCGGCGTCGCGGCGAAGGCTGGGGTGGGCGGGGTCGGTGTCGGCCTCGCCCAGCAGGATCACCACGTCGCGGGCGAGCGCCGCGCGCAGGGCGGCGGGGTCCGCGGCGATCCGGCCCAGGCCATGCGGGAAGCGCACCTCCGGGTCGGGGAAGGAATACCAGCCGGCATTGGCGATGACGACGCGCCGCGCCCGCGGCGCGCCCGTCAGCAGCAGATGGCGATGGACGAATTGCGCGCCCGCCGAGTGCCCGTAGAGCGCGAAGTCCCGTCCCGCCCGGTCGCCACAGGCGCCGAGGGCCGCGTCCACCGCCTCCTCCAGCGCGCCGAAGGTCCATTCGGCCCTGGGCGCGCGGGCATTGCCCTGGCTGAAGGCGCGCGCGCCGGGAAACCGCGCCTGGGAGAATTCCGGGCACACGAGAAGAAAGCCCCGCGCCTCGGCATGGGGCGCCCAGGCGTCCCGATACTCGGCGGCGTTGCGGCGGACGCCGTGCAGCACGGCGACGACCTTCCCGCCCGGGCGCCAGCCCGCCGGGCGATGCAGGTAGAAGGGCATGGCCGCCGCCAGGGCGGGCCAGGCCAGGGCGGCCCCGCCCAGGACCAGCGCGCGGCGCCGCATGGCGCGGCTCAGTCCACCCGCGCGCCCGAGACCCGCACCACCTCGGCCCAGCGCGCGATGTCCTGGCGCTGGATGGCGGCGAATTCGGCCGGGGTGAAGACGGTGGGGGGCGTGATGCCCTGGTTGTCCACCAGCCAGGCGCGGAACTCGGGCGTCTGCAGGATCCTGGTGATCTCGCTCGACATGCGCTCCACGATGGCGGGCGGCAGGTTGGCCGGGCCGAACAGCCCATACCAGGTGGTGCTGACGAAGCCCGGCAGGTTGCAGGCCTCGGCGATGGTCGGCACGTCGGGCAGGCTCGGGATGCGCTCGGCCGTGGTCACGCCCAGCGCCCGGGCCTGGCCCTGGCGCACCATGCCGATGCCGGGGCCGGTCTGGTTGAAGAACACGTCCACGTCGCCGCTGAGAAGGGCCAGCGCCGCGCCCGGCTGGCCGCGATAGGGGACATGGGTGATGTCCACGCCCGCGACGGCGTTGAACTGCGCGCCGGCCAGATGGGTCGAGGCGCCGTTGCCGGTGCTGGAGAAGTTCAGCCGGCCCGGATGGGCGCGGGCGGCGGCGATGACCGTCTGGCAGTCGGTGTATTGCGGGCGCCGCTCGGGGCTGACCAGCATCAGGTTCGGCACGTCGCCCAGATGCGCGATGGGCGTGAAGTCACGCACCACGTCGAAGGGCAGCGTGCGGTAGAGGCTGGCGTTGATGGCATGGGTGCCGGCCGTGCCGAAGTAGAAGGTGTAGCCATCGGGCCGGGCCTTCGCGACATGGTCGGAGCCGATGTTGCCGCCCGCGCCCGTGCGGTTGTCCACCACGATGGGCTGGCCGAGGGCGCGGCCCAGCGGCTCGGCGAGGCGGCGCTGGTAGATGTCCACGCCCGAGCCATTGGGGAAGCCACCGATGAACGTGATGCCACGGGTCGGCCACGCGGCCTGGGCCTGCACGATGGCGGGCGTGGCGAGAAGGGGAAGCGCGAGGAGCGAGCGACGGCGCATCTTGGGGGTCTCCTGTCTTGTCCGGGGGAGTGTAGGGCAGGCTTGGCCGGAACCGAAATGCTTCGGGCGGGATGGCAAGATGACCGGCGCGGTTCAACCGGTGTCGAGGGCTTTCCTCGCGAGCCAGATGGTGGCGTGGCCGCAGGAGGGGTCCTGCGCGACATGGCGCAGCACCTCGAGCCCCGCTTCCCGCAGCCGTGCCACGTAGTCCGCGGGGTCCAGGCTGCCATGGTAGAGCGGCAGGCCCTCGAAGCGGCCGATCGCCTCGCCCTCGGCCGGGCCGCTGGTGAACATCAGCGCGGCGCCGGGGTGGGCCAGGCGGCCGAAGGCGGCCAGCATCGGGCGCTGCGCCTCGGGCGTCAGGTGGAAGAAGCTGTGCCAGGCGAGCACGCCGTGGAAGCGGCCGAGCGGCGGCAGGCGGCGCATGTCCGCCGTGATCCAGCGATGCGCGGGGAAGGCCGCGCGGGCGCGGTTCGTCATGGCGGCGGCGCCGTCCACGCCGGTGACGCGGCAGCCCTGCGCGATGAGATACTCCGCGATGGGCCGCCCATTGCCGCAGCCGAGGTCCAGGACATCGCGGCCATCGGGCGGCATGGCGGCGAGGAAGGCGTCCAGCCAAGCGCGCTCCATCAGGTCGCGGCCGCGCAGCGCGGCGAAGGCGTCGGCGTGCGCCTGGTAGAGCGCGATGACGCTGTCGGCGGGCGACGTCATGCGGGGACACCTTTACGAAAAGGCCCCGGCACGAAAAAGGCCCCGGGGCTTGCGCCTCGGGGCCTCGATGTCCGCGCGGGGCGACGCGTTTACTTGATGCCGACGGCCTGGCGGCCGCGCTGGCCGTCGCGCACGTCGAGCGAGACTTTCTCACCCTGCTGCAGATCAGTGCGGCCGGCGCGCGTCAGCACCGAGGAGTGCAGGAACACGTCCTGCCCGCCATCTTCCGGCGTCACGAAGCCGAAGCCGCGCACCTGGTCGAACCACTTCACGGTGCCGTTCAGCGGATAGACGGGGCCGCTGCCCTCGTCGAAGTTGCGCCGGGGGCCGCGGTCGCCGCCGCCACCGAAGCCACCACCGCCACCGAAACCGCCGCCGGGGCCGCGCGGCGCGCCGAAGCCGCCACCGCCGCCGCCGAAGCCGCCGCCACCACCACCGAAGTCACGCCGGGGGGGGCGATCCCCGAAGCCGCCGCCGGGGGCGCCGAAGTCGCGCCGGGGGGGACGGTCGCCGAAGCCACCGCTGGGGGCGCCATAGCCGCCACCGGGAGGGGCGCCGAAGTCACGCCGGGGGGGACGGTCGCCGAAGTCGCGCCGCGGGGGGCGATCCCCGAAGCCGCCGCGCGGCGCGCCGCCACCACCCGCGCCGCCACCGGGGCCACGCTTCAGTTCGGTGATGCGCGTCACCAGGCGCCGGCCCTGACGGTCCGAGCCGATTTCGCACACCAGAATATCGTCGGTGTCGGGTTGGTCCACATTGGCCTCGGTCAGGGCCGAGGCGTGGAAGAACACGTCCTGCCCATCGGGCCCGAGCACGAAGCCGAACCCCTTCCGCCCGTTGTACCACTTCACCTTGGCCTCGATCAGGCCGCCCTCGCCGCCATCAGGCGAATAATCGTCAGACACGTTTCTCTTCAACCCATAATCACGCCGCGGCCGAACGGGATGCTAGGCCGGCGCGTAACAATGGCACTGTCCGCGGTGCAATGCACGGGAAAAGCGCGCTATCCGAAACGCGCAGGCGCGTAGGGGGCGGGGTCCGTTTCCGGCGGGCGGGCGGCCAGCAGGGCGGCGAGCAGCGCGGCCGAGCGGGGGGCCGAAACCAACCCGACATGTCCATGGCCGAAGGCGTGCAGGATGTCCGCGCTGGCGCGCGCGGGCCCGAGCACGGGCAGCCCATCGGGCATGGAGGGGCGGTGGCCCATCCAGAACCGCACCCGCTCGGCCGGCAGGTCGCGCGGCAGGCCGGGGAAGCTGCGCAGCAGGTGGTCGCGCAGGATCTCGGCGCGCTTCCAGTTGGGCGCGGCGTCCAGGCCCGCGATCTCCACCTGGCCCGCGCAGCGCAGGCCGCGGTCGGTCATGGTCACGCTCATCTTGCCGTCGGAGGGCATCATCGGCGTGCGCGGGCCGACCGCCGCCGCCTCGACCATGGCGTGATAGCCGCGCTCGCTCTCCAGCGGCAGGTCGTCCCCCGCGGCACGGGCCAAGGCGCGAGAACGGGCGCCGGCCGCGATCACGGCGCGGTCGGCCGGCACCTCGCTTTGGTCGGTCAGCACGGCGCGCAGGCGGCCGCCCTCGATGCGGAAGCCTGTGGCGCGGGCGTTCACACGCCGCATCCCCTGGCGTTCGGCGAGCGACACCAGCGCGGCCACATAGGCGCCGGGGTCGCGGCAATGGCCGCCCTCCTCCACCAGCACGGCGAAGCGGTAGCGGCGGTCGAGCTCGGGTTCGCGCTGGCGGAGTTCGTCCTCGTCCAGTTCGAGCCACTTCACGCCGGTCTCGGCGCGGACGCGCCAGGAGAGCGCCTCGGCCTCGAATTCCGCGCGGGAGGGGTAGATGTAGAGCAGGCCGCGGCGCTCGATCAGGTGGCCCACGCCCGCTTCCTCGGCCAGGGCCGCGTGCAGTTCGGGCGCGCCGCGCACCAGGGCGCGGAGCGCGTGGCCGGTGCGCATCACCCGCGCCTCGGTCCAGCCCGAGGCCAAATAGCGCACCAGCCAGGGGGCCACGCGCGGGAAATAGGACCAGCGGATGGCGAGCGGCCCCAACGGGTCCATCAGGAATTTCGGCACCTTGCGCCACAGGCCGGGCAGCGCGGGCGGCACCACGCTGGCGGGGCTGAGCCAGCAGCCATTGCCGTAGCTGGCCGCCTGCTCGCCGCCCGGCGCCTCGGGCTCGATGAGGGTGACGGCGAAGCCCTCGCGCTGGGCGGCCAGGGCCGCGCAGGCGCCCATGATGCCGCCGCCGATGATGGCGACGTGGGTCATGCCCGCCCCCGGTCGCCGGAGGGCCGCATGGCCTGGAGGCGTGAATCGGTGGGCATCAAACCCGCCCCGGATCCTGGCCTGCGAGCAGCGAGACATGCGCCGACACCACCCGCCAGCCGAGTTCCGGCAGGCGCACCATGATCTTGGTCTCGCGCCCGATGAGCCCGGTGCCGACGCGCTCATATTCCAGATGCGTGCAGGCGAAGTCCTGGCCGAAGCTGGTGATGTGGACGCGGCGCTGCACGCGCTGGGCGTAAGCCTTCACCGAGGCGCGGAAGCCGCGGATGGCCTCGATGCCGTAGAGGATTTCCGTGATGCCGAAGCGCACCGTGCGCGGGTCGGCCCAGAAGATCTCGTTCAGCGTCTCGGTGCGGTTGTTCATCAGCGCGTCCTCGTAGCGGTCGAAGACGGCGCGGGCTTCGGCGATGACGGTGGGGTTGTCGAGTTCCATGCGCGCCAGCTTGCCCGCGGTGCGCGAAAAGCAAAAGGGCCGCGCCCCCTGTCGGAGGCGCGGCCCCTTAATGAAGCGCGCAGGTTCAGCCCGCCGCGGCGACCGCCCGCTTGGCCATCACCGTCACGAGGTGCGCGCGGTATTCGGCGCTGCCATGGATGTCGCTGTTCAGGTCATCGGCCGGCTGCTTGATGCCGGCCACCGCGTCGGCCGACCAGTTGGCGGCGAGTGCCTTCTCCATCTCCGACTGGCGGAACACGCAGGCGGCCGCGCCATTGATGGCCACGCGCACGCCCATTGGCCCCTTCGAGATGAAGGCGCCCGCCATCACGTAGCGGCTGGCCGGGTTCTTCATCTTGGCGTAGCCGGCCTTCTCGGGAATCGGGAATTCCACAGCCACCAGAAGCTCATCGGCCTCCAGCGCGGTGGTGAACATGCCCAGGAAGAAGTCATCCGCCGCGATCTTGCGCTTGCTGGTGTGCACCGTCGCACCGAGGCCCAGCACGGCCGAGGGGTAGTCCGCCGCCGGGTCGTTGTTGGCGACGGAGCCGCCGATGGTGCCGCGGTTGCGCACCTGCTGGTCGCCGATATGCGACGCCATGTAGGCCAGCGCGGGGATGGCGGCCTTCACCTCGGCGCTGGTCGCCACCTCGGCGTGGCGGGTCAGCGCGCCGATGATCAGCGCATTGCCCTCGCGCTTGATGCCGCGCATTTCGGGAATGCCCGAGAGGTCCACCAGCGAGGACGGCTTGTTCAGCCGGTGCTTCAGCGCGGGCAGCAGCGTGTGGCCGCCCGAGACGGGCTTGGCGTCCGGGTCGGCGGCCAGGAGCTTCACGGCATCCGCCACCGAGGCGGGCTTGTGGTAGGCGAAATCGTACATGGGTGGCTCCTTGGATCGGGACGACCGGCCCGCGCGTGGGGACCGGCCGGAAGGTTCGGGTCAGCGCTTGCCGTGGATGATGGACCAGATCTTTTCCTGTGTCGCGGGCATCTCGACATGCGTCACGCCATGGTCGCGCAGCGCATCCACCACCGCGTTGATGACGGCGGGCGGCGAGCCGATGGCCCCCACCTCGCCGCAGCCCTTCACCCCCAGCGGGTTGTGGGTGCAGAGCGTGGTGTGGGTGGCGACGCTGACCGGCGCCAGGTCGTCCGCGCGGGGCATGGTGTAGTCCATCATGGAGGCGGAGATGAGCTGGCCATGGGCGTCGTAGACGCAACCCTCCAGCAGCGCCTGGCCGATGCCCTGGGCGACGCCGCCCTGCACTTGGCCCTCCACGATCATGGGGTTGATCACGCGGCCCACATCATCCACCGCGGTGAAGTTCACCATGCTGACGATGCCCGTCTCGATCTCGATCTCCACCTCGGCGATGTGGCAGCCGCCGGGATAGGTGAAGTTCTTCGGGTCGTAGAAGGCGGTCTCCTCCAGCCCCGGCTCGATCTCGTCAATCGGATAGTTGTGCGGGACGTAGGCCGCGAGGCTGATGTCGGTCAGCGACTTGGTCTTGTCGGTGCCGGCGACGCGGAAGGTGCCGCGCTCGAACTCGATGTCCTCCACGCTGGCTTCCATCAGGTGGGCGGCGATTCGCTTGCCCTTGGCGATGATCTTGTCCATCGCCTTGTCCATGGCCGAGCCACCCACCGCGAGGCTGCGGCTGCCATAGGTGCCCATGCCGAAGGGGATCTTCGCCGTGTCGCCATGGACGATGTCCACATTGGCGATGGCGACCCCCAGCTTGTCGGCGATGAGTTGCGCGAAGGTGGTCTCATGGCCCTGGCCATGGCTGTGCGTGCCGGTCAGCACCGTGACCGAGCCGGTCGGGTGGACGCGGATGACGCCCACCTCGTAGAGCCCCGCCCGCGCACCCAGCGAACCCACCACGGCCGAGGGCGCGATGCCGCAGGCCTCCAGGTAGGTCGAGATGCCGATGCCGCGCAGCCTTCCGCGCGTCTTCGCCTCGGCGCGGCGTGCCTCGAAGCTGTGCCAGCCCGCCGTCTCCAGCGCCTGGTCGAGCGTCGAGAAGTAGTCGCCGCTGTCGTATTGCAGCGCCACGGGCGTCTGGTACGGGAAGGCGTCGGTCGGGATGAAGTTGCGCCGCCGCAGTTCCAGCTTGTCGAAGCCGGTCTGCTGCGCCGCCACATCCACCAGGCGTTCCAGCAGATAGGTGGCCTCGGGCCTTCCTGCGCCGCGATAGGCGTCCACCGGCACGGTGTTGGTGAAGACGGCCTTCACCTCGGCATAGATGGCAGGCGTGGTGTACACCCCGGCCAGCAGCGTGGCGTAGAGGTAGGTGGGCACGCAGGGCGCGAAGGTGGAGAGATAGGCGCCCATGTTCGCCTGGGTGTGCACGCGCAAACCAAGGAACTTTCCTTCAGCGTCCAGCGCGAGTTCC
>JBHYDO010000014.1:0-30819 GCA_051860645.1 Roseococcus sp.
GGTGTTCCAGCGCGTGGGGCGCGGCGTCGCGTCCTCGAAGTCGCGCAACGGCGTGGTGCCGGTGATGAACCTCACCTATTCCGCCGTCGAGTGCTTCCTGCAGGACCATTATGCGGGCGAGTGGATCGACAAGCTCGACGACCTCAAGACCAACATCAACGAGCTGCAGGTGCTGGCCAATGCCGGCGCCTATGCGCTCGGCCGCAAGACGGATGAGCTGATCATCTCGGCGCTCGACACCGCCACGCAGGAGGCGGTCGGCACGCAGTCCGGCCAGACCGACAATGACGGGCTGACGCGCAACAAGATCCTGCTCGCCTTCGAGATGATGGGCGAGGCCGACGTGCCCGACGACAGCCAGCGCTACGCCGTGGTCGGCTGGAAGCAGTGGAGCGAGCTGCTGACCATCAGCGAATTCGCCAACTCCTCCTTCGTGGGCGAGGACGACCTGCCCTGGAAGGGCAGCCAGGCCAAGCGCTGGCTGGGTGCGACCTGGATCCCGCACAGCGGCCTGACCCAGGTGGGCGAGCTGCGCTACTGCTACTTCTACCACCGCACCAGCGTGGCGCATGCGTCGGCGCAGGAGATCGTCACCGACGTCACCTGGCACGGCGACCGCGCCGCGCATTTCGTGAACAGCATGATGAGCCAGGGCGCGGTGCTGGTGGACGACACCGGCGTGGTGCGCATGCGCTGCCGCGAAGTGGCGTGATGCCCGCGTCCGATCGGCTTCGCGAAGCGAAGCCGTGAATCGGACGCGCCCCAGCCGCCGCCGGCCTGGACCCCCAGGCCGGCGGCCCCTCCCCATCTTGAAACGGAGTCACACGCGATGGCGCTGACCGCCCTCGAACTCTGCTCGCGCGCCCTGCTGCGCCTGGGCGCGCAGACCATCGCCAGCTTCGACGAAGGCACGGGCGAGGCCGAGGTCGCCGCCGGGCTCTACGAGGGCGTGCGCGACGCGCTGCTGTCCTCGCACCCCTGGAGCTTCGCCACGGGGCAATCCACCCTGCCGCGCCTCTCCGCCGTGCCCACGGCCGATTTCCGCCACGCCTTCCAGCTGCCCGCGGGCTTTCTGCGCGCGCTGTCCGCCGGCTCGCCCGGCAGCGGGCGCGGCCTGGAATACCGCCTGCTGGAAGACCGCCTGCATTGCGACGCCGAGCAGGTGACGCTGACCTACATCTTCCGCCCGCACGAAAGCAGCTTTCCCGCCTTCTTCGCGGCCGCCCTCGTCGCGCGCCTCTCGGCCGAGTTCTGCATTCCGCTGACGGAAAGCACCACGCGCGCGCAGATGCTCTTCAGCCAGGCGGAAGGCGAGCTGCGCCAAGCGCGCCGCGCCGACAGCCAGCAGGCCACGCCGCGCGCCATCCAAGGCTTCCCGCTGATCCAGGCGCGGGGTTGACCCCATGGCCGAGCTTCGACAGGTCAAGACCAACTTCACCGCCGGCGAGCTCTCGCCCGAGATGCTGGGCCGCGCCGACCTGCGTGCCTACGCCAATGGTGCCAAGCGGCTGCGCAACGTGTTCATCCAGCCCACGGGCGGCATCACGCGCCGCCCCGGACTGCGCCATGTCGCCACGCTGCCCGGCCCCGCGCGCCTCGTGCCCTTCGAGTTCAACACCGAGCAGGCCTACCTGCTGGTGCTGACCCACAACGCCTTCCGGGTGTTCCTGGGCGATGGCCAGGTGGCGCAGGGCGCCGGCCCCTGGACGGGCGCGATGCTGCCGCAGCTCAGCTTCACGCAGTCCGCCGACACGCTGCTGATCTGCCACCCGGACCTGCCGCCCCAGCGCATCACCCGCACCAGCCACACGAGCTGGATCGTGGCGGGTTGGGAATGGGTGGTCATGCCCACCTACCGCTTCGCGCCGGCCACCATCACGCTGGTGCCGGACGCGGTCTCGGGGCTGGTCACGCTCAGCGCCTCGGCACCGGTCTTCGCGCCGGAACACCAGGGCACCACGCTGCGCTTCCGCGGCCAGATCGGGATCATCACGGCGGTGCCGAACGCGTCGCAGGTCACGTGGAACCCGGCCGAGGCGCTGCCCGACACCGAGGCCAGCGCGGATTGGGAAGAGGCCGCCTTCAGCCCGGTGCGCGGCTGGCCCGTCTCCAGCTGCTTTCACCAGGACCGCCTTGTCATCGGTGGCTCGCGCGATCT
This sequence comes from Roseococcus sp., assembly GCA_051860645.1. GTDB lineage: Bacteria > Pseudomonadota > Alphaproteobacteria > Acetobacterales > Acetobacteraceae > Roseococcus. The sequence continues at coordinate 2,159 of JBHYDO010000014.1, forward strand.
GCCGAACCGGCTATGGCTCTCGCGGTCGGGGCTGATCTTCAACTTCGACCGCGGCCGCGGGCTGGACGACGAGGGCATCGAGTTCGGCCTGGTGTCGGACCAGGTGAACGCCATCCGCGCCGTCTTCTCCGGCCGGCACCTGCAGGTCTTCACCACCGGCGGCGAATGGATGGTGACGGGCGATCCGCTGACGCCCTCCTCCATCCAGCTCACGCGGCAGACGCGCATCGGCAGCAGCGCGGCGCGCATCGTGCAGCCGGTGGACGTGGATGGCAGCACCATCTTCGCCGCGCGCAGCGGCAGCTCCATCCACGAATTCGCCTACACCGACGTGCAGCAGGCCTACCAGGCGAGCGACCTTGCGCTGGTGGCGGCGCACCTCATCCGCGCGCCCGTCGGCATGGCCTATGACCAGGCGCGGCGCCTGCTGCACGTGGTGATGGAGGACGGCAGCCTCGCCACCCTCACCCTGTTCCGCGCGGAGCAGGTCACGGCCTGGACCCGGCAGGACACGCAGGGCGAATTCCGCGGCGTGGCCGAGGTGGAGGGCCGCGTGTTCTGCGTCGTGGAACGTCAGGGCACGCACCGGCTGGAACGCTTCGACACGGCGCTCATGCTGGATGCCGCGCTGGAGGGCAGCAGCAGCACGCCGCGCACCGCCTGGAGCGGGCTTGAGCACCTGTCGGGCGAGACTGTCGGCGTGCTGGCCGATGCGGCACCGCGCGAGAATGCGCTGGTCGCGGGCGGCGCCATCACGCTCGACCCGTCCGCGCTGACCGTGCAGATCGGCCTGCGCTACGCGCATGAGGTGGAACCGCTGCCGCCGGACCTTGGCACCGCGATCGGCGCGGCCAAGCCGCTGCGCCTGGTCGGCGTGGGCTTCCGCCTGCTGGAGACGCAGTCCTTGCAGGTGGATCTCGGCCGCGGGCCGCGCCCCGTGCCGTTCCGCCGCTTCGACACACCCGTGTTCGACGCGCCGCCGCCCCGCTTCACCGGCGATGCGCGCATCGCGGCCCTTGGCTGGTCGCGCGATGCGCTGCGGCCGCTGTGGCGCATCACGGGCGACGCACCGCTGGCCTTCACCCTGCTCTCCGTCACCACCGACATGAGGACGAACGCCTGATGGCCGCCCTTGCCCCCCTTGCGACGCTCGCCTCCACCGGCGTCGGCCTCTACACGCAGCAGCAGTCGCAGGCCCAGGCCCGCGCCCAGCAGCGCGCACAGGTGGACATCCAGCAGCAGCAGGAAGCCGCGCGCCAGCAGCAACTCCAGTTGCAGCAGCAGTCGGACACGCGCGCGCGCGACGACCGCCTGGCGCGCACCGTCGCCGCCACGCGTGCGCGCCTCGCCTCGGGCGGGCTGTCGGTGGATGACGGCTCGGCCGCCACCGTGCAGGAGGGGCTGCGCGCGGATGCGGCGGCCGGCCAGCGCGACAGCGATGAACTCTTCCGTGCGCGGCTCGCCTCGGGCCGCGCCTCCCTGCTCAACCCCGATGGCTCGCTCACCACGGTGACCTCGCTGCTGCGCGCCCTGCCCAGCTTCGGGACCGCCGTCCGCAGCCTGCTCGATTGAGGAGCCACGTCATGTCCGAACATATCCGCATCGGCGATCTCGCGCCGCGCGTGCACTACGTGGCGGATGGGGTGCAGACCGCCTTCACCTACCCCTTCCCCATCTTCGAGACGCGCGACATCCAGGTGTTGCGCGACGGCCTGCCCGCGCAATCGGGCTTCACGGTCGAGGGGGCTGGCGTGTCCGAGGGCGGCACCATCCGGTTCACGGCGCCGCCCGCGACCGGCACGCAGCTGGCCATCATCCGCCGCGTCACCATCGACCGCACGACCGACTTCCAGCCCAACGGCATGCTGCGCGCCGTCACGCTCAACGACGAGCTGGACCGCCAGGTCGCCGGGTTGCAGGAGCTGCGCGACGATGTCGGCACCGGCCTGCGCGTGGGCCTGGGCGAGGCGCCCTCGGGCCTCATCCTCCCTGCCCGCGCCGCGCGCGCGGACCGCCTGCTGGGCTTCGACGCGCTGGGCAATGTCACGGCCTATGCGCGCACCGGCGTCATCGCCGCCGTCTTCCCGCAGGCCATCCCGCGCAGCGTGGAGGACAAGATGGGCGAGACGCTGACGGCGCGCGACTTCGGCGCGCTGGGCGATGGCATCAGCGATGACGGCCCGGCACTCCAGGCCGCGATGAACGCCGCCGCCGCCGCCTCGCGCCACCTCGTCATCGGCGAGGGCAGCTTCCGCACCACCATGCCTCTCATGCTGCCCGGTGCCGCGGTGGGGCTGACCATGCATGGCAGCATCATCTATGCCGGGCCCTCCGGCCAGGCGGCGCTGACCATCGGCGACGGCGATGCCGCGCGCAACGCCACCAAGCTCTACCAGGGGCTGCGCGTGCTGCGCGCCACCATCAGCGACTGGGAGGACGAGGGCGACATCGGCATCCTGCTGCGCAACCTCGACGCCAGCACGGTGGAGGTGCGCCAGGTGGAGGGCTTCACCCTCGGCATCCGCACCCAGGGCGTGGAGCGCGGCATCGAGGACAGCCAGATCTTCCTCGGCCGCATCGTGAACAACAAGATCGGCCTCGACCTGCACACCGTGACCGCGGCGGGGTGGAACACCTCGATGCGCTACTACGGCGGGCACTTCGCCATCGCCAGCGCGCTGCACCCGGACAAGGACCGCTTCGGCGTGCGCCTCTCCGCCGAGCCGGGCGCGTACATCGCGCACAACCGCCATCTGTTCTTCGGCCCCGCCTTCGAGTTGCAGGCGGAGGGGCGGCCCATCGCGGGCATTCCCTTCCTCTCGCAGGTCAGCAGCCGCGCAGTCATGGCCTATGGGCTGCGGATGGAAGGCTGCTCGCCCTTCGTCGCGCGGCACACCGGCGGGGCGCAGGACCACGTCTACGAGGTGGTCTGGGCCAGCCAGGCCTATGGCGTGGACATCGACTACACACCGGGCGCAACGCGTGTCGGCAGCGTGGTGCGGGCGCTGCACCAGGCGGCGGCGCACCGCGAATACGCGCGCGTGGTCGGCGCCGTGCCGAGCCTGCGCGCCGCGGCCTTCCGCTGGAGTGCCACGCAGACCGGCTTCGACCGGTTGGCCTGCCTTTCCTCCAATGTCGGAGGGTCACCTTCGACGCTGGCGCAGTTCGCCTTCCCGGGCCTCGACGCCTATGCGCTGGGCGATCAGGGCGTCACGCTGCAAGGCGGGCGCGGCCTGGGCTTCGTGGTGGATGCGCGGCGCACCAAGGAGTTCGCACTGGCGGTGGACGCCGACCATCCGCGCCTCGTCATCCAGTGCTTCGACGCCGCGATGAACATCATGACCGATAGTGGCGGGCCACTCGTGCGGGCCTCGGGCCAGTCGCTCGTGTGGAACGCCACCGCGCGCTGGTGGCAGGGCTCGGCCGACCTCAGCGACGCGAACCTGACGCGCCTCCAGGCGGTGCGGCTGGAGCCCTCGGTCGGCTACGCGATCATCGGCGTGGCGCGCATCGGCACCGACTATGAGGTGCGCGCCATGCAGCTCTGCTGCGACCCGTCGCAGTCACCCGCGCTGCTCCACGGCCTGCCCGGGCTGCCGCATGGCGCGCGGGAATTGCGCGCCGAGCAGGCCTATGAGGGTGGCACCTTCGGCGCCGGCAGCAGCGCGGCGGTGAACGTGCCATTGCCGGGTGCCCGTCCCGGCGATTTCGCGCAGGCGGCCTACAGCCTCTCCACCTCGGCCCTTGTGTTCCTCGCGCAGGTGGGGGCGCAGGATCTTCTCACCGTGACGATATGGAACCGCTCCGGCGGGACCGTCACCATCAACCCGGGGACTGTGCGCGTGCGCGTGGTGAAGTCGTGAGGCGCCGGCGCGCGGCCCCCACTCCCGTCAAGCTGGATGATGCGGTCGCCGAGGTGACGGCTGACTACCTGGCCTTCCTGCGCACCAACCGGCCCGGTGAGCCGGAGGACGCCAAGGCCTTCGCCGCGCGGCACGCGGCGGCCAAGGCGGCGCTCTCGCACATCGAGCAGATCATCAAGCTCGCCGCGAGCCCCACCGAGGAGACCACCACCGAGACCGACACCCTCCTGCACGAGGCCCGCCACCAGATGGGCCAGGACCGCGACAGCGCAGAGGAGCCCGAGCAGAATGGAGAAGCCGGCTGACCTGCTGGAATTCACCTGGCTGTGGAACCGCCTGCAGGACATGACCACGCCCGCGGTGCACCGTCGCATCCTGCTCTGGCTGGAGGGCGAAGCCACCGCGCGCCGCCTGCTGCTGATGGCCTTCCGCGGCTGCGGCAAGTCCACGCTGGTGGGGCTGCACTGCGCCTGGTCGCTCTACCGGGAGCCTGACCTGCGCATCATGGTGCTGGCGGCGGAGCAATCGCTCGCGGCGCGCATGGTGGCGCATGTGCGGCGCATCCTGGAACGCCACCCGCTGTGCCGGAAGCTGCTGCCCGAGGATGGCGAGGCCTGGACCACCGACCGCTTCACCGTGGCCCGCCCCTCCTCGCTGCGCGACCCGTCCATGTTCGCGCAGGGCCTGCAGGGCAACATCACCGGCGCCCGGGCGGACCTCATCATCTGCGACGACGTGGAGGTGCCGGGCAATTGCGACAGCCCCGGCAAGCGTCACGAGCTGCGCGAACGCCTGGCCGAGACGGAGTTCATTCTCACACCCGGCGGCACCATCCTCTACGTCGGCACGCCGCACACGGAGGAGAGCCTCTACCGCCCGGGCGACGACTTCCTGCGCGGCTACACGCGGCTGGAAATCCCGATCATGGACGCCGACGGCCACAGCGCCTGGCCCGAACGCTTCCCCGCACCCGCCATCCAGGCGCTGCGAAGGCGCGTCGGGCCCATGCACTTCGCCCGGCAGATGCTGCTGCAACCCGTGCCGGCCGCCGCTGCGCGGCTCGATCCGGCGCTGCTGCTGCGCTACGCGGAGGAGACCGAATACAACGAGGCCCAGGGCCGGCCGCAATTGTGGCTGCTGGGCCGGCGCATGGTGTCCGGCGGCGGCTTCTGGGACCCCGCCTTCGGCCGCGAGAAGGGTGGCGACGGATCGGTGCTCGCCGCCACCTATATGGATGGCGAGAGCCGCCACTTCATCCACCGCGTCGAATGGATCACACAGCGCGCCGATGCGCCCGATGATCCGGCGACGCAGCAATGCCGCCAGGTGGCAGCCCTGGCGCTGGCGCTGCACCTGCCCGTGGTGCGGGTGGAGACCAACGGGCTGGGCCGCTTCCTGCCAGCCCTGCTGAAGCGCGAGATGGCGCGCATGGGGGCCGCCTGCACGGTGGTGGAACACGCCAGCCACCGGCCGAAGGCGGAGCGCATCCTCGCCGCCTTCGACCCGCTTCTGGCCGCGCGCCGCCTGCACGCGCATGAGGGGGTGATGACCTCCTCCTTCGCGCGCGAAATGGCGGAGTGGCGGCCCGACGTGAAGGGCGCGCGCGACGATGCGCTCGATGCCGTGGCCGGCGCCATCCTGGCCGAGCCGGTGCGGATGCCCGCCCTGCCGCCGCGCCCGCGCGGGCCGAGCTGGCGTGGTGGATAGCAGCAGGCGCCGATTCACGGCTCCGGCTGCGCCTCCGCCGATCGGGCACTTGATTTGCGCGGCCGATTCACGGCTCCGGCTGCGCCCCCGCCGATCGGGCACTTGATTTGCGCGGCCGATTCACGGCTCCGGCTGCGCCCCCGCCGACCGGGCGCGCTACGCCACCTTCACCTTGAGTATCTCACGCGCGTGGCGCTCCCGCCCCGCATCCGTGATCGAGAACCGACCATCCGCGCGGGCCTCCGCGAGGCCCATGCCAGTGAGGCGCCGCAGGCAGGGGTCGTCCTTCAGCCCGGGCGGGCGGCCGTGATGCGCCACCAGCGTCAGCCGGTGCAGTGCCGAGCGGCAGCAGGTCTCGAGATACGGCTCGTTCCACATCGCTGATCCACCCATTCGTCCCCTGGACCCTCATCCCTGGCCCGGGGCCCGCCCCGTTGTGGGGTGGCCCCGCGCCGACCGCAAGGAGATGTCATGAACATCCTGGAGCTGGAGCCGAACATGCTCCTCCGTTTGGCTGAGGCGCCCGTCTCGATCCTGCTGCTGTGGCTGGTCCATGGCATCAAGCGGGACCTCGATCGCCGCATCGACCGGGGCGATGTGCGCGAGATGGACGGGCTGGCCCGCACCCGCGAGGACCTGACCGACTTCAAGCTGGAGGTCGCGCGCACCTACGTCCCCCTCTCGCTGATCCGCGACGTGGACCAACGCCTCAGCGAACAATTGCTGCGCATCGAGGAAAAGCTCGAAGCCATGCGCCGCGACCAGGAGCGCGGCCGATGAGCGCCGCCCCCAACGCCATGACCGCGACCGAGGCCGCCGAGGCCCTGCTGGCGCGCATCCTCTACGCCGAGGCCGGCGAACGCCCGGCGCGCGCCGTGGAGGCGCTGGCGGCACTGGCCATGACCCGCGCCCGCCTGGCCCTGGCCTGCCCGCTGGCGGCCGCGCGCTACGCCGGGGGTGCCACGCCCTCCAGCACCGCCCGCGCCCTGCTGGCGGTGCTGCAGGCGCCCTTCCAGTTCCCCACGCGCCACCCGCGCCACCCCGCCCATGCGCGCTTCCTGGCGCCGCCGGAGGCCGACCCCGCCATGGCCGTCTGCCGCCGTGTGGCCCGCCGCGCCCTGGCCGGCACCCTGCCCGATGCCAGCGGCGGCGCGGTGCTGTGGCACGCGGCGGAGCACCTGCCGCGCTGGGCCATGGGCCGCGTGCCGCGTCTGGAGGCGGGCGGGCTGTGCTTCTACGCGGAGTGATGTAGGCAGCCCGGATGGACCCTTTCATCTACACCCTCATCCGCGGCGCCGACTGGCGCGAGGCCCAGGCGCTGGGCGAATACCGCGGCAGCGCCGATGACCGGCGGGACGGGTTTTTGCACTTCTCCACCGCGGCGCAGCTGCGCGCCACCGCTGCCAAGCACCGCGCCGGCGAGGCCGACCTCTGGATGATCGAAGCCGACGCCGCCGCCCTTGGCGAGGCGCTGCGCTGGGAACCGGCCGCCGGCAGTTCGCGCCCCGGCCTGTTCCCGCATCTCTACGCGCCGCTGCCGCTCGCCGCCGTGCGGCGGGCGCTGCATGTGCCGCTCGCCGCCAACGGGGTTCACGCCTTCCCGGGCGACATCCCCTGACGCGGCCGGCGCGCCGCCGCGATCACCGCGCGCTCGCTCATCACGCAGGCCAGCACCACCACCGTGCCGCCCAGGATGACGGCCAGGCCCGGCGTGTTGCCGAAGACGGCGTAGTCCAGCACCACCGACCAGGGCAGGGCGATGAACTCGAAGGGCGCCAGCCGCGCCGGTGACGCGTGGCGGAACGCGGTGGCCAGCAGCAGCGTCGCCGTCCCGGCGATGACGCCGTTCAGCACCAGCCGCGCCCAGTCCAGCGCATCGGGCGCCACCCATTCGGACGCGGCGAAGGGCGCCATGGCCACGAAGCCGAGCAGCGAGGGCCAGAAGATCAGCCGCGCCAGCCCCGGCTCGGCCCGAAGCCCGCGGTTGATGGTGATGTTGATGGCGTAGCAGACCGTGCCCAGCGCCGCGTAGAGCAGCCCGAGCAGGCTCGCCCCCCCGCCGATCTGCGGCACCAGCGCGATGATGACGCCGCAAAACCCCACGCCCGACCAGAACCAGGCCGCGCGCGGCACGCTCTCGCGCAGGAAGACCGCGGCCATGACCAGGGTGAGGAAGGGCGCGGTGAAGAACACCAGGTAGCCCAGCGCCAGCGGCAGATGCCGGAAGGCCAGGAAGAACAGCATGCCGGAGAACAGCATGGCCACCGCGCGCATGCCGTGCAGGGCAGGGTGGCGCGTGCGCAGCGACCCGCCGGCCTCGCGCCATAGCCCGCGCAGCGCAAACAACAGCAGCAGCAGGGTCGCGTGCCGCACGAAGATGGCCTGGGCCGCGCTGTAGTCGCTGGACAGGATCTTGCTGTTGGCGTCGAGCACGCCGAACAACGCGATCCCGGCCATGAGCATGACCGGCCCCTTCACATTCCATTCCTTGTCGCCGTGTGAAGGGCAGCATGTCTGTGCTGCCTGCCCCTGTGTCAACGCGCGGATCTGGGGTATCTGCGGCGCGAGATGACGCCCTCCCTCGCCTCCGCCCTCACCCCCGCCCTGCGCCTGCTCGACGTCGAGACGGCGCATGGGCTGGCGCTGCGCGGGCTGGCCGCCGGGCTGGCCGGGCAGGATGCGGCGGCCGACGGGCCCGCCTTGGCCGTGCGTGCCCTGGGGTTGGCATTCCGCAACCCGATCGGGCTCGCGGCCGGCTTCGACAAGGACGCGGTGGCCGTCCTGCCCCTGCTGCGCCTGGGCTTCGGATTCGTCGAGGCCGGCACCGTCACGCCGCGCCCGCAGGCCGGCAACCCACGCCCGCGCCTGTTTCGGCTGATGGAGGACCGTGCGGTGATCAACCGCATGGGCTTCAACAATGCGGGCCTCGATGCCTACCTGGCGCGCCTGCGCGCCCTGCCGCGCCCGCTGCCGGGCGTGCTGGGCGCCAATGTGGGCGTGAACAAGGAGGGTGCCGATCCGGAGCGCGACTACCCCGCACTCTGCGCCGCCGTGGCGCCGCTGGCCGACTACGTCACCATCAACATCTCCTCGCCCAACACGCCCGGCCTGCGCGACTTGCAGGGCGAGGCGCGGCTCGCCTCCATCCTCGCCGCCGTGGCGCCCGCTTCGCTGGGCAAGCCCGTGCTGGTGAAGCTGGCGCCTGACCTGGCTGAGGATGCGCTGGGGCCGCTGATCGAGGTCTGCGTGGCGGCCGGCGTGGCGGGGCTGATCATCTCCAACACCACCATCGCGCGGCCGGAGACATTGCGCGGCGCGGCGAAGGGCGAGGCCGGCGGGCTGTCCGGCGCGCCGCTGTTCCAACGCTCCACCGAGGTGCTGCGCGCGGTGCGCCGGCTGGCGGGGGATCGTCTTGTGCTGGTAGGCGCGGGCGGGGTTTCGAGCGGCGCGGAGGCCTATGCCAAGATCAGGGCCGGGGCCACGCTGGTGCAGCTCTACACCGCCTTCGCCTACGAAGGCCCGGCCCTGGTGGGGCGGATCAAGCGGGAGTTGGCGGGGCTGCTGGCGCGGGACGGGTTCGCGCGCGTGGCCGACGCCGTGGGAGTGGACGCGTGACGATGAAGATCTACGAGGGCCTCGCGCCGCTCGCCGACCGCTATGACGGCTATGTGCTGGACCTCTGGGGCGTGGTGCATGACGGGCGTGCGCTCTATCCCGGCGTGTCCGAGTGCCTCGCGCAGCTGCGCCAGCGCGGCAAGCGCATCGCCTTCCTCACCAACGCCCCGCGCCGCGCCTGGTTCATCCAGGGCATGCTCGACAAGATGGGGCTGGAGCGCGGGCTGTATGACGGCATCATCTCCTCGGGCGAAGTCTCCTGGCGCTGGCTCAAGCAGCGGCCCGAGGGCTGGTTCCGCAAGTTCGGCCCGCGCGCCTTCCACATCGGGCCGGAGCGCGACCTGTCGGTGATCGAGGACGGCGCCGCCGAACTGGCCGCGACGCCCGAGGATGCCGACTTCCTGCTCAACACCGGCCCCGACCCCGACCGCGGCGCCCAGTCCGCCGAGGCCTATCGCGAGGTGCTGCAACGCTGCTTCGCCGCGAAACTGCCGATGGTCTGCGTGAACCCCGACCGCGCGGTGATGGTGGGCGGCGAGCGCATCATCTGCGCCGGCGCCCTGGCCGACATCTACCTGGAATGGGGCGGCGACGTCTTCGAGGTCGGCAAGCCCGACGCCGCCGTCTATGGCCCGGTGATGGAACTTCTGGACATGGCCGACCGCGCGCGCGTGCTGGCCGTGGGCGACACGCCGCACACCGACCTGGCGGGCGCGGCGGCGGCGGGGATGGACAGCCTCTGGGCGATGACGGGCCTCACGGCCAACGCCCATGGCGACAACCCGTCGGCGGAGACGCTGGCGCGCGTGGCCGAAGAAGAACATGTGAGGCCGCTGGGGGCGCTGCGCAGCTTGCGCTGGTAGCGCCCCGAGGCTTGTCGGGCGGCTGATCCGGCGTGCCGCCTCCGCGGATCGGGCGTGTCAGGCGTGCCCGGCCGCGCCCACGATGCGGCTCGGGTCCACGCGCAGCTTGCCCATGGCGCGCTGCCACTTGGTCTTGGGCTCGTCGTCGAAGAGCAGGGCCTCGTCAGGAGGCGCGATGAGCCAGGCGTTCTCGGCGATCTCGGCGTCGAGCCGCCCGGGGCCCCAGCCGGCATAGCCCAGCGCCAGGACGCATTGGCGCGGGCCGCCGCCCTCGGCGATGGCCTTGAGGATGTCCACGTTCGCGGTCAGGGCGAAGCCGCCCTCTACGGGCAGGGAGCCCTCCTCGCGCCACTCATTCGTGTGCAGGACGAAGCCGCGCCCCTCATCCACCGGGCCGCCGTTCAGCAGGCGGATGTCGCGCTGCGGCGGCACCGCCTCCACGCCCACCTGGCGCAGCAGCGCGTCGAAGCTGAGCTTCTGGATGGGGCGGTTGAGGATGAGGCCCATCGCGCCCTCCGGCGAATGCGCGCAAAGGCAGATCACGCTGCGGGCGAAGCGCTGGTCGCGCATGGAGGGCATCGCGATGAGCAATTGCCCGGCAAGGGTGTCGGTGGAGGGGTCGTCCTGCTGTGCCATGGGGAGGAGATGGCGCCGGGGGGCGCCTGCTGCAAGCCAGGGAAGCCCGCCGCGGCGAGGGTGTCATTTTCCTGGAGCCGGTTCTGTTCTACATGAGGGCTTCGCACAGGAGGAACTCCCGCATGACGATCAAGGTCGGTGACAGCATTCCCGCGGCCAAGCTGATGATGGCCAGCGCCGAGGGCCCCAAGGAAGTGACCACGGAGGAATTCTTCGGCGGCAAGACCGTGGTGCTGTTCGGCGTGCCAGGCGCCTTCACCCCCACCTGCTCGGCCACGCACCTGCCGGGCTTCGTGAATCACATGGACGCCCTTCGCGCGAAGGGCGTGGACGCCGTGGCCTGTGTGGCGGTGAACGACGTGTTCGTCATGGGCGCCTGGGGCAAGGACCAGGGCACGGGTGACAATGTCGCCATGCTGGCGGATGGCAGCGCCGCCTTCACCAAGGCGATGGGCCTCGAGTTCGACCTGACCGCCCGCGGCCTCGGCGTGCGCGCGCAGCGCTTCGTGCTGGTGGCCAAGGATGGCGTGGTGACGCATGTGGCCGTGGAGGCGCCGGGCGCCTTCGAGGTCAGCAGCGCCGAAGCGGTGCTGGCCGCGCTCTGAGCGAAGGGCGCGCCGGGGTGTGATCGCCCTGGACCGGGTTGCCGTGGCGGCCGTTTCGGCGTCCCGCGCGGTAGCCTTGCGCCAGCGCAAGACTGTCACACCTCTGTCATGGTATCCTCCCGTACACAGCCTTTCGGGAGGGCCGGACATGAAATCACGCACCATGGCGGAAATGGTCCGCCACCAGGACCCACTGGCGATGCCGCCCGGGGCCACCGTCCAGGAAGCCTGCATCGCCATGCACCGCCGGCGCGTGGGCGCGGTGCTGGTGGTGGAGGGGACCGCCCTGGCCGGGATCTTCACCGGGCGGGACGCGGTGCTGTGCCTGGCGCGCGAACTCGACCCCGCCCGTACATCGCTTGGCCAGGTGATGACCCCCAACCCGACCACCCTCGGCCCACAGGACCGCGCCATCGAGGCGCTGCGCCTGATGAATGATGGGGGCTTCCGCCACCTGCCCGTGGTGGACCAGGGGCGGTTGATGGGCATCGTCTCGCGCTACGACTTCCGCACGGAGGAGCACGGGCGGATGGACGAGGAGACGGGCTTCTTCGAGGTGCTGCGGTAGGGCGCGCGGCGCGGTCACCCGCCGCGTGCGGCCAGGTGCGCCTCGATGGCCGCCACCGCCTGGTCGGGACTGAGGACCGCCGTGTCGAGGAGGACATGCGGTCCGGTCCAGGGCGCGAACCCATGCCGGCTGGCCGAAAGCCAGTCCGGCGGGATGAGGCCGGGAATGTCGGAGGCACGCTGCTCCACCCGGCGCCGGTGCTCGCCAGGGTCGGAGCACACCACCAGGACCTGCACCAGCGCCACGTCCGCCCGGGCCGCGACCGCCTGCCACCCGGCACGGCTTTCCGGCACGGGGTTCACGCAATCGGCCACGACCGGAAGCCCGGCCAGCAGGTTCGCCTCGGCCAGGGCATTGGCGACGGCATAGCCCGCGGCCCCGACCTCGCCCGCCAGGACCTGTGCATTGCGGATGGCCTGCTCGATCACGTCGATGCGCAGGTGCACCGCCCGCCGGCGGCGCGCGAGTTCCCGCGAGACCGTCGTCTTCCCCGTTCCCGGCAGGCCGCTGAAGACGATGAGCATGGCGCTGGCCCCGCTGGCTGTTGCGTTGGTGTCGTGCTGGCAGGGCGGGCATTCTCCGCCGTGCGAAGGGGCGGATCATAACGCTTCATTAAGCCTCCTGGCGCAGGCTGCGCGGCACAGGAGGATGCAATGGATCGCGATGCCACGGCGGAGGAGGCAAGGGAGGCCCGCATGCGGCTGACCCGCCACCTGACGGAATTGCATCGGCTGCACCTGACCCTTCTGGCGGAGACACGTGGCCTGAAGCGCTTCACCTCGGCCGGCCGCGCCAGCGCGGAAATCGAGATCACGGCGGAGGTGCTGGAGCAGTATCTCTCCGCCACCGATGCCTTCCTGGAGAATATGCGTGGTCGCGTCGAGGCGCGGCTGGGCCTTCTGCGCCGGGGCGAACCGTTGGTGAATGGCCGCGCCGAGGACGCGCCGGGACATGGCGCATTCTGGTTGATGTTCTCGCGGCTTTGCGCGGTGTTGCGTCGCGCCGGTCGGCGCGCGGAGTCTTGAGGCGCCGCTCGGCGCGCGGAGTCTTGAGGCGCCGCGCGCCGCGCTCTGTCGTGACGGGCCTCAGGGCAGCAGGACGGTGCTGCCCGTGGTCTTGCGCGCCTCGAGGTCGCGGTGCGCCTGGGCCGCGTCCTTGAGGGCATAGCGCTGGTTGATGTTCATCTTGACCGCTCCCCTGGCGACCACGTCGAACAGGTCGTTCGCGACCGCTACCAGATCCTCGCGCTTGGTGGTGTATGAGGCGAGGGTGGGTCGCGTCAGGTACAGAGAACCCTTGGCGGCCAGGATGCCTATGTCGATCGGCCCTACGGGCCCGGAGGCGTTGCCGTAGCTGACCATGAAGCCCAACGGCGCCAGGCAATCGAGCGAGGGCATGAAGGTATCGCGCCCCACGCTGTCATAGACCACGGGCAGCATCGCGCCGCCGGTGATCTTCTTCACGGCCGCCGGCAGGTCCTCGCCCGTCAGCACGACGTGGTCGGCGCCGTGCGCGCGAGCGAGTTCAGCCTTCGCCTCGGTGCTGACGGTGCCGATGACGGTGGCGCCCAGGTGCTTCGCCCACTGGCACATGATGAGGCCGACGCCGCCGGCGGCCGCATGCACGAGGATCGTCTCGCCGGCCTTCACGCGGTAGGTGGTGCGCAGCAGGTATTGCGCCGTCATGCCCTGCAGCATCATGGCGGCACCTTCCTCGAAGCCGATGGCGTCGGGCATCTTCACGAGGCGGTCGGCCTTGATGGTGCGCGCCTCGGCATAGGCGCCTACGGGGCCGGAGGCATAGGCGACACGGTCGCCGACCGCGACCTCGGTCACGCCCTCGCCGATGGCCTCGACGATACCGGCGCCCTCCATGCCGATGGTGGCGGGCATGTGCGGCAGCTTGTAAAGGCCGGTGCGGAAGTAGACGTCGATGAAGTTGAGGCCGACGGCCTTGTGGCGGACGAGCGCCTCGCCGGGCTTGGGCGAGGGGAGGGGGACTTCCTCCCACACCAGTTGCTCAGGGCCGCCATGCTCATGGATGCGGATGCTGTGGTTCACGGGGCGGAAGCTCCTGGGTTGAGGTTGCGCGCCTCGTGGGCGAGCAGGAAACGCTTGGTGGCGGGGCCGTCGAGGCCGGAATAGCCCCCCAGCGATCCATCCGCCGCCACAACGCGGTGGCAGGGGATGAGGATGGGGATGGGGTTGGCGCCATTGGCCTGACCCACGGCGCGGGGCACCGATGCCACCTCGCGCGCGATGTCGGCATAGCTGCGCGTCTCGCCGGGCGGGATGCGCGTGAGGGCGGCCCAGACCCGGCGCTGGTAGGGGGTGCCATGCGGGGCCAGCGGAAGCTGGAAGTGGAGGCGGCGCCCGTCGAAGTAGTCCTGCAACTGGTCGCGGGCCTCCCGCAGCAGGGGTGTCGCCGACTGGTCACGGCCGCGGCCCCAATCGAGGGCGACGATGGTGCCCTCATCCTCGGAGAGGGTGATCTCGCCCAGCGGTGTCATCAGCGAAAGCTGAGGCATGTTTCCCAAAGTTGCAGTGATGGGGGGATGCAGCACCGGGCGAGGGGCGGCGTCAAGCGGGGGATTTGCGCGGTGGCCACGCTGCCCTGGGCGCCGTCGCCCACCATCGCTACATGAAGGGTGGAATGCAGGAGCTTGCCATGGCCGAGGCCGACCCCCCGCCCTATTTCGAAGCGCATGTCTTCGTCTGCTGCAACCGGCGCCCGGACGGGCACCGGCGGGGAAGCTGCGCCGCGGCGGGCAGCGAGAAGCTGCGCGACTACATGAAGGCCCGCGCGAAGGAGCTTGGCCTCAAGCGCATGCGCGTGAACATGGCGGGGTGCCTCGATCGCTGCGAGTTCGGCCCGACGATGGTGATCTACCCCGAAGGCATATGGTACCGCGCCGAAACGAACGAGGATGTGGAGGAGATCCTGACCGCGCACCTGGTGGCCGGCGGCCGGGCCACGCGGCTGATGCTGACCGAGAAGGACGTGCCGCCGGCGAAGACGTGAGGACGATCTTCGCCCTCGCCTCGGGCGCGGGGCGGGCGGCGGTGGCGGTGATGCGGCTTTCGGGGCCAGGGGCCGGCACGGCGCTGGCCGCGCTGGCCGGCCCGCTGCCCGCGCCGCGCCCTGCCAGTCTGCGCCGGCTGCGCCATGGCGGCGTGGTGCTGGACCAGGCCCTGGTGCTGTGGTTCCCCAGCCCCGCCTCCTACAGCGGCGAGGACAGCGCGGAACTGCACCTGCATGGCGGCCCGACCGTGGTGGCGGCGGTGGCCGATGCGCTGGTGGCGCTGGGCCTGCACCCGGCCGAGCCGGGCGAGTTCACCCGACGCGCCTTCCTCAACGGCAAGCTCGATCTGACGGCGGCCGAGGGCATCGCGGACCTGATTGCGGCCGAGACGGAGGCGCAACGCCGCCAGGCCCTGCGCCAGGCCGAGGGCGGGCTGGCCGCGCGTCACGCGGCCGGGGCGGGGCGGCTGACGCGGTTGCTGGCGCGCCAGGAGGCCTTCATCGAGTTCGAGGAGGAGGACCTTCCCGCCGACCTCGACGCGCAGGTAACGGCCGACGCCGCGGCGCTGCGCGACGAGATGGTGGCACTCCTGGCCGAGGCACCGCGCGCCGAACGCCTGCGCGAGGGCGTGGCGGTGGCGATCCTGGGCGCGCCCAACGCCGGAAAATCCTCGCTGCTGAACGCGCTGGCCGAGCGCGAGGCGGCCATCGTCTCCGCCCGCGCCGGCACGACCCGCGACGTGGTGGAGGTGCGCCTCGTTCTCGGCGGTGTGCCGGTGACGCTGGCCGACACAGCCGGCCTCCGCGAAACCACCGACGACATCGAGGCGGAGGGCGTGCGCCGTGCCCTCGCCCGTGCGGAATCGGCCGATCTGCGCCTGCTGGCCTTCGCGGCCGACGCGGCGCCGGACGCTGCCACGCTCGCGCTGCGGGGCCCCGGCGCGCTGCTGGTCGCAACCAAGAGCGACCTGCCGGGGGCGCCGCCACCGGGCGCACTGGCCGTCTCGGCACGGAGCGGCGAAGGGCTGCCGGCGCTGCGCGCGGCGCTGGAGGTGGCTGTGCAGGCGCGGGCCGGGCTGTCGGACGCCGCCGGCCTCACCCGCCCGCGCCACCGCGCGGCGCTGGGCGAGGCGGTGGAATGGCTCGACCGGCTGCCCGTCGCCGCGCTGCCGGAACTCCGCGCGGAGGCGCTGCGGGGCGCGCTGCGGGGCCTGTCGCGCCTGACCGGCCGGGTGGATGTGGAGCAGGTGCTGGACCTCGTCTTCGGCGAGTTCTGCATCGGCAAGTAGCGCCGGCGGCTCGCTTCGCGGCCAAAGGCTGATGTCAGCCAGTGCCGATCTGCTCTATAGCCCGCGCATGTTCGACATAAGCTTCGACGTGGTGGTGGTGGGTGGCGGCCATGCCGGCTGCGAGGCGGCGGCGGCGGCAGCGCGCTGCGGCGCGCGCACCCTGCTGCTGACGCATGATCCGGCCCGGCTGGGCGAAATGTCCTGCAACCCGGCCATCGGCGGCATCGGCAAGGGCCACCTGGTGCGCGAGGTGGACGCGCTGGACGGGCTGATGGGCCGCGCCGCCGACGCCGCCGGTATCCATTTCAAGCTGCTGAACCGCAGCAAAGGGCCGGCCGTGCGCGGCCCACGCGCGCAGGCGGACCGGAAGCTCTACCGCCAGGCCGTCGCGGCCCTGCTGGCCGAGACGCCCGGGCTTGAAGTGCTGGGTGACCCCGCCGAGGACCTGCTGCTGGAGCAAGGCGGGCTGGCGGGCGTGCTGACAGGCGCGGGCCGTCGCATCCGGTGCGGCGCCCTGGTCATCACCACCGGCACCTTCCTGCGCGGCATGATCCATATCGGCGAGCGCCGCATCCCGGCCGGCCGCGTGGACGAGGCCCCGGCGGTGGGGCTGGCCTTGGCGCTGGAACGCCTGGGCCTGCCACTGGCGCGGCTGAAGACCGGCACTCCGCCGCGCCTCGATGGCCGCACCATCGACTGGGCCGCGCTGAAGATGCAGCCCGGCGATGCCGAGCCGGAGCCGCTCTCCTGGATGACCGACCGCATCACCAATCGCCAGGTGGAATGCGGGATCACCCACACCACCGCACGCACGCATGAGATCATTCGCGGCAGCCTGCACCTGTCGGCCGTGTATGGCGGGCACGTCGAAGGCGTCGGGCCACGCTACTGCCCCTCGGTCGAGGACAAGGTGGTGCGCTTCGCCGACAAGCCGCGGCACCAGATCTTCCTGGAGCCCGAGGGGCTGGACGACCACACGGTCTATCCCAACGGCATTTCCACCAGCCTGCCGGAGACGGTGCAGGTCGCGCTCGTCGCCAGCATCCCGGGGCTGGAGCGCGCCACCATCCTGCGCCCCGGCTACGCCATCGAGTACGATCATGTGGACCCCCGCGCGCTGTGGCCGACGCTGGAATGCCGCGCCCTGCCGGGACTGTTCCTGGCGGGACAGATCAACGGCACGACCGGCTATGAGGAGGCGGCGGCCCAGGGCCTGCTGGCCGGCGCGAATGCGGCGCACCGCGCCAGTGGCGGCGATGTGCCGGCCACGCTCTCCCGCGCCGAGGCCTATCTGGGCGTGCTGGTGGACGACCTGACGCTGCATGGCGTCAGCGAACCCTACCGCATGCTGACGGCGCGTTCGGAATATCGCCTCAGCCTGCGGGCCGACAATGCCGGCATGCGACTCGCCGCGCATGGCCTGGCCTGGGGCTGCATCGGCCCAGCGCGCGCGGCGGCGCATCAGGCCTTCGCCTGCGCCGCCGAAGACGCCCTGGCTCGCGCCCGCACCGAGGGTGCCACGCCGGCGCAATACCTGGCGGCAGGCATCTCCATCAATCAGGATGGCCGTTGGCGCAGTCTGTTCGACGTGCTGGCACTGCCCGCGGCAGCCAGCGCCCGGCTGGAAGTGCTGTTTCCCTGGCTGCGCGAACTGACCCCGCGCGTGCGCACCCATCTGGAAGCCGAGGCGCTCTACGCGCCCTACCTCGACCGCCACGCGGCCGAACGGCAGATGCTGCAGCGCGAGGAGGGCCTGGCCATCCCACCCGACATCGACTTCGCCGCCATCGCAGGCCTCTCCAACGAAATGCGCGACCGGCTGCACCGCGCCCGTCCCGCCACCCTCGGCAGCGCCGGCCGCCTGCCCGGCATCACCCCGGCGGCGCTGGCCGCGCTGGCCGTCCACCTTCGCCGCCATAAGCGTGTTTCACGTGAAACAGCCTGAGCCCCCGCCGGAGCATCCTGTTTCACGTGAAACAGAGGCGCGGCTGCGGGCCTATCTGCGCCTGCTGCTGGACTGGAACCGCAAGATCAACCTTGTGGCCGCCGCCCCGGAGGAGACGCTATGGCAGCGCCATGTGCTGGATGGATGGCAATTGCTGCCGCTGCTGCCGGACGGGCCGCTGGCCGATCTTGGCTCCGGCGGCGGGCTGCCCGGCCTGGTCCTGGCCATCGGCCGCGCGCAGGAGACGCACCTCGTCGAATCGGACCGCCGCAAGGCCGCCTTCCTGATAGAGGCCACACGCGCGCTGGGCCTGCCGCATGTCCGCGTCCACCCGCAACGCATCGAAGCTGTCCGCCTGCCGCCCCTGCAGGTCGTCACCGCCCGGGCGCTGGCACCGCTGGCGGAACTGCTGCCAAACGCCGCACGCCTGCTCGCGCCCGGCGGCGTCGCGGTCTTTCCAAAGGGCCGTTCGGCCGAAGCGGAGTTGACGGCCGCCGCGCCGCATTGGTTTATGCAGGTCGAGCGGTTCGCGAGCCGGACGGACGCCGCCGCCACCATTTTCCGGCTGAGCGAGATTCGCCCTGAAGTCTGACCCCACGCCGCCGCGGATCCTCGCACTCGCCAACCAGAAGGGGGGCGTGGGCAAGACGACCACGGCCGTGAACCTGGCCGCCGCCCTGGCCGCGCGGCAAAAGGTCGTGCTCATTGACCTGGACCCGCAGGGCAATGCCTCCACCGGCCTGGGCGTGGCGCGGGCGGATCGTGGCGCGGGTAGCTACGCACTCCTCATCGAGGGCCGTCCACTGGCCGAGGTGATGCGCCCGACATCCGTGCCCAACCTCAGCCTCATCCCGGCCGACCAGGACCTGGCAGGGGCGGAGCTGGAACTGGCCGACCTTTCCCGGCGTGAGGCCCGCCTCAAGACCGCCATCGCCGCCGGCGGAGAACGGCTGCGAGGGGTGGATTGGGTGCTGCTGGACTGCCCGCCCTCGCTAGGTTTGCTCACTCTCAACGCACTGGTGGCGGCCGAGGCGGTCATGGTGCCGCTCCAGGCCGAGTTCTACGCGCTGGAGGGCATGTCGCAAATCATGCAGACGCTGGAGCGCGTGCGCGGCGGCTTCAACCCGGCGCTGCGCCTGGAAGGCATCGTGCTGACCATGCTGGACCGCCGCAACAACCTCTCCGAGGCGGTAGAGAACGACGTGCGCGGCTTCTTCAAGCAGCAGGTCTACGACACCGTCATCCCGCGAAACGTCCGCGTCTCCGAGGCACCGTCGCACGGCCTGCCGGTCACGCTGTATGACCCGCGCTCGCCGGGGGCCGACGCCTACACGCGCCTCGCCGCCGAATTCCTTCGCCGCCACCGCGCGCGGCTCCGCCAGGAGGCCGGCGCATGACCAAGCCTCCCGCCCTCGGCCGCGGCCTCTCCGCCCTGCTGGGCGACGCCGCAGCCGCCAGCACCACCGGCAACGCACCCGGTCTGCGGCACATCCCCATCGCGTCCATCGAACCCGGCCCCTTCCAGCCGCGCGAGGCGATGGACGAGGCGGCGCTGAATGAACTCGCCGGTTCCATCCGCGAACACGGCGTGCTGCAGCCCATCTTGGTGCGGCCGCTGAAGTCCAGCCGCGGGCAGCGCTTCGAGATCATCGGCGGCGAACGCCGCTGGCGCGCCGCCCAGGCGGCGGGCCTGCACGAGGTCCCGGCGCTGGTGCGCGACCTGTCGGACCGTGAAGCGATGGCCGCCGGCCTGGTGGAGAACCTCCAGCGCCAGGACCTCAACCCGCTCGAGGAGGCCGAGGGCTATGGCCGCCTCGTCGAGCAGTTCGGCCTGACGCAGGACGCGCTGGCCCGCGCCGTGGGCAAGAGCCGCCCGCACGTCGCCAACACGCTCCGCCTGCTGCAACTGCCTGACCGCGTGCGCGAATTGCTGCGCGAGGGCGCGCTGACGGCCGGCCATGCCCGCGCCCTGCTCACCGCCAAGGATCCGGTGGGCCTGGCCCTCCAGGTGGTGGACCGCGGCCTGAATGTCCGCCAGGCCGAGGCGCTGGCCGCCAGCCGCAACATCCCGCCCGCCCCCCGCGCGCCCCGCACCGATGCCGACACCCGCGCGATCGAACAGAAGATCATCGCGCATCTCGGCCTCAAGGTCGCCATCCGGCATGGGCCGCGCGGCGGCCAGGTGGTGCTCTCCTACAAGGACCTCGACCAGCTCGACGGGATCGTCCGCCTGCTCACGAAATGATGGCGGCGTGCGCCATGGTGCTGAGCGTGTCCATGCGCGGCCCGTGGAATTCCTCGCTCTGCCGCGTGTTCGACAGGAAGGCGAAACTCACCCCCGAGGCCGGGTCCGCCCAGCAATAGGACGACCCCACCCCGCCATGCCCGAAGGTGGACGGGTGCGCGATGGCACCGAGCCCGCGGATGGCCGGTGTCGTGCCGCGCAGATGCGGCCCCAGCCCGCGGTGCATCGGCATGCCGTTGTATTCGTCCGGCCGGTCGCCCGTGTGGTTGCGCACGGCATACTCGACGGTCCGTGGCGAGAGGATGCGCCCGCCGGCCAGCGCGCCACCGGCCAGCAGCGCCTGGTAGAAGGCCGCCATGGCGCGCGCCGTGCCGTAGCCGCCGCCACCAGGCACGCCGGCCGCCCGATGGGCCATGCCGCCCTCGGGCATCCGCACCGTGCCGTCCACGTCCCGCATGTCCGCCACGCGCGCCACCTCCGCCTCCGGCAGGCCGACGAAGAGCTCCCCCTCCAACCGCAGCGGCGCGATGATGTTCTCCCGCAGGAAGGCGCGGTGGTCCTCGCCGGTCACGGCGCGGATCACCGCGGCCGCCACCCAATGCGCCGAGGCCGGGTGATAGCGCACCAGGCTGCCCGGCGCCCATTCCAGGCTGAAGCCACACACCACCTCGCGCAGCCGCGCCGCATCCTCCCAGGCTTCAGGCGGCACCTCGGCGCTCGGGAAGCCGGCCTGGTGCGTCAGCAGTTCGATGAAGGTGATGCCGCCCTTGCCGCCGGTTTCGAAGCCTGGCAGGTGCTCGGCCACCGTATCGCTCAGGCGCAGCGCGCCGTGCTCGGCCAGCAGCCACAGCGCCGCCGCCGTCAGTACCTTGGTGTTGGAATACAGCAGCCACAGCGTCT
Source organism: Roseococcus sp. (assembly GCA_051860645.1). Lineage (GTDB taxonomy): Bacteria > Pseudomonadota > Alphaproteobacteria > Acetobacterales > Acetobacteraceae > Roseococcus. The sequence continues at coordinate 23,416 of JBHYDO010000014.1, forward strand.
CGGCCGTAGCGGGCACGCCGGGCCGCGCCTCGCCGAAGCTGCGGTGCAGCGCAAGCCGCCCGTTCCGCGCTATGGCCAGCTGCGCGCCAGGATGATGGCCGGCCGCGATATCGGCCGCGACCCGCGCGCACAGCGCCTCGAGCCGCACGGGATCCAGGCCAAGCTCGACGGGCGAGGCTTCAGGAAGGGGAAAGGGCAGGGTCATGGATGGTCCTCCACCGCGCATCCTCCACCCACGCCAGCAAGGACGAAAGCCTTTTGGCTTGGCGCATCCCCGCACCCCTGCCATGCTCAGGCCAAGGCGGCCCCGAAGGGCCGCAAATGGAGGAATCATGTCCCTGTCCCGCCGCGCGGCCATTGCCGCCCTGCCGCTCGCTGCCCTGCCCTTCACGGCCGGCGCCCAGTCCTTCCCGGATCGCCCGGTGCGCTACATCGTGCCCTTCCCGCCCGCCGGCCTCACCGACATCATGGCGCGCCTGGTCGCCCAGCGCCTGTCGGACACCTGGAACAAGCCAGTGCTGGTCGAGAACCGGGCCGGCGGCAACGCGCTGATCGGCGCCGACGCCGCCGCGAAATCCCCGCCCGATGGCCACACCCTTCTCGCCATCACCATGACGCATACGGTCAATGTCTCGTTGTTCCCGAATGCGCCCTACAACCTCATGCGCGACTTCGCCCCGGTGTCCGTGCTCGGCTCGCTGCCGCTCGTGGTCGTCGTCAACGTGAACAACCCCGCCCGCACGCTGGCCGAACTCATGGAGCAGGCGCGCAGCCGCAACATGAATGGCGGCTCCTCGGGCAATGGCTCGCCGCCGCATCTGGGGCTGGAGCTGTTCCGCCGCGCCGCCCGCGCCGGCGACAAGATCACGCATGTGCCCTATCGCGGCGGCGCGCCGTCGGTCACCGACCTGGCCGGCGGCAATCTCGACCTGATGGTGTCCAACCTCCCGGAATGCCTGGGCCAGATCCAGGGTGGCCGCCTGCGGGCCCTGGCCACCACCGGCTCCGAGCGCCACCGCCTGATCCCCGACGTGCCTACCGTGGCCGAGGCCGGCGCGCCGGAACTCACGATGACCAACTGGACCGCCGTCCTGACCAACGCGGCCGTCCCCGCGCCGGCCTTCGCCGAGATCAGCCGCGCCACCCAGCTCGCCATCCAGCACGAGGAGACCAAGCGCCGGGCGCAGGATGGCGGCTTCGACGTGCTGGGCTGGGAGCCCGACCGATCGAGGACCTTCATGAACCAGGAGGTCGCGCGCTGGGCCCAGCTGATCCGCGAGGCGAACATCCGCGTGGATGCCTGACACAGTTCGATGATGGACGTGGCGGCCCATCCGCGCTTGAAGGAAGCGCATGAATGAAAAGACCCGCCTGAGCCTCGGCGAAGCCGAAACCCTGGCCGCCCGCGCCCTCTCCGCGTCGGGCGCCAACCCCGAGATGGCCCGCCTCACCGCCGCCGCCCTGGTCGGCGCCGAGGCGGAGGGCCAGGGCGGCCACGGCCTTTCGCGCGTCGCCATGTATGCGGCCTTCCTGTGCGAGGGCCGGGCCGACGGCCAGGCCATCGCCCGCGTCAGCACCGAGCGCGGCGGCGTTGCGCTCGTCGACGCAGGCAATGGCCTGGCCTACCCCGCCTTGGCGCTGGCGGAGGCCGAGGCGCAGGCCCGCGCCACCGAACACGGCGTCAGCTTCATCTCCATCACCAACAGCCACCATGCCGGCGCCATGGCCCTGCCGGTGCGCCGCCTCGCGGAATGCGGCTTCGTCGCCCTCGCCTTCACCAACTCGCCCTATGCCATGCCGGTGCCGGGAGGCCGCCGACCGCTGCTCGGCACCAACCCGGTCGCTGCCGCCTTTCCCCGCCGCCATGGCCCGCCCCTGGTGGTGGACCTGGCCCTCTCCGAGGTCGCCCGCGGAAAGATCATGGTCGCCGCGAAGGAAGGCCGCCCCATCCCCGAGGGCTGGGCGCTCGACGCCGAGGGCCGCCCCACCACGGATGCGAAGGCCGCCCTGGACGGCGCCATGCTGGCCATGGGCGGCACCAAGGGTGCCGCGCTCGCGCTTGTGGTGGAGCTGCTCTGCGTCTCCCTGGGGGCCGCCGCCTTCGGCTTCGAGGCCGACAGCTTCTTCGCGCCCTCGCCCAACCCGCCCCGCCTCGGCCATGCGCTGCTGGTGGTGGACCCCGGCGCGCTGGCCGGCCATGCCGCCTTCCTGGACCGCGTGGAGACCCTCATCGCCGCCATGCTGGAAGACGGCGGCGTGCGCCTGCCCGGCGCCCGGCGGGAAGCCCTGCGCGCAGCCGCCGCCGCCGAGGGCATCGTCGTCCCGCGGGCCCTGCTGGACCAGCTTCATGCCCTCGCCGACGCCTGAGCACTGGGGCGCCGAGCCCCGCGCTCCCCGCCGCCCGGAACCGCAGCGCATCTGCGGCGTCAACGCCGTGCGCGCCTTGTTCATCCGCCGGCCCGAGGCCGTCATCCGCCTGCACTACCTCGCCGAGCGCCGCCCCGTGGCGGGCCCCCTCTGCCGCTATTTGGCCCGCCACCAGAAGGCGTACCGCGAGGTGCTGGACGACGAACTCACGCGCATCGCCGGCACCGAGCACCATGGTGGCCTGGTGGCCCTGGCCGAGCCGCGCCGGGCGCTGCCCATGCCCTCGCCACCGCCCGCCATCCTCTTCACCGGGCCCGTGCTGCCTGTGCTGGACGGCATCGGCAATCCGCACAACCTGGGCGCCATCGCCCGCGGCGCGGCCTTCTTCGGCGCCAAGGCCATGATCCTCTCCGACGACCCGCGCCAGGCTGACCTGTCGGACGCCGCCTACCGCACCGCCGAGGGCGGGCTGGAGCACATGGCCGTCTTCCGCGCCGAACACCTGCCCAGCCTGCTGAAGCGCCTCTCCGGCCAGCTTCTCATCACGGCCGCGGTGCCCAGCGGCGGCATGGCGCCCGAGGCGCTGCCCCGCCGCAAACCGATCGCGCTCGTCCTCGGCAACGAGGAATCCGGCCCCTCGCCCGATGTGCTGGCCTGCTGCGAGGCCCGCGTGACGCTGGCCGGCAGCGGCCTGGTGGAAAGCCTGAACGTCGCCGCCGCCACCGCCGTGCTGATGCACGCCCTCACGCGGAACCCGGCTTGATCGGCCGCCCCGCCCCGCCCCGGCTCGCCGGCGCATGACCTTCCAGGCCGATACCGAGGGCGGCACCAACCGGCTGCGCTTCACCGGAGCGCTCGGCGCCGCCGAGGCCGCGCGCGACTGGGCGGAGGCGCACAAGGCCGCCCGGGGCGACGCGCCCATCCTGCTCGACGCCAGCGGCGTCACGGCGCTCGATTCCGCGGGCGCCGCCCTGCTGGTCTCGGCCGCCGGCCCCGAGGCGGAATGGCGCGACCCCGCCGACGAGGGCGCGGCCGGCGTGCTGCGCCGCTTCCGCTCGGGGCTGGGCACGCCCCGCCCACCGAAGGCGGCACCTCCCTTTCGCCCCATCACCAGCCTCGGCGCCGCCGCGCTGGGCATGGCGCGCAACCTGCACGGCCGCCTCACCTTCCTGGGCGAGACGACCATGACCGCCGCCGCCCTCGTGCCCCGCCCCTGGCGCCTGCGCTGGGTGGAGGTGCTGCGCCACCTGGACGAGGCCGGCACCCGCGCCTTCTCGCTCTGCATGCTGCTGGGCGTGCTGATCGGCGTGATCCTGGCCTTCCAGTCCTCCATCCCGATGCGGCAGTTCGGCGCGGAGATCTTCATCCCGCAGTTGGTCGGCATCTCGCTCACGCGCGAACTCGGCCCGCTGCTGGCCGGCGTCATCCTGGCCGGCCGCACCGGCTCGGCCTTCGCGGCCGAACTCGGCACGATGCGCGTGAACGAGGAGGTGGACGCGCTGCGCACCATGGGCCTCGACCCCATCGCCTGGCTGGTGCTGCCCCGCGTGCTGGCGGCCATGCTGGTGATGCCGGTGCTGGCGCTGGTGATGGACATCACGGGCCTCATTGGCATGGGCATGGTCATGGGGCTGCTGGGCTTCCCGCCGACGGCGGTGATGAACCAGCTGGTGCAATGGATGTCGCTGGGCGACATCGCGGGCGGCCTGGGCAAGGCCGCCTGCTTCGGCCTGGTCATCGGCTATATCGGCTGCCAGGCCGGGCTGTCCGCCGGGCGCGGGCCGCGCGCGGTGGGCGATGCCGCGACCTCGGCCGTGGTGGGCGGCATCGTCGCGCTGGTGGTGCTCGACGGCCTCTTCGCCGTGCTGTTTTTCCGGCTGGGCTGGTGATGGCGGGCGAGGACGTCATCACCGCCCCCGTGATCACCACGGAAGGCGTCGCCATGCGCTTCGGCGCCAACACGGTGTTCGAGAACGTAACCTTCCAGGTCCATCGCGGCGAGGTCTTCGTCATCCTGGGCGGATCTGGCTGCGGCAAGTCCACGCTGCTGAAGCTGCTCATCGGCCTCATGCCGCCCTCGGCCGGCAGCATGACGGTGCTGGGCGAGGAGATGGCGAAGCTGGAGGGCGCCGCCCGCCGCGGCCTGCTGCGGCGCATCGGCGTCATGTGGCAGTCGGGCGCGCTGCTCGGCAGCCTGACGCTCGCTGAGAACGTCATGCTGCCCATCGAGGCCCACACCAGGCTGCCCGAGGCGGCCCGCCGCCTCATCGCCATGTCCAAGCTGGGCCTGGTGGGGCTGGGCGACGCGGCCGACCGCTTGCCCGCGGAGATTTCCGGCGGCATGTTGAAGCGCGCCGGGATCGCGCGGGCCATGGCGCTCGACCCCGAGATCCTGTTCCTGGACGAGCCCTCTGCCGGCCTCGACCCCATCACCTCCGCGGGTCTCGACGAACTCATCCTCTCCCTGGCACGGGAGACCGGCACCACCTTCGTGGTGGTGACGCACGAACTGCAATCCATCCTGGCCATAGGGGACCGCTGCATCATGCTGGACAAGGAGGCCCGCGGCCTCATCGCCGAGGGCAACCCCAAGCGCCTGCGCGACGAAAGCGAGCACCCGACCGTGCGCGCCTTCTTCCGGCGCGAGGCGCGGGCGGGGGTCTGACCCATGCCCCAGTCCCGCCGCGTACAGTTCTCCGTGGGCCTGCTGGTGCTGACCGGCCTGGCGCTCGCCGTCGGCTTCGTCCTGTTCCTGACGCGCGACCGCGTCTCCACGCAGGACGCGCTGTTCGAGACCTACCTGCGCGAGAGCGTGCAGGGGCTGGAGGTGGGCTCGGCCGTGCGCTACCGCGGCGTCTCCGTGGGGCGCGTGACCGAGATCGGCCTCGCTTCCGCGCAATACCGCCGGCCCGAGGGGCAGCCCTATGCCGACGCCTTCCAGCTGGTCGTGGCGCGCTTCGCCGTGAACCTGTCGCGCGTCGGCGAGATCCCGAACACGGCCGCTGTGGTCGCCCAGGGGCTGCGCGCCCGGCTGGCCAGCCAGGGCATCACCGGGGTGGTCTACATCGAGCTGGACTTCGTGGACCCCGCGCGCTCGCCCATCCCGACGCTGCCCTGGACACCGCTCTACGCCTTCATCCCCTCCACCCCCTCCACCGTGGCGCAGGCGCAGAACACGCTGGAGCAGGTGATGCGGCAGTTGCAGGACGTGGACATCGCGGCCTTCGTGCGGAACCTGGACGGGCTGCTGACCGATCTGCGCACCATGGCGCAGGGCGTGAACCTGGGCCCCGCCGTGGCCGAGGCGCAGGAACTGATCCGCGACCTGCGCAACGTGGTCGCCGCCAGCGACGTTCCTGCCCTGATGGCGGAACTGCGCGCCACCAGCTCGGCAACACGCGGCATCGTGGAAGGCGAGGAGCTCCGTGGCGCGCTCTCGGCGCTGACCGAGACGGCCGGCGCCCTGCGCGAAACGACGCAACGCCTGCCGGCCACCATCACGCAGATCCAGGCCGCGCTGCGCGCCGCGCGCGGCACCACCACCGACCTGCAGTCGGAACTGGCGCCCATCCTGCGCGATTTGAGTGCCACCACCTCGAACCTGCGGGAGACCACCGAAGCCTTGCGCCGCTCTCCATCCCAGACCCTCTTCGGCGCGCCACCGCCCCGATGACGCGCCGCATTTCCACCGCCCCGCGGCCAACCCCCCGGCGGGCCGCGCTGCTCGGCCTGGTGGCGCTGGGGGGCTGCTCGGTGTTGCCGGACCGCCCCTTCGTGCCCACGCGCCGCCACGCGCTGTCGCCCCCGCGCCCCCCCGGCATGCCCCAGGTGCGCAACACCGGCCAGGTGCTGCTGCTGCGCACGCTGCGCGCCGCCCCGGGGCAGGAGGTACGCGGGCTGCGCCGCATACGCCCTGACGGCACGCTGGACATTGCCTTCTACGAGGAATGGCTGGCCCCCCCGGCCGAGCTGGCCGAGGCCGCACTGCGCCAATGGCTCATTGCCGGCGGCGGGTTTTCCGCCGTCGCCGCGCCAGGCACGCGGCTGGCCACCCCGCTGATCCTGGAGGCCGAGCTTACCGCGCTCGAGGCGCTGCCGGGCGCCGGCACCGCCCGCGCCAGCGTGGCCGCGCTGCTGCTGCGCGAATCGGGCGGGCTGGCCGAGGCGAGGGTGGTGGCGCAGCGCAGCTTCACCGCCACGGCCCCGCTGGCGCGCGCCAACGCGGAAGATGCTGGCCTCGTCCAGGCCGCGGCGATGAGCGAGGCGCTGGGGCGCGCCTTCGCCGAGATGGAGGGCTGGATCGTCTCCAGCGTCGCAGAAACGAGACGCCGTTAACGATCTCCTCAGGATCAAGCCGCTAAATCCCGCTGCAAGAGACAAACTTCTTGTGGAGAGATCGGCATGGCTTTTCAGACCCTGGGTGGTCCGACGTGACGGCGCTTGCCCGGTCGGGCCGCTCGCTCTGGGACGAGGTGTGGGACGAGTACGACGCCCGCATGGCGGCCCGCAGCCCCAGGCCGCCGGTGCAGGCCAGGGCGGCCGGTCCCTCGGCCCGCATTGCCATGGGTGGCACGCTCTCGGCGCCCGACACCGCACCGCAATCTGGACCGGAAGCTGCGGCACAGACCACGCCGGCACAGACCACGCCGGCACTGGCGCGACCGGCCACCGCCGCCCGGCCGCGCGGCCTGGCCCGGCTGCTGCATTGGCCGCGCGGCTGGGGCCTGCGCCGGGCGACGCTGGCCATGACGGCGCTGCTCGGCCTCTACCTCATCTCGCCGATCGCCTCGGCCGTGCAGTTCGCCGCCGCGGTGCAGCGGGCCGACCCCGCGCTGCTGACCAGCCATGTGGACTGGACCCAGCTTCGCCCCGGCATCGAGGCGCGCCTGGCGGAGATCACCGGCACCCGCCTGCGCGGCGCCCCGCCCGCCTTCCTGGCCGAGATGCAGCGCACCCTGGTCGACCGCCTGGCCTCGCCCGAGGGATTGGCGCGCGCCCTGGCCCACCATCTGCCGCCCGAGAGCGGGACCAACCTCC
>JBHYDO010000015.1:0-28800 GCA_051860645.1 Roseococcus sp.
TCGTGCCGGTGATCCTGCTGGGCAGCGTGCCGAACATCCTGATCGTCAACAACGACTTCCCGGCCCGCACGCTGGAGGAGTTCGCCGCCCACGCCCGCGCCAACCCCGGGCAGATCAACCACGGCTCGACCGGCAATGGCTCCTCCATGCATCTCGCGGCAGAACTCTTCGCCTCGCGCACCGGCACCCGGTTGACGCATGTGCCCTACACGGCGCCGTCGGCGGCGGTGACGGACCTCATCTCTGGCCGCATCCAGGCGATGTTCAACCTGGTCACCGCGGCCAGGCCGCTGGTCACCTCCGGACGGGTACGGGCCATCGCGGTGCTGGCGGACAACCGGGTGCCGCAATTGCCCGAGGTGCCCACGGCAACCGAGCTGGGCATGGCGGGGCTCGCCTTCGGCACCTGGTTCTGCCTGATGCTGCCCCGCGGCGCGGAGCCCGCGCTGGTGGCGCGGGTGAACGCCTTGGCCAATGACATCCTTTCGGATGAGACGGCGCGCCAAAGGCTTGAGGCGGCCGGCATGGCACTGGATGGGGGCGGCACGCCCGGGCGCCTGCGCGACCTGATCGCCGCGGAAACCGCCCGCCATGCGGAGCTTGTTCGCATCGCCGGCGTGCAGATGAACTGATCAGATGGGCTTGCGCAGGTAGCGAACGCGCTTGCCGTAGCGATGGTCGGTGGTTTCGCCCGCAATGGTGAAGCCCCGGCGCTCATGGAAGGCCATGCTGGTGGCGTTCAGCGGCTCGAGGTTCACCTCGCAGACCATGAGCGCGATCTTGTCCAGCCGAGCGATCCGGGCGGCGTCGTCATACAGCGCGGTGGCGACGCCGCGGCCCCGGGCGGCGGGTGCGACCACCACGCGGTCCACATAGACGAAGTAGCTCTCTCGCGCCGTGAACCAGGCGTGGTTGGGACCCTGCGGCGGCGTGGCGTGGTCGAAGGCGATCAGGAAACCCGAGCCATCGGCCGCCATCCGCGCCGCGTAGGCGTTGCGCAGCAGCCCGTCGAAGACGTCGGCCGTGAGGGCATTGACGGCCTCGGCCTCGCTGTTGTTCAGGGCCAGCAGGGCGGGCGCGTCGGCGGCGGTGATGTCGCGAATGTCCATGCGTTCCATTTTCCACGGGACGCGAAGCTTGCACAGCGCCGGCGGCGTGACGAGGCCACACTCCCCGCGGCGCGCGCAGCACGCCGCAAAGTTGAAACCAGGGTGGATCGACACCTTGGTGATTCCACCACAGCCGATCAGGCTCTAGGTTCGTGCCGATGACCTTCCCCACCCACCCGCAGCGCGAGGCGCTGGCCGGCGAATTGCACGCCAGGCCGGCCATCCCGATCCACTTGCCGGCGCGGCTTTCGCGCCTCGCCATGGTGAGCCCGGACCGCGAGGCCGAGGACGCGCACCTGGCCGTGCTCTGCGCGCGGCACGGCGTGGTGCCGCCGCGCCCCGGGGCGAACTGGTTCCTGGCCGATTTCGGCGCCTTCCGCCTGCGCTTTGAGCGTCACACGGAATTCACGGGCTGGAACTTCCTCGCACCTGACGTGGACGCCGACCACCCCTTCGCCCGGCCCGCCATCGCGCACCTGCCGCCCGACTGGCTGGCCAAGCTGCCCGGCCAGGCCATCGCGGCCACGCACATCGCGCTGGTGGACGCCAAGGTCGAGGCTTGCGGCTTCGTAACCGACAGCATTGCGGGCGCCGCGGTCGCCGACCAGGCGGCCATGGTCTTCACCGACTTCCGGCTCCACCCGGACGGCTTCACGCGCATTCTCCTGGCGGGCGCGCCGAATCCGATCCTGGCGGGGCGCCTCGCCCAGGTGCTCTGGGAAATTGAAACCTATCGCGCGATGGCGCTGCTGGCTTTGCCCGCCGCCCGAGGCGTGACGCCGGTTCTGTCCAATGCCTCGGAGCAGTTCGCACGCATCTCCGCCCGGCTGCCCAGCCTGGACGACCTCTCGGCCGAGCGCGCCACTCTCGAGGAACTGACCGAGGTGGCCGGCGAGATCGAGCGCGCCAGCGCCGACACCGCCGAGCGCTTTTCGGCCAGCGCCGCCTACCACCGCCTGGTGCTCCGGCGCCTTGCCGAGCTGAACGAGGTGCCGCTGCATGGCATCCCGACGCTGTCGCGCTTCCTCGACCGCCGGCTGGAACCGGCCATGGCGACGGTCACGGCCACCGGCGCCCGCATCAGCGCGCTCTCCCTGCGCGGCGCGCGGCTGGTGGATCTGCTGCGCGCCCGGGTGGCGGTGGCGCAGGAGGAGCAGGCCGAAAAACAACTGGCCACGCTGGCCGCCACCGGGCGTGCCCAGCTTCGCCTGCAGCAGACGGTGGAGGGGCTCTCCGTCGCGGGCATCACCTACTACCTGCTGACGGTGATGGGCTATCTCATCAAGCCCTTCCCCTTTTGGGAGCGTGTTGGCACAACGGCGGAGGTGATCATTGCGGTGCTGGTGCCGCTGGTGGCTGCGGTCGTCTGGTTGAACCTGCGCAAGCGGCGTCTGGAATCCGAGGGTTGAAGCGCGCCGGCCTTCGGCGCCGACAAGGAGACGCGCCTTGAACGACGCCACGCCCATCGCCCAGGCTACGCCCGCGCGCGACGGCTTCAAGGCCATCCTGCTGATCTTCCTGCGCCTGGGCCTGACCTCGTTCGGCGGGCCCGTGGCCCATATCGGCTATCTGCGCGAGGAATTCGTCACCCGCCGCGGATGGATGACCGAGCAGGCCTATGCCGACCTCGTGGCGCTGGCGCAGTTCATGCCGGGGCCGGGCAGCAGCCAGACCGGCTTCGCCATCGGGGTGATGCGCGGCGGCCTGCCGGGCGGGCTGGCCGCCTGGATCGGCTTCACCATGCCCTCCGTGCTGATCATGCTGCTGGCGGCCTATGGTGTGGACCTCGCGGCCGGGGGCACCGGCGCGGGCATCGTGCATGGGCTGAAGCTGGTGGCGGTGGCGGTGGTGGCGCAGGCCGTGTGGGGCATGGCCGGCAGCCTCTGCCCGGACCGCATCCGGGCCACGCTGGCGGTGGTAGGGGCGGTGATCCTGCTGTTGCTGCCCTCCTCATCGACGCAGATCGGCGTGATCCTGCTCGGCGCCGCCGTGGGCGTGGCCCTGCTGCGCGCCGGCGCGCCCTCCGATGACGGCACCATCGGCTTCTCGGTGCCACGCTGGGCGGGCGTCACCGCGCTGGTGATGTTCGCGGTGCTGCTGCTCGGCCTGCCGCTGCTGGCGGCGGGGGGGCCATTCGCTCTGCAACTGTTCGAGGCCTCCTACCGCGCCGGTTCGCTGGTGTTCGGCGGCGGGCATGTCGTGCTGCCGCTGCTGGAGCGCAGCTTCGTGGGCGCCGACTGGATGTCGGCCAGCACCTTCCTGGCGGGCTATGGCGTGGCGCAGGCGGTGCCCGGGCCGCTGTTCACCTTCGGAGCCTTCCTGGGGGCGGCGGTCACGCCCTTCCCCAATGGCGTGCTGGGCTCGGCCATCGTGGTGGTCGCGATCTTCCTGCCCGGCCTGCTGCTGATGTACGGGATGCTGCCCTTTTGGGACGGCTTCCGGAAGCAAGCCCTGGCGCAGGCCATGCTGCGGGGCGTGAACGCCGCCGTGGTCGGCATCCTGCTGGCCGCGCTGTTCGACCCCATCTTCAATGCGACCGTGCACCATCCGGTGGACTTCGCCATCGTGCTCGCCGCCTTCGCCGCGCTGGTGATGTGGAAGGTGCCGGCCTGGGTGGTGGTGGCGTTGACGGCCGCCGCCGGGGCGCTGGCGGCGACGCTATAGGCTTTCTCGATGGGACGGCGCGCCGTCCTGTTCCAGGGCCGGCCGGGTGGATTACCCCCCCCCTGCCGGCCCCCGCTACCGCCCACCCGCCCGCACGCGACCCCGTCTTCACGGAGCCACGCCATGGACCTTTCCGATCCTGTCCTCCCGCCCGAGGCCGTCATCGCCGGCCGGGTGCCCGTGATCCTGCTCGACGCCCGCGCCGCCGAGGCCTTCCACGCCGGCCGCGCCCCCGGCGCCCGGCATCTGCCCATCGACGCCTGGGACCAGGCCATCAAGTCGGGTGCCGCGCCGCTGGATGATGCGGCCCATTGGGGCGGCGTGATCGGCGCGCTGGGCGTCGACGGCACCACCCTCGTCGTCGTGCTGGATGACGGCCGCATGACCGAGGCCGCCCGCGCGTGGTTCCTCCTGCAGCATTTCGGCGTGCCGGCCGCGGTGCTGGATGGCGGCTGGCCCGCGCTGGAACCACTGCTGGAGGCGCCCATCACCGGCCCCGCGCCGCTGCCCAAGGCCCGGCCCTACGAGGCCCGGCCCGGCGCCGGCCGCGTGGCGCTGGCCGAGCGCGCACCCCTGCGGGACGCCCTCGCTTCCGGCCAGGGACCGAAAGTCTTCGACACGCGCACCTCCGCCGAGCATCGCGGCGAGGACCTCAAGAAGAACAAGCGCGGCGGCCGCCTGCCCAATGCCGCGAACCTGCCGCACACGCAGCTTCTCGCCCCGGGCAACCGCCTGCTGCCGGCCGAGGCCCTGCGCGCGCGGATGGAGGCGGCGGGGCTTGGCGGCCAGGGCCGCGTGGTCACGCATTGCGATGGCGGCGGGCGCGCGGCCCTGGCCTCCCTGGCCGCGGTGCGCGCCGGGCATGGGGATGTGGCGGCTTATTACCTCAGCTTCGCCGATTGGGCGGCGGATGAAAGCTGCCCCATCGAGCGCTGAGGCGGGCGGGCGCTGCGCGCGCCTGCGGTGCCCTCTACCCGCACGCCTGCGGCGACTACCTACCTTCCCGCGCGTCTGCGGCGACTCTCTATCCGCGCGCCTGCGGCGCGACCAACCTCCGCACCGCCGCGACCAGCGGGGCCGCGTCCCACGCCGCCTCGCCGGTCAGGCGGGCGCGCTCCATGCCGTCGCGGTCGATGATGAGGGTGGTGGGCAGGCCGCGCGCCCCCACGCCCCGCGCCGCCGCTCCGCGCGGGTCCAGCCAGATGCCCAGTCTTTGCAGATTCAGCCGCTCGTAGAAGGCCTGCACCACCTCCCGCCCGCCGCGGTCGGAGGACAGCGCCAGCACCGTGATCCGCTCCTCCGCCAGCATCGCGGCCAGGCGGTCCAGCGCGGGCATCTCGGCCACGCAGGGCGGGCACCAGGTGGCCCAGAGGTTCACCACCAGGCCCTGGCCCGCGAAATCCGTGAAGGAATGCGGCTTGCCCTCGGCATCGGTGAAGCTGACGGCGGGGGCGGGGCGGCTTTCCTCGCGCAGGCGCTCGATGCCCGTGCGGGCATGCTGCGCGCGTGCCGCTTGCGCCGGCAGGAGGGCGGGGGCAACAAGTGCGATGCTCAGTTGACGGCGACCAATCAGCACGAAGGCGGCACTCCCTTGTCCATTCCCAACCAGACCATCCCCAATACTGGGGGAACCAACCAGCAATGGGGCGGGCGCTTCGCCGAAGGTCCCTCCGCCATCATGCAGGCCATCAATGCCTCGATCGGCTTCGATGCCAGGATGTGGCGCCAGGACATCCGCGGGAGTCTCGCTCATGCTGCGATGTTGGAGCATGTAGGGATCATTTCCGCCGAAGACGAGGCCGCCATTCGCAAGGGCCTGGGCGAAGTTGCCGCCGAGATCGAGGCCGGCCGCTTCGAATGGTCCGAGGCGCTGGAAGACGTCCACATGAACATCGAGGCCCGCCTCACCGAACGCATCGGCGAGGCCGGCAAGCGCCTGCACACGGCCCGCTCCCGCAACGACCAGGTCGCGACCGACTTTCGCCTGTGGGTGCGCGATGCGATGGACGGGCTCGCCGCGCAGCAGTCGGAACTGATCCGCGTCTTCGTCCGCCGCGCGGAGGAGCATGCCGGCACCATCATGCCCGGCTACACCCATCTCCAGCCTGCCCAGCCCACCACCTTCGGCCATCATCTGCTGGCCTATGCCGAGATGCTCTGGCGCGACCGCGGCCGCATGCTCGATGCCCGTGCCCGGCTGAACGAGTGCCCGTTGGGCTCGGCGGCCATGTGCGGCACGGGCTTCCCGATCGACCGCCACGCCACCGCGGCATCGCTGGGGTTCGACCAGCCCACCCGCAACAGCCTGGACGCGGTCGGCAGCCGCGACTTCGCCATGGAGTTCCTGGCCGCCTGCGCGATCTGCGCGACGCATCTTTCCCGGCTGGCCGAGGAAATCGTGATCTGGACCAACCCGGCCTTCGGCTTCATTTCCCTGCCGGACAATCTCACCACCGGCAGTTCCATCATGCCGCAGAAGCGCAACCCGGACGCCGCCGAACTGGTGCGCGGCAAGACCGGGCGCATCAATGGCGCGCTGGTGGGGCTGCTGACCGTGGTGAAGGGGCTTGCGCTGACCTATGCCAAGGACCTCCAGGAGGACAAGGAAGGCGTGTTCGACGCCGCCGAGAGCCTCACCCTCTGCCTCGCCGCCACTGCGGCCATGGTGCGCGACATGCAGCCCAATATCCCCCGCATGGCCGCCGCCGCCGGGGCGGGCTTCTCCACCGCGACCGACCTCGCCGACTGGCTTGTCCGGGAGTTGCAGCTGCCCTTCCGCGACGCCCATCATGTGACCGGGCGGCTCGTTTCCAAGGCAGAGGGCATGGGCGTGGACCTCTCGGGCCTCACCATCATGGAGATGCGCGAGGTGGAGCCCCGCATCCATGAGGGGGTGTTCGGCGTGCTCTCGCCCGCCGCCTCGGTGGCCTCGCGGCGCAGCTTCGGCGGCACCGCGCCCGACAATGTCCGCGCCATGGCGCGCGAATGGCAGGAGCGTCTGGGATGAGGAAGCTGGTTCTGACGCTGCTGGTGCTGGCGCTCGCGGCCCCGATCCTGGCCGCCTGCGGCCGCTCCGGGCCGCCCCGCCCTCCCGGCCCTGCCGACCAGGTCACCTATCCGCGGATCTACCCGGCGCGTTGATCCGCGTCTTCCCCGGCGCGCTAAAGCGAGACGCTGGCCGGGTCGGTGTTGGCGCCGCATACCAGCACGCCCACGCGCGCGCCGGGCGGCGGCACCCAGCGGCCCGACAGCATCGCCGCCAGCGCGGCCGCACCCCCGGGCTCCGTCACGATCCGCGCCGCGTCCCACAGCCTGTGCTGTGCGGCGCGGATGGCGTCGTCCGCGACCAGCACGGGCGTAAGCCGCCCCTCAGCGTGCAGCCGCGCCGCCAGGGGAAACATGGCGCCGCCCACCTGGCGCGCGCCCAGGCTGTCCGCTGCCACCCCACCCGCCGGGGCCGGCACCGGGTGCCCGGCCGCAAGTGCTGCGTGAAGGCAGGTGCAGCCCTCCGGCTCCACGGCCACAAGCGTTACGCTGGTCGCTTCGTGCCAGGCGGCCATGCCGCCGATCAGGCCGCCCCCGCCCACCGCGATCAGCAGATGGGTGAGGCCCGGTGCTTGTTCCGACCACTCCGCGGCGACGGTGCCCTGGCCGGCCAGGACCTCGGGCTGGTCGTAGGCGTGGATGAGCAGGCCGCCGGTTTCGGCCGCCCGTGCCTCGCTTGCCTCGCGCGCCGCGTCATAGGCGGCGCCGCCCACCACCAGCCTTGCGCCGAAGCCCCTGATGCGGGCGCGCTTGGCCTGCGCCGTGATCTCGGGGACGAAAATCTCCGCGCGCAGCCCCAAGGCCTGCGCCGCCGCGGCCACCGCCGCGCCGTGGTTCCCGCCCGACGCCGCGATCACCCCCGCCGGCCCCGGCGCCAGCGCCCGCATGGCGTTGAAGGCGCCGCGCGGCTTGAAGCTGCCGGTCACCTGCAATTGTTCCAGCTTCAGCGTCACTGGGCCGCCCAGGTCAAGCTCCAGCATTGGCGTCCGGCGCACATCGCCGGCGATCCGGGCGGCGGCGGCGCGGATGTCATCGCGGGTGGGCGTCATCCGGGCGCCTGGACATTTGGGGTGGGCAAGGCCTCGCCTCCTGTTGTCGGCATGCGGCCATCGGGGCGGCCAATATGCCGCGACCTACACCATCCGGCGGCGTGCCGGGCAAGCCGCCCCTCGCCGCGCCGCTTCCAAGCCGGCCGCATTGCTGCCATACATCCACTTGTTCACAAGTGACGGGCAGCACGAATGCTCCTGCACGGAAGCTGCGTGGCCCTGGGTGATGCGGGAATTCTGCTTCTTGCCCCGCCCGGAGGCGGCAAGTCGGATCTGGCGCTCCGCCTTCTCGGGCAGGGGGCGCTTTTGGTGGCGGATGATCAGGTCGAGGTTTCCATGGATGGTGCGGTTTTGACGGCCGCCCCCCCGGCCGTGCTGGCCGGGCGTTTGGAGGTTCGGGGACTTGGGCTGCTCGAAGGCCTGCCCTGGCGCCGTGCCAGCCTCGCCCTGGTTGTGCAACTGGTGGCGCGCGGTTGCCGGAGCCGGCCGCCTGGTCGGCGCTGGGCGTGGCCGTGCCGCTGTTGCGCCTGGACGGGCGCGCACCGTCCGCGCCGGACCTGCTGCGCTGCGCACTCGATACCCTGGCCGGTCGCCTGCGCCTGTCCGTCGGGGCCTTCGCCGCGTGAACGCCAGCGCCGCCGAGACAGCCTGCTCAACCGCAAGCGCGCCGGCGACGCTTGTGCTGGTCACCGGCCTTTCCGGGGCAGGAAAATCCTCGATCCTGCGGGTGCTCGAGGATCTGGGCCATGAGACGGTGGACAACCCCCCGCTGGCCATACTGGAAAGCCTGGTGGCCGAGGCGACGGCCCCGATCGCGGCCGGCGTGGACATCCGCAGCCGTGGCTTCGACCCGGATATGGCCCTGGCCACGATCGCACGGCTGCGCGCCCGCCCTGGTCTCAACCTCATCGTCCTCTATGCGACGGCCGACGAACCTGTCCTGCTTCGGCGCTACACCGAGACGCGGCGCCGCCATCCGCTCGCCCCTGGCGCGGCCCCCGGTGGGGCCGTGGGCGATGCCGGGGCGGCCAGCCGTGTGCAGGACGGCGTTGCGCGCGAGGTGGCGCTGCTGGCGCCGCTCCGCGAAGTCGCGGACCTCGTGGTCGATACCTCCGACTTGCCTCTGCCAGAACTGCGCCGCCTCGTCGAAGCGCGGTTCCGCGTGCTGGGCGGGCCGGGGCTGAACATCCTGGTGCAGTCCTTCGCCTACCCCAAGGGCCTTCCGCGCGAGGCGGACCTCGCGTTCGACCTGCGCTTCCTGCGCAACCCGCACTACGTGGATGCGCTTCGCCCGCAAACCGGGCAGGATCCGGCGGTGTCCGCCTTCATCCAGGCCGATGCGGCCTATCCTGGCTTCTGGGCCGGCCTCATTGGCTTTCTCGAACCCCTCCTCCCGCGCTATGTGGCCGAAGGCAAGAAATACCTCACCATCGCGCTGGGGTGCTCGGGTGGACGGCACCGCTCGGTGCATGTGGCGGAGCGGCTGGCTGCCCATCTCGGCCAGCAGGGCTGGCGTGTTGATCTCGCGCATCGGGAATTGGGGGGCATTCGTGCTATGGACCACCTTGAGGCGCGAGACGCCCATCGGCCGGCGGGCGAAGCTCTCACCGCCGCTGCACCCCCTTCGAGAGACCCGGTTCACACCTCCCGTCCCATGCCTTTTCACCCTGTCGAACCTCAATGATCGGCCTCCAATGATCGGCCTTGTCCTCGTCACCCATGGCCGCCTGGCCCTGGAGTTGCGCCACGCCATGGAGCATGTGGTGGGGCCGCAGCACGCGGTCGCCACCGTCTGCATCGGGCCGGATGACGACATGGACGGCAGGCGCGCCGATATCCGCGCGCGCATCGCCGACGTGGACCAGGGCGACGGGGTGGTGCTGCTGACCGACATCGCCGGCGGCACGCCGTCCAACCTCGCCCTTTCATTGGCCGACCAAAAGCGGGTGGAAGTTATCGCGGGGGTGAACCTCCCGCTCCTGGTCAAGCTGGCCAAGATCCGCGGCAGCGAACCCTTGGCCGAGGCGGTGGAGCACGCCACCAAGGCCGGGCGAAAATACATCGCCAGCCATTCGGACCTCGCAGGCGGGGCGGCGAATGGCCATATGAAGGTGCCAGGGAGCGAAAACGGCACATGAATGAATGGCCTTCCGAGGATGGTGCAGTCACTCCACAGGCCAGCGCGACCCCGGCGCCGGCCGAGCCGACCGGTCCCTGTGGCTGCGAGCCGTCCGGCGGCATGGTCCTGCGCCGCACCATCGTCATTCCGAACAGCCGTGGCCTGCATGCCCGCGCTGCCGCGAAGCTGGTGGCGTTGGCCGAGCGCTATTCCGCCTGCGTCAACGTCATCCGCGCCGGGCAGAGCGTGCCCGCCTGCTCCATCATGGGGCTGATGATGCTGGGCGCGGGCCAGGGCAGCGAAGTCGTCGTCGAGGCCGAGGGCTGGGATGCGCGCGAGGCGCTGGACGGTGTAGCCGCCCTCATCGAAGCCGGCTTCCATGAGGATTGATCTGGCCGATGGGGGCGCCGCATGAACCCGCCGCGCCTGTGAAGACCGAGGGGGCCGGCAAGGCCGAAGCCGCCCGACAGGAGGAGCGCCGCCGCGCGCCCCGCACCGCTCGCACCGAGGCCGAGCACCGGCTGACCGGCATTCCCGTATCGAGCGGTATCGCGATCGGCGCCGTCTACGACACCTCCGAGGAGGTGGCGGAAACCCCCCGCCGCAGCATCGCCGAGGCGGAGGTGGACGCCGAGCGCGCCCGCTTGTCGGACGCCGCCGCGCAATCGCGCAAGCAGGTGGCCAAGCTCAAGGGCCGGCTGGCCGTGCTGCCCGAGGAGGCGCAGGAGGAGCTCGAGCCCCTGCTCGACGCCTACATTCTCATGCTGGGCAATTCGCGCCTCCTGCGCGGCGCCCGCAAGCGCATCGGTGAGGAGTTGCTGGGCGCCGAGACCGCCGTGCAGGACGAGGCCGAGAGCATCGCCGCCACCATCATCGCCAACAAGGATGACGACAAGGCCGGGCTGAACCGCCGTGCGGGCGAGGTGCGCGAGATCGCCCGCCGCCTGGTGCGCAACCTCACGGCCACGCCCTTTCGCAGCCTGAAGGGCGTGCCGGTTGGCGCCATCCTGGTCGCGGAGGAACTGACGCCTGCCGACGCCGCCCTGCTGGAACCCGGCCGCATCGCCGCCGTCTGCACCGAGGAGGGCGGCGCGGACGGCCGCACCGCCATCATGCTGCGCGCGCTGGGGATTCCCGCCGTCATCGGCTGTCATGGCCTGACCGCGGCCGCCAAGCGCGGCGACCAGGCGGTGGTGGACGGGGCGGGCGGCTTCATCGCGCTGCACCCCTCGGGCGCGACGCTTGCCGCCGCCAAGGAAGGCCTGTCCGCCCAGGCGAAGGAGCGCACGCGGCTGGGCAAGCTGCGCCGCCTGCCCGCCGAGACGCTGGACGGGCAGTTGGTCGAACTCCAGGCCAATCTGGAAATTCCGGCGGAACTGCCGCTGCTGGACCATGCCGGCGCCCAGGGCATCGGCCTGCTGCGCACCGAGTTCCTCTTCATGAACCGGCCCGATCTGCCGGACGAGAACGCCCAGGTCTCCGTCTACCGCATGATCGTGGAAGCGATGGGCCATGACCCCGTCACCATTCGCGTCCTCGACTGGGGCGGTGAAAAGGAGATCGAGGCGCTGGCCGAGACGGTGCCCATGGCCGTCGGCCCCAACCCCGCGCTGGGGCTGCGCGGCATCCGGATGCTGCTGAAGCACCCGGACCTGCTGGAGGAACAGTTCGCGGCCATCCTGCGGGTGTCCAACCTGGGCAATGTGCGCGTGCTGCTACCGATGGTGACCATCCCGTCCGAGGTGGCCCAGGCACGCGAAATCTATGAGCGCGTCGCCCGCCGCCTGCGTCGGCGCGGCGAGTCACTGCCCGAGAAACTGCCCCCGCTGGGCGCCATGATCGAGACGCCAGGGGCGGCGCTGGCCGCCGATGCCATTGCGCTCGAGGCTGATTTCTTCGCCATCGGCACCAATGACCTTGCCATGTATACCTTGGCAGTGGACCGCGCCGAGATTGACGTGGCACACCTCTATGACCCTCTGCACCCCGCCGTGCTGCGGCTGATGCAGTTCGCCATCGAGGCTGCGCTGCGACTGCGCATGCCCGTCTCGGTGTGTGGCGAGATGGCCGGCAATCCGCGCCTGGTGCCATTGCTTCTGGGTCTCGGTTTGCGTTCACTCTCCATGAACGCCAGCGCCATCCCGCGGGTGAAGCAGGCGGTGCGCGCGCTCAACATCGACGATTGTGCCCGCTTCGCCCGCCGCGTGATGGAACAGAGTGACCCTGCGCAGATCGCCGAGCTCGTCGAGAAATTTGGGGCGGCATAGCCCCGGGGGCCGCGCTGGTGACATGATCGTGCACATGGCCACCCCCTCGCGCCGCAACATCCTGACGCTGGCGGCTGCTGCCGCCCCCGGGGCAGCGCACGCACAGCCGCTCTTTGGGCAGTCTCTGCCGGGCGGCCCCGAGGCCGATTGGGCTTGGCTGCATGGCCGCTTCCTCTCGGCCAAGGGGCAGCTCATGCCGTCCGCGCGCCCTGCCGCCACGGAGGCCTTCTTCCAGGCCGTGGGCCTGCTCTCCGCCCTGCACGCGCAGGACATTCCCCGGTTCGAGCGCATCCTGGCGTGGTCGCTCAACGCGCTGCGCCGGCCGGATGACAGCCTCTGGATCTGGCGGCGGGATGAGGCCCGGGACACTGGCCTGCCCGACCTCAACAATGCCACCCATGCCGACCTGCTGGCCGCCTGGGCGCTCGTCCAGGCGGGCGAGCACTGGCGCCGGCCGGACCTGCGGCGATTGGGCGCGGCCATGGCGGGCGACATCCTGGCGCGCTGCCTGCTGCCGGGGGACGGCCCACCGCTGCTGCTGCCCGGGGCGGGGGGCTTCTTCAACGCGCGGCGCGGCGTGCTGAGCCCCGGCGGCATGGTTCTGCCCGCCCTCGCCGCCTTGTCCCAGGCAGTGCCGGACCGCCGGTGGGAAGCGGTGCGAGCCGAGGCGCTTGCGCTCATCCGCCGTGCCCGCTTCGGGGCATGGCAGCTTCCGGCCGACTGGGTGGAGCTTGACCGCACGACAGGCCGGCTGACCCTCGCCACGGGCTGGCCGGCGCGCTTCTCCTTCCTCGCAGCCGGCGCGGTGCTGCACCTTTGCTGGACCGGGCTGGGCCAGGATCCCGTCGTCTCGGCCGCGATGACCTTTTGGGAGGATCGCGCGGGCGTGCCGGCATGGATTGATCTGCGCGATGGACGCATCGGGCCGACCAGTGGCCATGCGGGCCTGCGGGCCGTCGCACGGCTGGCCGCCGCGGCGTCCCTTGGCCGCGGGACCATGGACATGCTGCCCCGGATGCCGGCCGCCGCCGATGACGAGGCAGCCACCCTGCTCCTTCTGTGCCGGATGGCGTGGCGGGAAATTGGCCTCAGCCGCCGCGGCGAGTAGGGGGCTGATCGCGTGCAGGGAAGCTACGCGGCCGTATGCCGGTCGTGCCGCCGCATGACCGGGACACCGGGACATGGTGGCAACGCGCGGGCCGAGGACGCGGCGCAAGCCCGGGGCTGGGGCGAAGGCCGTCGCCGTCAATGCGACGGGAGGCTGAGGCTCAGGTCGTGCCACGCAATGCGCGCGAGCAGCGTCAACGAGGCCGCATAGTAGTCCTGCGCCGCATCCACCTCGGGCATGTGCGCGATAATGCCCTGGCCTTGTCCCGCGGCCTCGGCCAGCCGGGCGATGGCGACCACGCCGCTGGAGGCCGGGAAGGGCGCCTGCGTCCCCGTCAGGAGATCAACCCAGGCCGGCACGACCTGATGCGGCTGCTCCAGCCAGAAGCGGCGCGCCGCCAGAACGCAGCTCTCCCGCGCCAGACCCGCCCAGCAGAGATTGAGCGGAACGCGCGCGGCGTCGAAGGAGAAGCGGCTCGGCCACCCCCATGCGGGGTGGCTGGCATCGCGATGGCGCTGGAGTTCCAGCCAATCCGGCGGTAACCCCCATTCGCCGAAGCGGGCTTCGCGCACAAGGGCCAGGAAATCCGTCTCCACGCGTCGCCAGGCCGGGCTTGGTGCCAGGAAGGACAGGGCGCGCAAAGCGGGCAGCGTGTAGTAGGACAGGTTGACCACGGTGCGCTGTGCGTTGCGGAAGCCATAGGCACCCGGCAGCAGTACCCAGCGTCGGCCCGCCTCGACGACGCACCGGCGCAGGATATCGGACGCCATGGCCTCGGCCTGGGCATGGTGGCGCGGGCTGCGCCAGATGTCGCCGGCGATCGCCAACGCCCAGGCAACGAAGATGTCTCCATCGGTCGCGTTGTTGAGGTCATCCACCGGAATCTCGCTGCCCGGGCGCCAACGCCACGCCAGCAGGCTGTCATTCGGCCGACGGAGCGCCTGCAACGTCCAGGCAAGGATACGTTCGAAGCTGGGCCGGTCATTGGCGCGCACCGCGGCGAGAAGGGCGTAGCCTTGGCCCTCACTGTGCGAGACATTGCCATTCCCGGTATCCACGACCCTTCCCGAAGGGTGAAGGAAGCGGCGGGCGAAGGCGAACCAGTCGCTCTCGAGGTCCACCTGCGCCTGTGCCGCGGGCGAGACGAAGGCCCCGAGGCCTCCGGCGAGGGCCGTTCGGCGGGAGAGGCCGGGCATGTCAGCGCGGCCCGGGCCAGCCAGTTGCTGGCGCGCTCGCACTGGCGCGCCCGCACTGGCGCGCAAGGTCATGCGGCTGCGCGAGGCTGTTACCGTCTCGCTGCGCCGCCGCATGCCGTCGCCGTGCCCGCGGGCTCACCTGTCATTTCTCCCTCGGAAGATTGCCCTTACATAATCACAACCATGGCGAGAATCCATGGGGTAAACTTTCGCTAGATTTGCATGCGCACGAAGGCGCACAACGGTGGGGTTGTGGGTCGCAGGTCTCGCACATCCGCGCGCGGGGCATGCAAAGGGGCGCGCAAGGGGCTACGCGCCAGTATACCCGCTTCAGGGTGGCGGCAGTCCCACCAGGCGTCGGATCAGCTTCCGGGCGAAGGGGCTGTGCGGCCGATCGAACAGCCGGGCGAGGCTCCAGCCGCCATGGCGCACCCGGGCGCGCAGGTTGGAGAATTCGCGGAAGCCGGCCTCGCCATTGCGCCGGCCGAACCCGGAGGCTCCGACGCCGCCGAAGGGCAGGCTGGTGATGGCCGCATACTCCAGCGCACGGCCGGTGACGATGGCGCCCGACCGCGTGCCGGTCGCGACCAGGGCTTCCTGAGCCGGCGTCGCGCCGAACAGGTAGATGGCAAGCGGGTGCGGCCGGGCACGTATCCAGGCGAGGGCCGCAGCCAGATCGGCGCATTCCTCCATGGCGAGGATGGAACCGAAGATCTCCTCCTCAGCCAGCCCACCGACCGCGCGGGCAAGGCCGAGACAGTCCTGATCAGGTCCAAGCCAGGCGACGGTGGTCCCGGCGGCGAGTTGATCGAGACGGGCCTGCTGGCCGGCGTTGATCATGCGCGTCCCCGTGGCTGCGACGCCTGCGGCCTGGGCGGCGCGCGCGAACTCGGCGGCGTTGTGGCCGATGAGCAGCACCGTGTCGGGGGCGATGCAGGTCTGCCCGGCATTCACCGCCTTGGCCACCAGGATGTCCCGCGCCGCCCGGGCGAGGTCGGCGCCGGGCAGCACCAAAGCGGGGCACTTGCCGCCCAGTTCCAGCGTCAGTGGCGTGAGGTGCGGGGCGGCGGCGGCCATGACCTTCCGGCCCGTCTCGGTGCCACCGGTGAAGACCAGGTGGTCCCAGGGGGTGGCGGCAAAGTCGCGCGCCACATCAGTGCCGCCCTGCAACACCAGGCCCATGCGAGGCCCCAGCGCCTCGGCCACGATCTCTGCGATGAGGGCGGAGGTGCGCGGCGTCTGCTCGGAGGGCTTGATCACCACGCGGTTGCCGGCCGCCACCGCATCCAGCGCGGGCAGCAGGGCCAGTTGCACCGGATAGTTCCAGGGCGACATGATGCCGACCACGCCCTTGGGCACGCATTCCGACCAGGCGCGGGCAGGCTGGAAGGGGAATGGCACGCCGGCGCGGCGGGGGCGCATCCAGCGGCGCAGATTGCCGCGGATATGGCCAGCCGCGTCGGCGATGATCTTCACATCGGCCAGCAGCGTGTCCTCGGCGCTGCGGCCGCCGAAATCCGCCGACGCGGCCTCGGCGATGGCGGCGGCACGCGACATGACGGCACGGGAGAGGGCGGCCAGCAGCGAGCGGCGCAGCGCCAGTTCTGGCGCGCCGTCCTGGGCTTCGGCGTCGCGCAGGGCGGCGAGGGCTTGGGCGGGGCTCATGATGCGTCGCGATGGGTAGGGGCTCGCGCCCTCCTTGGGAAGCCCGGCGCGGCGCTGCCCCCCGCGGTCAGCGCGCCCCGCGCGCCGCCAGCACGCAGCCGCCCAAGAAGGCGATGCCGCCGGCGATCATGTACCACATGGTCTGGTTGGTGTAGCGGCCGGTCAGGGTCTCGACCACCTGTTCGGCGGGCGCCTGGGCCGAGTTCAGGCCGATGATGAACAGCGCCACGCCCAGCACGGCCAGGCCCACGCCCAGGATGAAATTGGTCCGCATGGTCTTCGCTCCGATGTTGCAGCCTGTTCAACGCCCCGTGGGGCGTTGCGGTTGCGGTCGGTGCGCGAAAGTGATGGAGGAGGTTGGATCAACCCCCTGCCGCGCCGATGGCGCGCGCGGCGGCCCGGCCGGAGCAGGCCGCGCCCTCGATGGTCGCGGGCAGATGCGGCCAGGTCCAGTCGCCGGCGAGCGCCAGGTTCGCCAGGTGCAATCGCTTCGGGCGCGGAATGGCGCCGGGACGCTGGCGCGGCGTGGCGCGGCGTTCCTTGATCACGCGGCAGTGCGGTGTGGCCACCGGCCATTCGCCGGGCAGGCGGAAGGCCATCGCCGCGCGCAGGATTTCCGTCCAGGCGCGGGGGGCGAGCGTGTCGGCATCCTCGCCGGCCTCGGCATCGCCGGCGCTGACGGTGACCGAAACACCCTCCGGCCGCACAAGCACCCATTGGCAGAGCGCGGCCAGCAGCCCGATGAAGCGCACCGGCCCCGGCCCGGTGCGGGCGAAATGCAGGTTCACGATGGGGGCGTGGGCGGCGGGGGCGTCCACATGCGTCAGCAGCCGCGTGGCCTCCCAGGGGGGGGTGGCGAGCACCACGCGGTCCTCAGGGCCGAGCGGCACGGTGCCCTCGTGGAAGTGGAGCGCGGTGGCGCGGCCGCCCACCTGCTCGATGCGGCGCAGGCGGTTGTCGGGCGTGTACTGCCCACCTGCCTTCGCGATGGCGGCCAGCGCTGGCTCCACCATGTCCGGCCCCAGCCCCCGCCGCGCCACGAAGAGCCGCGTGGCTCCGGGCGCGCCCAGCCGCCGCAGCACCTGCCCCATGCGGCGGGAGGAGGCCTCCTGCGCCGGAGTGTTCAGCGCCGCGATCGTCAGCGGGTCCACGAAGCCGCGCAGGAATTCGGGGTGGGCCGCCATGGCGTCGCTGATGGTGCGGTCGGGCACGGGGATGGCCATGCGCATCATCGCCGCCACGGCACCCGCCGAAACGCCCGCCGGCCGCCGGTCCGCCCGCCACCAGCCGAGCGGCGAGAGGGCGACGCGCCGCGCCGAACCGTCCGCGAGGTCCAGCACGGGCAGCCCGTCCGGCTCCGGCTCCACCCAGCCGTCCCGCGCGCCGATGGCATCGAGGAAGCCCAGTGCGGTGCGGTTCGCGCCGATCAGCGCATGGGTGCCGTTGTCGGTGCCGTCGGGCAGGGCGCGGGCGCGGCCGCCGGCGCCGGGCGTGGCTTCGTGCAGGGTGACGGGGCGGCCGGCCACGGCCAGCGCGTGGGCCGCTACCAGCCCCGCGACGCCCGCCCCGACCACATGGATCATGCGCCGCGCAGGCCGAGCGCGAAGGCCGCCATCTCCAGCTTCTCCCGGCGCGAGAGACGCACGCGCGGCCGCGCCCCCTCGAAGCCGCGCTCGATCATGATGTCGAGGATGCGCCGGTAGGCCATCATCATCACGCGTGCCGGGTGCAGGGCGCGGACATCATGCTGTGGCAACTCGGCCTCGGCGCGGGCGAAGCCCGCGCGCGCCTGTTGCGCGATGCAGGCGCAGATGGCGGGGAAGGCCGGGTGGCGCACGATGCCCGGCGCCGGCCCCTCCGGAATGCCGGCCGCGTCCAGCAGGGTGCGCGGGATGTAGACGCGCTCACGCGTTGCATCCTCGTCCACGTCGCGCAGGATGTTGGTCAGCTGGAAGGTGTGGCCGAGGTCGAGGCCCCATCGCTCCGCGCCCGGGTCGCCGAAGATGCGCACGCTCATCGCCCCCACGCTGCCGGCCACCTGGCGGCAGTAGAGATCGAGTGCGGCCTCGTCGGGCAGGCGGAGGTGGTCTGCCGCGTCGGTCTCCATGCCGGAGACCATGGCCTCGTATTCCGCCATGGGTAAGTCGAAGCCCACGCGCGCCAGGTGCAGCTCCCGCGAGATGACGCAGTCGGGCGCCGTGAGCTTGCCGCGCCAGTCGCGCAGGAATTGGCGCTTGGCGGCCTCGGGCATGGCGCCGTCGGCGATGTCGTCCACCGCGCGGCAGAAGGCGTAGACGGCCCAGAGGGCGCGGCGGCGCTCGCCCTTCAGCGTCGCCATGCCGCGCGCGAAGGAGGAGCCGGCGCGCTTCACCCGCGCGGCCGCGAGGTCCCGGTCATGCGGCCCGGGCAGGGGGGCGGCCAGCAATTCGCGTGCGAAGTCGGCCTTGCCCAGCGCGACGCGGCCCAGCACCGGGTCGGCCGCGCGCAGCTTCGCCAGAAGCCGCGTCGCGAGGCCGATGGTCATGGACGACTGGATGGCCAGCCGTCGCGAGGACACCAGAAGCGGCAAGGCCTGGGCGCGGTCGAGCTGTTCTTCCACCCGGTCCAGCATCGCGTCCAGCACCTCGCGGCGCTTCGGGTTCGCCGGCGTGAAGAAGGCCGCCTCGCCGCCGGCCAGCGCTAGCCAATCCTGCGGGACATAGACGCGGTCGAGCTTGTCGCGGTCCGGCACCAAATCCTGGAGGTGGTTCAGGATCTGCAGCGCGGTGCACAGCGCATCGGCGCTGGCGCGGGTGGCGGGCGTGTCGCTGTCGTGCAGGCGCAGCAGCATGCGGCCCACGGGGTCGGCGCTGCGGGTGCAGTAGTCCAGCAGGGCGTCCCAATCGGCGTAGCGGGCCTGTTCGGAATCCTGGCGGAAGGCCGAGAGCATCAGGCGGGCTTCGTCCGTGCCGACCCCTTCGGCGTGCAGCCGCGCGGCCTCGGGCAGGGGCGTGCGCGGGTCGTCCAGTGCAGCGTCCATGGCGTTGAGGCGGGCCAGCTTCTCGGCCGGCGGCAGGGTCTCGCTGTCGGCGATGTCGTCGGCGGTGCGGACGAAGCGGTAGAAGGCCATGACCTTCCCCCGCACCGCGCGCGCCAGGATCAGCGAGGCGGTGGGGAAGTTCTCGGTGTCGTGGTCGCGGTTGGGCGCGCCCGGGGCATTGACGTCCGTCATGCCCCCTTTGTGGCGGTATAGGCGCGACCTTTCCAGCCCGCCTTGAGCCCGAGCGCCGAACGGACCAGCGCCGTCCATTGGATGGCGAGTGCCACCAGCACCGTCAGCGGGTGCAGCGGCACGGTCCACCAGGGTTCGCCCGTGCGGATCGTGACGGCGGCGCGCAGCGCGAACATCAGCAGCACGGTCAGCGCCGCCTCCAGCCCCGGCAGCAGCGCCCAGGGCCAGAGATGTGCACCCGCCAGCAGCACCGTCCAAATCGGCAGGCCGATGGGGGTGGCCATGCCCTCACGCGCATTCTTGATGAAGCCGCCCCAGGCATGGGCGAAGCCCTCATACATGCGGCAGACGGCGAGCGGCGCGCCATCCACGATCTCGGTGTCGTGGCCGCGCTCACGGAAGAGGCGGGCCAGCGCGATGGCGTCGTGCAGCACGCCCTTGATGGTGGTGTGGCCGCCCGTCGCCTCATAGGCCCGGCGCTCGACCAGGATGAGCTGGCCGCAGGCGGCCGCGAGGCTGGGCTTGCGCTGGATGGCACGGCCGCCGAAGGGCAGGTAGCAGATGAGCAGGAAATTGATGAAGGGCACTGTCAGCCCCTCGCCGATGGTCCGCATCTCCTGGCGCGGCACGCCGCTCAGCAGCGCGATGTTCTTCTCGGCGCTATGCGCGGCCATGGCAGCGGCGGCGTGCGGGGTGAGGCGCACGTCGGCGTCGATGAAGAGGAAATGCGTGCCGGTCGCGGCCTCGGCCAGGCGGGCGCAGGCATGGACCTTGCCGGTCCAGCCGGGCGGCAGAGAGGGCGCGGCCACGAGGCGCACACGGGCGTCGCGCGCGGCATAGGCGCCGACGATCTCGGCCGTGCGGTCGGTGCTGCCGTCATCCATCACCACCACCTCGACCTCGCAGCCGGTGGAGGCCAGCGCCGCGTCCAGGCAGGTGCCGATGTTGGCCTGCTCGTTGCGCGCGGGGATGAGGATGGAGACCTTGGTGCCCGCGCCCGGCGTACCGGTGACGCGCGCCATGTTGCGCAGGTTGATGATGCCGAAGATCACGGGCATGAGCGCCAGCGCCAGCGCGATATGGGCGAACTCCATGTGACGTCAGCCTCCCGTCTGCCCGCGTGCGTCGTGCCGCGGGTCGTGGCGCTGCCCCCGCAGCAGCGCGCGCGCATATTGCCAAGTGCCATACAAACCGCCCATCCCTTTTCGGCCCTCGACCGCAATCTCAAATCGTTCCGGGTCGCGGCTGATGGCGTCTTCGGCCAGCCGGTCCATCAACGCGGTGCAGGCGGCGCGGATGCGCTCGGTGCGGGCTTCGCGGTCCATGGTCAGGAGTTCGCGCGCCTCCAGCGGGGGGCCGAAGGCGATCAGCGCCTCGCCGCGCTTCTCGCTCCAGTGCAGGTATTCGGTGGCTTGCGGGACGATGAGCGCATCGGGGGCAATCTCGGCCAGCCGTGTCACGCCGGGGGCCAGCGGTACCGGGCGTTCGCGCACATCGGCGAAGCGGCCGGCGGCGTTCATCCAGAGCATGTGTTGCGGATCGGCCAGCACCTGCTTCGCGGTGTTGAGGAAGCGCACCGCGCCGCGCGCGCTGCCCTGCTCGATGCCGAAGACACCCAGTTTCTTCATGAAGCGGTACTTCTCCAGCGCCGCCGCATCGATGGGCGTGAAGCCGGGGCGCTCCAGGAAGAAGCGCCGCATCATCAGCAGGATCAGCACGCCGTCCCACCAGCCGGGATGGTTCATCAGGATGATCGCGGGCCGGCCCGGGGGCACCTGCGGCAGCCCCCACTTCGCCACGCGCAGGGCCGTGAAACTGCCCTGGAAGGTGCGCGTGAAGGCCACCTGGAAGAAGGCCATCATGCGCTCGGAACGCAGGGCGACGGGAGAGGGATCTTCCGCCGCCACGGGAATCAGGCGCCCTGGAGCTCGGCCTCGCGCCGGCCGGCCAGCTCGGCCTCCGCGCTCATGCCGCGGCCGCCGAGGTCCTGGTCCAGGCTGTCCGCCGCGATCCAGCCCGACATCATCACCATCGGCATGCCGGGCCCGGGATGCGCCGCGCCGCCGGCCAGGTACAGCCCCTTCACGGCGCGCGACCGGTTGCCCGGCTTGAAGGCGCCCATGAAGGCCCCGTGCGAGGCCAGCCCGTAGATGGCGCCGTTCAGCACGCGGTAGCGCTCATGGATGTCCACCGGCGTCAGGCGGTGTTCCACCACGATGCGCTCCTCGATGTCGGGCATGGCGGCGGTGCGCTTCAGCTTGTCGAGGATCTTCTGGCGGTAGCCGGGGAAGATCTCGTTCCAGTCGTGGTGCGGGCGCATGTAGGGCGTGTGCACCAGGACGTAGAGCGGCTCGCCGCCCTCGGGCGCGCTGCTGGGGTCGGTGGCGGCGGTGGCGGCGAGGTAGGCCGTGGGGTCGGGCGCGGGCTCGCCCTTCTTGTAGATGGCGTCGAACTCCTCGCCCGCGTCGCGGGAGAAGACGAAGCAGTGGTGCGCCAGGTGCTCGTAGCGCCTGTTCAGGCCGAGGTAGAGCACCACGCCGCTGCAGGCCGGCTCATAGCCCTTCTTGCCGTAGGTCTCGCCCGGGGTGCCGCCCACCAGTTCCTTGTAGGTGCGGATGGCGTCCATGTTCGAGATCACGGCGTCGCAGGCGATGCGCTCGCCGGACGCGAGCTTCACGGCGACGACCTTGTTGTTCTCGATGTCGAAGCCGGTCACGTCGCTGCTGGGCCGCAGGTCCACGCCGAGTTCGCCAGCCACGCGCGCCAGCCCCTCGGCCACGGCGCGGGTGCCGCCCACCGGATACCACACGCCCTCGCTCGCCTGCATGTCGCCGATGGAGGAGAGCACGGCCGGCGCGAGGTAGGGGTTGGAGCCGACATACTGGCAGAAATGGTCCAGCATCTGCGCCAGGCGCTCATCGGGCACATGGCCGCGGATCACCTTGGCCACCGTCTGGCCCATGCGCAGCGACAGCACGTCGCGCAGGGTGGAGGGGCTGAAATTGGCCTTGAGGTCCAGCGTGTCGCCAATGCCCTCGACCGACTTCCAGAAAAAGAACCGCTCCGAGACGCCGTGCAGGTGCTTGGCCACGTCCTGGAACTTCTTGTAGCCCTCGCCCAACCCCTTGCCAGGGGAGAAGCGGTCCATGGCCTGGGCCATGGCGTCCACATTTTCCATCAGGTCGATGCGGGTGCCGTCCTCGAAGAAGCAGCGCCACTGCGGGTCGAGCCGGATCAGCGGGATTTCTTGGTGCGGGTCGCGCCCGGCCTCGGCCAGGATGCGGCGCAGGACGCGCGGCACGGTGAGGATGGTCGGCCCCATGTCGAAGCGGAACTTGCCCGAGCCGTCCGGCGCTTCGAGGAAAAGCTGCGCCGCCTTGCCGCCGAGCCAGGGGTTCTTGTCCAGCAGGGTCACGCGGTGGCCGCGCGCGGCTGCGGTGACGGCGGCGGCGAGGCCACCCAGCCCCGCGCCCACCACAACGACATGCGAGGTGGTCATCTGTTTGGTCGCTCCTTACCGGGCCATGGCGGGCGAGGTCGCCGCGGCCAGGGCCAGGTCTTCCTGGATGAGGCGCGTGGTGATTCGCGCGCCCTCGTAGATCACGGGCAGGCCCGAGCCCGGATGCGTGCCGCCGCCCACCAGGTACAGGCCCTCGGTGTCGTTGAAGCGGTTGCGCGGCCGGAAGCTCAGCATCTGCATCAGGTCGTGGCTGAGGTTGAAGGTGGCGCCGTAGCCCACCGAGAAATCATCCTGCCAGCCCTGCGGCGAGACGATGCGCTCGTAGCGGATGCGGCTTTCCAGGTCGTGGATGCCCAGCGCCTTGAGGCGGTTGATGGCCACGTCGCGGAAGGGCTTGGCCTCCTTCTGCCAGTCCGCGCCGAAGCGCAGGTTGGGCACGGGCACCAGCATGTAGATCGCCGAATGGCCGGGCGGCGCCAGCGAGGGGTCCGTCACGGTCGGGTTCTGCACATAGAGGCTGGGCACCGCCGGGATCACACCGCCTTCGATCTGGCGGATGTTCTCCTGGTAGGTCTCGCTCAGCAGCACATTGTGGTGCTGCAGCTCGGGCACCTCGCCCTCCACGCCGAGATACAGCATGAAGGTGGAGCAGGAGTAGCGCGCGCGCTCGATCTTGCGGTCCGACCACGCCTTGCGGATGTTGTCGGGCACCAGGCGCGGCACGGTGTGCGCGAAGTCGCCGTTGATGACCACGGCATCGGCCTGCATGTGCTGGCCGCCGGCGTCCACGCCCGTGGCGCGACGGCCTGGAAGGTGATGCGGTCCACCGGGGTGTTCAGCTTGATCTCGACGCCCAGCCGCTCGGCCACGCGGGCCATCGCATCACTGACCGCGCCGCAGCCGCCGCGCGGGTGATACACGCCGTACTCGTACTCCAGGAAGCTCAGGATGGTGAACATCGAGGGGCACTTGAACGGCGACATGCCCAGGTACTTGGTCTGGAAGCTGAAGGCGAGGCGGATGCGCGGGTCACTGAAGTAGCGCTTCAGGTCGTCATCCACCTGGAGGTGGGGCCGCAGCTGCGGCAGGCTGCCCAGGACGTCGCGGCCGAGCATGCGGGCGGCGGTGCTGAAGGGCTGCTCCAGCACCGGCTTGAAGGCGTCCAGCTTCCAGCGGTTGTCCGCCATGAAGCGCCGCACGCCGGCCGCGTCCTGCGGGGCGATGGCGGCGATGGCGGCTTCCATACGGTCCAGGTTGCCGGTCGCGTCTAGTGTGACGGTGGGCTTGCCCTCGAAGATCAGCCGGTACTGCGGGTCGAGCTGGATGAGTTCGATCTCGTCATCCAGATCGGCGCCGCAGGCCGTGAAGATCTCGCGCAGGATGCGCGGATAGAGGAAGAAGGTCGGCCCCAGGTCGAACCTGTAGCCCTCCGGCGACGTAAGGGTTCGCGAGCGCCCACCTACCACCTCGTCTTTTTCGAAGAGGGTCACGCGGGCGCCGGCAGCGGCGAGTTGCATGGCGGCCGCGAGACCCCCGGGACCCGCGCCGATGACGGCGATGTTGGGACGGGGGCGCCGCAGGGCGGGAGCGGGAAGTGGTGCGTTCATGCCTGGGCTGTTCTTGTGCTGCGGTCCAACATGCTGCGTTGACGGAAGGGCGCAAGCCCCCGAGGAGTCATAACCACCTCTTTCCCCTACAAGATCAGGGCCAGGACTTCATCCGCCCCGGCCATTTCACGACAATGCGCCTCGGCGCGCGGCAACAGCCGCGCCAGGTAGAAGGCGGCGATAGGGCCATAGGCCGGGTCCAGCCGCGCCGCCGCGGCCAGCTGCGCGCCGCCCAGGAACCAGCCGCAGGCCTCGAGGTAGGCGCTGGCGGTTGCCGCCACTTCCTCAGGCGCGGCGCTGAGAATCCAGCGCGTGGCGCCCTCCAGCGCCTCGGCCGCGGGCGCCAAGCGCGAATCCGTCGCCACCGCCGCCGCGATCATGGCACGCAGGGTCGCCCCCTGGTCGCGCGCCAGCTTGCGGGTGACGAGGTCCAGCGCCTGGATGCCGTTGGTGCCCTCGTAGATGGGGCAGATGCGGGCGTCGCGCAGCACCTGGGCCGCGCCCGTGTCCTCTACGAAGCCCATGCCCCCATGCACCTGCACGCCCAGCGAGGCCGCCTCAACCCCGCGGTCGGTGCACCAGGCCTTCACGATGGGGGTGAGCAGGGCCAGCTTTTCCTCGGCGCCTGCCACGCCGGCCCGCGCGCCATCGGCGGCGACGCAGGCTTCCAAGGCCAGGAACCTTCCCGCCAGCGTGGTCGCGCGGATTTCCGCCAGCATGCGCGCCACGTCCGGGTGGCGGTCGATGGCCCGCCCGCCCTGCTCGCGCTGCGCGGCATAGGCGGTGGCGAGGTGCAGCGCGCGGGCGCCGGCCGCGACGCCCTCGATGCCCACCTGCAGCCGCGCATTGTTCATCATGGCGAACATGGCCGGCAGGCCGCGATGCGGCTGGCCGATGAGTTCCGCCTCCGCCCCCTCGAACAGCATGATGCAGGTGGGCGAGGCATGGATGCCCAGCTTGCGCTCGATGCCGCCGCAGCGCACGGCGTTGCGGCTGCCGTCGGCATTCAGCTTCGGGCAGGCGAAGAGCGAAATCCCGCGCGAGCCCGCCGGCGCATCCGGCAGCCGCGCCAGCACCAGGTGCAGCGTGTTGGCCGCGAGGTCGTTCTCGCCATAGGTGATGTAGATCTTCTGGCCGTGCAGCGCGAAGCGGCCGTTTTCCAGCGGTTCCGCCCGGGTCCGCACCGTGGAGAGGTCGCTGCCCGCCTGCGGCTCGGTCAGGCACATGGTGCCGTTCCACTCGCCCGAGACCAGATGCGGCAGCAGGCGTTCCGCCTGGTCGGGCGTCGCGTGCTTCTCCAGCAGTTCCACGGCCCCCCAGGTGAGCGTGGGGCAGAGGCTGAAGGCGTGGTCGGCCGTGGTCAGCAATTCCTTCATGGCCGCCGCCAGCGCGAAGGGCAGCCCCTGGCCGCCATGGCTTTCGTGCGCGGGCAGGCCCTGCCAGCCGGCCTCGACCCACTTGGCATAGATGTCCTGGTAGGCGGGCGGGCAATGCACCGTGCCGCCCTCGTAGCGCGCGCCCTGGCGGTCGGCCTCCAGGCGGGTGGGTTCCACCACGCCCTCGGTGAACTTGGCCATCTCCTCCAGCAGGGCGGCGATGTCGTCGGCGCCGAGCACCTCGGCCGGGATGGGATGAAGCCGGGTCAGGGCGAAGCGGATGTCGTCAACCTGGCTCATGCCGAGACACTCTCCTGGCCGGCGGCCCAGGCCGAGAAGGCGGCCGGGTCTTCGTTGCGGGCGATGGCGCGGGCCAGGCGCAGGCCCAGCACCGCGCCGAACTTGAAGCCATGGCCCGAGAAGCCGCTCATCACCCAGGCGCGCGGGGCCAGGGGCTCGATGATGAAGCGCTCCTCGTCCTCGACATCGTAGAAGCAGTTGGCGCTGTCAACCTTGGCGAAGCCGTCCAGCCCCGGGATGCGCTTGCGGGCCAGGTCCAGGATGCGCTCCACCTCGCGCGGGTCCGCCGCGCGGGAGGGTTCGTCCGGGTCGCCCTGGCGGGAGAAGCTGTGGTCGCCGATCTTCAGCGGCGTGCCCGCCACGGGCGGCACCAGGTAGAAGCCGCCGAGTTCGCCCAGTTCCAGCACCATGGGCGCGCGTTCCCAGGCGGCCAGGGCGTCGGCGGGCGGCATCAGCCGCACCACCACCTGCCGCGAGGCGACCACGCGCCGCGCGATCACGGGCAGCAGCCGCGGCGCCCAAGGGCCGGCCGCCACCACCAGGATGTCGGCGGCGCGCTCGCTGCCGTCCTCCAGGGTGAGGCTGGCGCGGGCCGGGTCCACAGCGGTGGCGCGGGCCTGTTCGAAGGCCACGCCCTGGGTGATGAGGTGCGCGGCCAGCCGCTCCACGATGCGGCCGGCCAGCAGCACGCCGCCCAGCGGGCAGTAGAGCGCATCGGCCACATGCCCGCCCGAGAGGTAGGGGAAGCGCGCCTGCACCTGGGGGCCGGTCATGTCCTCGGTGGGGTAGCCGCCCTCGGCCAGGGCGGCGCGGCTGGTGCGGACGCGGGTGCAGCCGGCCTCGTCGATGGTCAGCACGCCGGACTGGACGTGCAGCACCTCGCCCAACTCGGTCCAGAGCTTGTCCCAGGCGTCATAAGCCTCGTCCACCATGCGCATGTAGCCGCGCATGGTGCCGTAGCTGTGGCGGATCAGCCGGTGGTGGTCCACCGAGGCGCCGCGGGGGTTGGGCGGCATGGCCTGGTCCACGACGCGGACGGCGAAGCCCTGCCGCACCAGGCCCCAGGCGGCGCTGAGGCCCATGATGCCGGCGCCGAGGATCAGGGCGGTGGGACGGTGTTCCATTCCATCTAGATTAACGCATTTTCGCCTCTGTCACAGGGGCAGGGGCTACCTCGCCTGCCAGACGGCCGGCCGGCGGGCCAGGAAGGCCTCCACCCCCTCGGCGAAGTCGCGGCTGGTGAAGCACATGGCCACCAGGTCGTCCCCGTCGATGTCGCGCAGCGGCGCGCGCAGGCGGCGCAAGGCTTCCTTGCAGGCGCGCAACGTCAGCGGCGCGTGGCCGGCGATGGTGGTGGCCAACTCCGCCGCGCGGGCCTGTAGGGCGGCATGGTCGGGCAGGATTTCCGACAGCAGGCCCCAGGCCTTCATCTCCTCCGCCTCGATCAGGCGGGAGGTGTAGACCAGGTCCATCACCCGCGTCGGCCCGATCATGGTGGAAAGCCGCGCGAAATTGGCCATGGAGAGCGTGTTGCCCAGCGTCCGCGCGATGGGGAAGCCGTAGCGGGCGTTGGCCGCGCCGATCCGCAGGTCGCACACCGCGGCAATCCCGGCACCCCCGCCCGTGCAGGCGCCGGCGATGGCCGCGATGGTGGGTTTGATGCAGGTCTCGAGCGCGGTCATGATCCGGTCGATCTTTTCCTCGTAGGCGAGCGCGTCCTCGGCCGTGCGGAAATTCACGAACTGGCTGATGTCGGTGCCGGCGGCGAAGGCCTTTTCGCCCGCGCCGGTGATGACGATGGCCTTGATGGCGTCGTTGGTGTTGGCGTCGGTCGCCAGCTTCGCCAGGCCCTCATACATGGGGAAGGTCATGGCGTTGCGCGCCTGGGGCCGGTTGAGGGTGACGAAGGCGATCCCGTCGCGGTGCTCGACCAGCAGTTCATCTGAAGACATGCAATCCTCCCGTGATTCGGCCGGCAGGGTTGCAGCGAACGGCCCGCGGTGGAAGATGCGCCCGCTCAGATGCCAGGGACCCCCGCCATGATGCCGCTTTCCCGTTTCACCGTGCTCGACCTCACCCGCGTCCGCTCGGGCCCCACCTGCGTGCGGCAGCTGGCCGACTGGGGTGCCAACGTCATCAAGATCGAGGCGACGGACGAGGTGGACACCGGCAAGGGCCTGGGCGGCGAGCGCCATGGCCCGGATTTCCAGCTGGTCCACCGCAACAAGCGCGGCATGACCCTGAACCTCAAGAGCGCCGAGGGCCGCGCCACCCTGCACCGCCTGGTGGAGAAGGCGGACGTGGTGGTGGAGAACTACCGCCCCGACGTGAAGAACCGCCTGGGCGTGGACTACGAGACGCTTTCTGCCATCAACCCGCGCATCGTCCTCGGCTCCATCAGCGGCTTCGGCCAGACCGGCCCCTATGCCAAGCGCCCGGGCTTCGACCAGATCGCGCAGGGCATGGGCGGGCTGATGAGCGTCACCGGCCTGCCCGGCCAGGGCCCGGTGCGCGCCGGCATCCCGGTGGCGGACTTGACGGCCGGCCTCTACTGCGCGCTCGGCATCATGGTGGCGCTGCTGGAGCGCGAGAGCACCGGCCGCGGCCGCTGGGTCCACACCTCG
>JBHYDO010000016.1:0-4705 GCA_051860645.1 Roseococcus sp.
CCAGCACATGCATAGCCGGCGGCTCCGCACTCAACCCGCCGACGTTCCAGGGAAATTGCACCATGCGGAAGGTCAGCTCGCGGGTGGGCCGGGTCAGTGTCATCGCGGTCACGAGCAGCGGTTCGGTGCTGAAATTCTGCACCGCAAAGATCCGCGTCACCGCGTAGGCCGGCAGCGGGTCGCGCACGGGCCCGCCGAGAACGGTGCCACCGCCGATGATGAAGGGGCCGGGCGGCACCGCCACGCGGCCGAAATTGACCCGCGCCGGAAACAGGAACCCGCCGGTGCTGACCGGCCTGCGGCGGGCGAACACCGTCACCGGCACCGGCGGATGGGCATCGGCGAAGCTGAACACGAGCGACATGACGGACCGGCCCATGCTGTCCCGCTGCACGGAATCGGCCGAGCGGAAGCGGCCGACCACCTCGATGGCCTCGCCCGGCATCAGGGTCGGCGGCAGCGCGGCGGCGAATTCGGCCAGGGGCCGCTCCACGCCGCGGTACCGCAGCCGCAGCGCGAAGGCACTCTGGCTGGCGCCTGCCGCCTGAAGGCTGCGCAGACCGATCGGCAGGTTGCCATCGTTGCGCAGGAAACCGGGTGACTGCGGCCAGGAATCGACGGTGTTGGGCACGTCATCGAACTGGGCGCTGCCCGTTGCCAGCACGACGCGGGACGCTGGAAGCGCGCGGTTGATGCCGACAAAATACGGGATCGCGATCGCGTCGCGGGCGGAACGCGTGTCCTCGCCCGCCCCCGTGATGTTCAGTCCGGCGCCAAGGCCCACCGTCACGGTCTTGCCGTCATGCTGCTGCCCACGCACCTCGACATCGATCTCGCGCACCTCGTCCTCCGGCTTCAGCATGAAGCTCCCCAGCACGGTCAGGACCTGCTCCGCCGGCAGGCTCACCTCGAACGCGCCGGTCGCGAACGCGGCGGCGGCCTGGTCGCGGGCCTGCGTCGCGGGCTTGATGCTGAGCACCCGGACGGTGTCGCGGCCGCCGCCGCCACCCACCCCCAGGCCGCCGGTCGAGGTGGCGATGCTGCGCCCCGACAGAACCGTGCCGACCAACGACGTGCCGGCCCTTTCTCCCCGGTCGATCGTGCCGTCCAGGTTCGTCACGAACGACCAGCCGATGCGGCGGCCATCCGCGGCATGGTTCAGCGGCGCGGTGGGCGGCACGACCGGCGTGATCCGGGTGTTCCAGACCGCCTTCATCCCCTCGAGCAACGCGAGGGTGCCCAGGCTTCCGCCGGTCACTGCCAGCGTGAACAGCCCGTCCCAGGGCGGCGAGGAGCTGTCCTCGAAATATTCATCCGGCGGAAAGCTGCCACCGTAGAACCCCATGCCGAAGTCGAAGGTCTGCGGCTCGACCGGCCGCGGCAGGCGCAGGCTGTAGCTGGTAAGCCCCGCCGCCAGCGGGCCGTAGACCGCATCGGCGCCCGCCTGGGCCACCCGCGCGGGGTCGGCCGCCGGTTGGCGGTTGGGCAGGTCGAAGCTGTGCGCCGCCTTGCGCCGGTGGTCGACGGCGTTGGTGCTGGCGCCGCTCGCGAAAAGTTCCGCGCGATCGGAGCGCCAGGCGACCACCGTCCAGTAGGCGGCAATCAGCGCCTCGCTGCGTTCCTTGTTCCTCTCGCCCCAGACATACTCGCCGCCCAGGGTGAAGCTGAGCCGCTGGCCCTGTTGCGCGCCCGTCAGCGTCACGCGCAGGCGTGAGAATTTCTGCGGCTTCGGCTCGCGCCCGCCGGCCGCCGTCACGCCGGGGATCACCTTGAAGCCGCGCAGGAAGACCTGCGCGCGGTCGCAGCCGAAGGGCAGGTCCAGGTCGATCCGGTCATGGCCGAACCGGCCGCTGGCGATGCCCGGCGCGGGGGCGGTGCGGATGGGGTTGCCGCTGGGCTCCGCCCCGCCGCGCGCCGGCGCCGGCGGCAGGTCGGGGTGGTCCGCGTGCTGGTGGCCGCGGAAGGTCGCGAGCGGCATGTTCGCCACGGTTCCCTGGCAGATCACCGAGGCCGGCAGCGCCTCATGCCAGATGCGATGGATGTAGAGGAACTCCTCCGCCGCGAAGCCCGCATCGACGCAGCTGTAGCGGATGGTGCGGATGTCGCCGCGGTCATCGCCCAGCACCAGCAGATCGATGTCGCGCGGACGCCAGTCCTGCGGGTTCATGTTGGCGCCGATTGCGGTGGCGACCAGGCTGCCATCGCCGCGCCAGGCGTCGAGGCGGAAGGAGGACGGGGCAAGCCCACGGCTCAGCGGCCCCGCGAAGCCGCATTGCAGCCCGACGGCGCGTTGCGGCGTCACGAAGTCGATCCAGATCGCGCTGCGGTCGGCGGTGGTCAGGACGCGCCGGCGGTCGCTGGTGTCGCCCGCGAAACGCAGCGGGGAGATGCTCGGCGGGGCGCCGTTCAGCACCGCGTGGCGCACGCGCAGCTCGGCGCTGGGCTGGGCGGCGCTGGCACCGGCGGGCCAGGGCACGCGCTGCATCGGGTAGAAGTCCAGGCGCGTCACGCCCGAGTTCGGCACCTCGAAGCCCCCCTCGTCGCTCCGCGCGAACGGGTCCAGCGGGTCGTCCGGCGCGACGGCGTCGCCGACCACGGTCGCGATCGTGGCGTGGAACTCGCGCAGCAGCGCGCGATATCGCTCCTGCAGCAACGCACGGACCGCGCGGGTCCCGGGTGGCCGGGCATCCCACCAGTCGAGGTGGTTGTCGGGCAGGTAGACATGCGACAGCCCGGGGACGAGGGACCGGCGAGTGACCGTCACCGAGGGCGCAGGCAATGGGCGCGGCAAGGGTTGCGCACGAGGGGGGAACGCCATGCGAACATCCTCCGGCGCGGGGGACCTGAAGCGCCTGGGCGGGGCCGCGCTGCCCGCCGCTGATATCAGCGAAGCTGTTGCGATGGTGACTCTAACCCGCGGCACCGGGTCAAGGCCCCATGATTGTTCCGTGACAGTCGGGCCGAGGCGGCCTTGCACGCGCATGCCGCGGCCGGGCTGATCGCGCGGGGGCACCCGCCCGCTGCGCGGTTCGTCATCACGCTGCACCGCCTCCCGCAGCTAAATCCGGCGCTCCTGCAGCGCCTCTCGGGAGGCGGCCTGCTGCGGCGGCATGCGGGGGGGTTCTGCGCCTTGCGAGGCTCCGATGGCCTGCTCCTGGCGACGCGGCGGGAGTTGGGGGTGTCGCGGACCTGACCAGCCTGCCCCCCTGATGCCTCCCTGGCCGATGCACCCTGCACCGCGATGCATGTTCCTGCATGGCGATGCATCTGCCGCCACCGCGGAACGCCGCATATGGTCTGGCTGCTCCCGGCTTCAGGGTGGAGCAGCCGCGATGCTCGAGGCAAGGCGCGTGCCGCGGCGTCGCACAGGGTCGGCGCCGCTTCCGCAGCGCGAGGGAGGGAAGATGTCTGGCTCAGCTCCGATCATCATCCCACGCCGCGCGGTCGGCTCCGCCGGGCCGGATGGCGGCATTGCCCCGCCGCCCCCGGCACCCAGCCGGAAGGCGTGCCACGGCCCGGGGGCGCTCCGTGGATCGGGCGCCGACTTTCGTCAACGCGACGCCGCGTCTTCCCACGACAACTGAGGAACCGCCATGTCCACCAACCGTCCGCCGCGCGTCGGCGCGCCCCTCCTCCTGCCCGAGCCGCTCTTCGAGGACGGGCTGGACATCGCACGCGGCAACCTTCTGGCCCGCGCGAGCGATCCCGACCCGCTCGACGTGCTGAGCATCCTCTCGGTCCAGGGCAGTGCGGCGGGGCTGGTGCGCGGGCGCTTCGGCACGCTGGAATGGGACGCCGCCACCGGCGCCTTCACCTATGTGCTGGACAACAGCCTGCCCGTCATCCAGCGGCTCGGCGCAGGCGAGGCGCGGCGCGAGCGCTTCGACGTCGTCATCACCGACGCCGAGGGCGCCACGGTGGCGACGCGCCTGCTGATCGACATCCAGGGCACCAACGACGCGCCGCGTGCCCGCCACCTCTTCGCTCGGCTGACGGAGGACGGCCCCGTCGACACCATCACCGGCGACCTGCGGGCCGGCGCCACCGACATCGACCGCGGCGACGTGCTGCGGATCGTCTCGGTCCAGGGGAGCACGGAGGCGGTGGTGCAGGGCCGCTTCGGAACCCTGACCTGGGACGCCATGACGGGTGCCTACAGCTACACCCTCGACAACAGCCTGCCCGTGATCCAGAGGACCGCGGAGGGCATGGCGCGGCGCGAGCGCTTCGACGTCGTGGTCGCCGACGCCGCCGGCGCCTCGGTCACGACGCGCCTGCTGATCGACGTGGACGGCAGCAATGACGCGCCGGTGGCGCGCGACCAGTCGGCCGCCGTCACCGAGGACGCGCCCCTCTCCGTGGTCACCGGCAACCTGCTGGACGGCGCCACCGACATCGACCTCAACGATGTTCTGTCAATCGCTTCCGTCGCGGGCGACGTGGCGGGGCGGGTCGGGGGCACCTATGGCAGCCTCGCCTGGGATGCCGCGACGGGCGCCTATGCCTACACCCTCGACAATGCCCGCGCCGCGACGAACGCACTGGCCGCCGGCCAGGTGGTGCAGGAGCGCTTCGCCTTCGTGGTGACCGACGACAAGGGCGGCACCGGCGCGGCCGAGCTCGTCATCGACGTCACCGGCAGCAATGACGCGCCGGTGGCGCAGGATGTGAACGCCACGGCTTCGGCGGGCCCGCGGGGCAGCAC
>JBHYDO010000016.1:4715-28485 GCA_051860645.1 Roseococcus sp.
GACGTCACCGGCAGCAATGACGCGCCGGTGGCGCAGGATGTGAACGCCACGGCTTCGGCGGGCCCGCGGGGCAGCACCTTTGCCACCGGCAACCTGCTGGCTGGCGCGACCGACCCGGATGCGGGCGACGTGCTCTTCCTGCCGGACTACGCCCCCGGCCTTTTCGGCACGTTGCTCCAGACCGAGTTTGGCAACCTGCGCATCTCGGCCGATGGCAGCTTCAGCTACACTGTGGACTGGACCAAGGCGGCCAGCCGTGCCCTGCCCGGTGGCGTGGGCGCGGTGGACAGCCACGACTTCACCATCTCCGACGGGCAGGGCGGCACGGACACGGCGACGCTGCGCGTGTCTCTGACCGGCCGCAACGACATGGCGACCATCGCGGGCACCAGCACGGGCGCGGTCTCCGAGGATGGCGTGCTGGTCGCCGAGGGCGTGCTGCTGCTCACCGACCCCGACACGGGCGAGGCGCGGTTCCGCGAGCCCGCCTCGCTCGCCGGCACCTATGGCAGCTTCGCCTTCGACCCGCTGACGGGCCGCTGGTCCTACACGCTCGACAACGACGCGCCGGCGGTCCAGGGCCTGCGGGAAGGGCAGGTGGTGGAGGACCGCCTGCTGGTCACCTCGCTGGATGGCACGGCCAGCGCCGAGCTCGTCATTGACGTC
Organism: Roseococcus sp.; assembly: GCA_051860645.1. Taxonomy (GTDB): domain Bacteria; phylum Pseudomonadota; class Alphaproteobacteria; order Acetobacterales; family Acetobacteraceae; genus Roseococcus. Next base: position 5,382 of record JBHYDO010000016.1, read on the forward strand.
ACCGGCAGCAATGACGCGCCGGTGGCGCAGGATGTGAACGCCACGGCTTCGGCGGGCCCGCGGGGCAGCACCTTTGCCACCGGCAACCTGCTGGCTGGCGCGACCGACCCGGATGCGGGCGACGTGCTCTTCCTGCCGGACTACGCCCCCGGCCTTTTCGGCACGTTGCTCCAGACCGAGTTTGGCAACCTGCGCATCTCGGCCGATGGCAGCTTCAGCTACAATGTGGACTGGACCAAGGCGGCCAGCCGTGCCCTGCCCGGTGGCGTGGGCGCGGTGGACAGCCACGACTTCACCATCTCCGACGGGCAGGGCGGCACGGACACGGCGACGCTGCGCGTGTCTCTGACCGGCCGCAACGACATGGCGACCATCACGGGCACCAGCACGGGCGCGGTCTCCGAGGATGGCGTGCTGGTCGCCGAGGGCGTGCTGCTGCTCACCGACCCCGACACGGGCGAGGCGCGGTTCCGCGAGCCCGCCTCCCTCGCCGGCACCTATGGCGACTTCGCCTTCGACCCGCTGACGGGGGCGTGGTCCTACACGCTCGACAACGCGGCGCTGCATGTCCAGGCGCTGTATGACGGCCAGGTCGTCGAGGAGCGGCTGACCGTCACCTCGCTGGACGGCACCGCCAGCCAGGACTTGGTGGTGAGCGTGGCGGGGCAGGGCGGCCAGCTGCTCGCGGTGGACGACACCATCCGCTGGGTCGAGGGGCAGCCCATGGTCTTCGGCCTCGTCGGCGTCGCCCCCGGCGCGCCCCCGCCGGTCACGCTGCTCTCAAACGATCTGCTGGGCGAGGGAGGCGCCTTCGTCCAGACCCGCCTTCTCGACATCGGGACCGGGCTGCTGACGCTGCTGTCCGACGGCACTGTCCTCCTCAATCCCGACAACCCGGACTTCCATGGCCGCGGCAGCCTCACCTACACCATCCAGGACGCCACCGGGGTCACCTCCACCGCGACGCTCACCATCATCGTGGAGAACGTTCCGGACCCGATCGCGCCGGTGGCACTCAACGGTCTCGCGGCGCGGGGCGAGGGCTTCCGCATCCTGGGCGCAGCGCCGGGCGAGGATGTCGGCATCTTCATGAGCCGGCTCGGTGATTTCGACGGGGACGGGCGGGGCGATCTCGCGCTCGGCACCTTCGGGGCCGGTCGCAGCTACGTCGTCTATGGGCAGGACACGCCCGCCGATGTGGACCTGGCCCTGGCCAGCGGCCTCTTCGCCCTTCCCGGCTCCCGGGCGCCGGCGCTGCGAATCGATGGTGACCCCGGGCTGCCGCACCTCCCCAGCGCCGCGGTGGCGGGGCCGGGCGACCTGAACGGCGACGGCCGGGCCGACCTCGCCATCGCCACGGGAGGGCCGTACTGGTTCGACCGGACGACCGGGGTGGTGGACGTGCTGTTCGGCCGTGCGGCGACCTGGGCGGTGGAACTCGGCGATGACCCGCCGGCGGGTGGCGGCTTCCGCATCACCCAGGCGAGCGACATCATCTCGCTGGGGCAACACATGACCGCGGTGGGCGACGTCAATGGCGACGGCCTGGGCGACCTGCTGATCGGCACCCAGGTGCGCGATGCGCAGGGCGTGTTCAGCGGCGCCTCCTTCCTGGTCTTCGGCAAGGCGGACGAGGCCCCCGTCGCGCTCGACGACCTCGCGACGGCCGGGACCGGGTTCCGCATCGATGGCGCCTTCGAGGCGGCCATCGGCGACGAGGCCTTCTCCCCGGACATCGTGGCGGCCGCGGGCGACGTGAACGGCGACGGGCTGGCCGACCTGCTGGTCTCCAGCCTCGGGCCGAACGTCACGGACAGCGTCGTTTCGGTGGTCTTCGGCAAGGCGGATTCCGCGACGGTGGACCTGAACGGCTTCGACACCGCCGGGCAGGGCTTCCGCATCCTGAACGGCGGGTGGGTGACGCGGATGACCGGCCTGGGCGACGTCAATGGCGACGGCCTGGACGACATCGCCCTGGCGCGGGGCGGGGACCCGGACATCCTCGCGGACGTGGTCTTCGGCAAGGCGGACACGGGCCTCGTGGACCTCACGCCCGGCGGGGCGGGGGCACCGGGGTTCCGCATCACCGACGTCACGGGCCGCCTGCCGGACACGGGCTACTCCATCATCGCCAACATTGGCGACATGAACCGGGACGGCCGGGACGACCTCTTCGTCACCAGCGGGCTGACCGGGATCCCGTCCGGCCCGGCGGTGAGCTTCGCCCTGGGCTTCGTCGTCTTCACGCCGGCCGAGGGCGGGACGGTGGACATGGCGCAGGTCGCGCAGGGGATCGGCGGCTTCGCGGTGCTGGCGCCGGGCGGCGAGCCGCTGCCCGGTGGCGTGCTGGGGCTGGCCGTCGAGGGGCTCGGCGATGTCAGCGGCGATGGCTGGGATGACTTCGCCATTGGCTGGCGCGGCACGCTGGACCCGGCGCGGCCCAATGCCGGCGGGGCCTTCGTCGTCTACGGCCAGGCGGATTGGGCAGTGGACACGCCCTTTCTGTTCTGAGCCGGAGGGGGTGCGTCGCGGCGGGGGCGGCCTTGAGGCGGCAGCCTGTTTGCGACGCCACGTCGGCGCGCCCCCTTGCGGAGGATGCGGTGCCGCTGCCGGGTGATCCGCTGGCCGCGCCGGTGTTGTCCGGCGTGGTGAAGTGCTGGCGGTTGGCGGTGCGCACGGTGTGCACGCTTTAGGGCACGCCAGTCTCGAAGAAAGCATGCTGTGTGCCCATACGTTCATGCAACGGCCCCAGCCATGGCTGGGTCGCAGCATTCAGCGTTCTCGCCGAGCCTGCCTCAACGCGTTCGGCTCCGGTGTTTCGCAGCGCTTGTTCCCGTCGGCGGCCCGACGATGCCTGATGTGGCGCCGGGGCGGGGGTGCCGACCCTTTGCGGGCGCAAAGGCCAGCGGGCACGGGGCCAGGGGCCGCGGTGCGATGATGGTCATGCCTCCCCTATGGAGGCATGGACCTCGGCCAGTGCCTCGAAGGAGCACGCGCAGGCGGCGTGGTCGTGGACCGGGGCGTCGGCACGAAAAGACCACCGCCCAGCAAGGATGCTGACCCGCATCGGGACAGGCCGGCCATCCGGCCGAAGCCGCGCTCCGCCCTGTCTGGCACCGCGCAGAACCTCACCGCCCTTCTGGCCGGGAATGCCGTGGGTTTCTGCAGCGAATCGACGCCGGCGCAGACCAGCATCAACATCCGTGGCGGAGCGTCGGAGGGCCGGGGGCGCGACTGCCGCAGAATGCAAGGGAACTGGCGGAGGAGGTGCGACTGGATACGAACGGTCTCAAGGCTGGAGCCTTGGAGAGCAGCGTCGCATGCAATGAGGCGCCGAAGCGAAAGCTCCACTGCAAACGGGTCCATGGGTCGAATGCCGAGATGATGCGGATCAGTGAGGATGTCCTCGTAGAGCTTCACCGCATCGCTGGCCGTGTCATGCAGCCCGGCGCCGGCCCGTCAGGCGTCGTAGACCGAAGCCCCCTCCTTGATCGTCCGCATCACTTTCACATCGGCGAGCGTCGCCGGATCGACCTCGAGCGGGTTGGCCGACAACACCACGAAGTCGGCGAGCTTGCCGACCTCGATCGACCCCTTCGATGCCTCCTCGAAATGCTGGTGCGCCGACCAGATGGTCATCGCCTTCAGCGCTGTCGCCACCGGCACGCGATGCCGCGGGCCGAGGATGTCGCCGGAGCGTGAACGGCGCGTGACCGTCGCCGACAGCACGCGCATCGAATCCGGCTTGGCCACCGGCGCGTCGTGGTGGGAGGTGAAGATCATCCCCCGGCTCATCAGCCAGCCGGCGGGCGAGATGTTCTCCGCCCGCTCCGGACCCAGCACCGAATCGCGGTGCCAGTCACCCCAGTAGTAGGTGTGCATCGGGAAGATGGACGGGATGATGCCGAGTTCGCGGAGCGGGTCCACCTGGTCCTCGCGCAGCGTCTGGCCGTGGATGAGCACGGTGCGCCGGTCGGCGCGCCCGTGCTTCGCCGTCGCCTCCCGCGCCATCGAGATCAGCAGGTCGATGGCCGCATCGCCATTCGCATGGACCAGCGCCTGCCAGCCACGCTCATGGCAGCGGGCGAGCTCGCGCATCGCGACCTCGGTGGGCATGGTCTGCAGGCCGCGATAATCGGCGTTCTGGCCCGGCGGCGGCACGTGGTAGGGGCGCGAGAGCCAGGCCGTCTTGCCCTGCGGCGAGCCGTCCAGGGAGAACTTCGCCCCGCCGATGCGCAGCCGGTTGCGATAGGCGCGCCCGTGCAGCGCGCCGCCCAGCGCGTCGGGCGCGCCCAGGATGTCGGGATAGGCGACGACGTCGATCGGCAGCAGCCCGCGCTCGGCGGCCTGCGCCAGCCGCCCCATGGTCGGGCCCATGGCGCGGCCCTCCTGCGCCGTGGTGTAGCCGAAGGAGGCGTAGAACTGCGCGCCCGCGCCGATCATGGACATCCAGGCAGCCTCGTCGAGCCGCGTCAGCAGCGCTGCGGCGGCGATCATGAGGGCGTTCTCCTCCATCACACCGTTGGGCTCGCGTGAGCCCTCGCGCCGGCGGAACACGCCGCCCACCGGGTCCTCGGTCGCCGCGGTGACGCGCGCCATCTCGAGCCCCTTCGAGTTGGTGACGGCGAGGTGGCCCGAGGTGTGCAGGATCAGCACCGGCACCTCGGTGGAGACCTGGTCGAGCTCGTCGCGGTTGGGCGCCCGCCGCTCGCGCAGTTGGCTGTCGTCGTAGCCGAAGCCGATGATCAGGCCGTAGCGCCGCACCGCCGCCTCGTTGCGCCCGGCCCAGTCGCGCAGCAGTCGGATGATGTCGGGGATGGTGTTCCCCTCGCCATCCGGGGCGGGCAACAGGTTGGCGCTGACCGCCTGCAGCCCGACCAGCACCACGTGACCGTGCGGGTCCACGAAGCCGGGCAGCATGGTGCGGCCTTCGAGGTTCACGGCGCGCGTGCCGGGCCCACGCGTTGCCTCGACCTCGGCGCGCGTGCCGGCGGCGAGGATGCGCCCGCCGCGCACGGCGACCGCCTCCACGATTGGACGCACATCGTTCATCGTCAGGATCGGGCCGCCGCTGTAGATCGCCTCGGCCGCACCGCCCGAAGCCGCGGCCGGTGTCTGCGCGGCGGCGCAGCGGAACAGGCCCGGGCCCAGCGCGACACCCGCCGCACCGGCAGCGAGCCGCCCCATGCCGCCGAGCACGCCGCGCCGCCCGGCCTGATACGCGGCCGCGTTGCGGCCGAGGGAGAAGCCCAGTGGGCTGCAGGCGATGCACATCGTCCGTGGTCCTTATCCCGCGCGATCAGTCGAGCGTGTTCTTGAAGAGGCGCCCGTCCTTCATGATGACCTTGAGGTTCCGCTCGGGCTCCTCGATCAGTCGGAGGTTCGCGATCGGGTCGCCGTCCACCAGCAGCAGGTCGGCCATGGCGCCCGCCTCAACGACGCCGACCGGCGCGGGATAGGGATTGCGCGGCCCCGACATCGCCAGCAGCTCCGCATTGGTGCCGGTGGCCATCCGCAGCGCCTCGGCCGGCGTGTACCAGCGCGTCATCTTCGCCAGCTGCGCGCCCTGCCGCGCAGCGAGCCGCGCATCGAACAGCGCGTCCGTGCCCCAGGCCGTCTTCAACCGGTGCGTCTTGGCCAGCCCGTAGGCGACATCCGTGCCGCGGACCATCTGCAGATACTTGGCGCGGTTCGCCGAGCCCTCCGGGAAGGACACCGCATCCTCGTCGTCGAGGAAGGGCTGGATGCTGAGCCAGATGTCGCGCTCCGCCATGATCTCGGCGGTGCGCTCATCCATCAGGTGGCCGTGGTCGATGCAGCGCACGCCGCCGCGGATCGCGGTCTGGATGGCACGCGGCGTGTAGGCATGCACCGTGACGTAGGTGCCCCAGTTCTCGGCGGCGTCCACCGCGGCGCGGAACTCGGCCTCGGTGTATTGGCTGACGTCGAGCGGATCGTGGTTCGACGCCACGCCGCCGCCGGCGGAGAGCTTGAGCTGCGTGGCACCCAGCATGAGCTGTTCGCGCGACCGGCGCAGCACTTCCGTCACGCCATCCGCGATGGCGCCGCCGCCCATCTGGTCCCCGCGGCTCAGCGGGCTGAGGCGGCTGGATGGCAGCTCGACGGTCGAGCGGTAGTCGCCATGTCCCGAGGTCTGCGAGATCATCGCGCCGCAGGGCCAGATGCGCGGCCCCGGCACGAGCCCGGTGTCGATGGCGCGCTTGAGGCCGAAGGACGGCCCCGCGAGGTCGCGGATGCTGGTGAAGCCGCGCATGAGCATGCGTTCCGCCTCGCCGGCGGCGAGCAGGTTCAGGTAGCCGGCATCGGCGGTGAAGGCCGTGCCGAGGTCCACCGATGCGAGCATGACGTGGTAATGCGCGTCGATCAGCCCCGGCATCAGCGTGCGGCCGCCGCAGTCGATCACGCGGATGCCGGGCGGCAGGGGTTGGGCATCGGCCTCCACGGCGCGGATCCGCTGGCCCTCGACGACGACGCGAAGCCCTGAGCGCAAGCTCTCAGACCGGCCATCGAACAGGCGCAGGTTGGTGAAGGCGACCGGCGTCGGCGGCAGCGCCGGCACGCGCGCGCCGGCGTCGACCGGGTCGAAGGCCACCGCCGCGGCACCCGCGGCCGCCGCACCCATGAAGGCGCGCCGGGAGAACCGCGCCGTCATCAACCCATTCAGCCGGGTGAAGGCCGGGCCGTGGCAGAGGCAGGACCAGGATGGCTCGGCCGGGGCCGGGTTCGGTGGCTCGACGGGGGAACAGACGAACATGGGCGCTCCATCCTGAAGCTGTGCGGCGCAGGCGTTCCGCCAGGCCGCGACGATGCGGCACCGCCCGTCAGCGCGTGTTCCTGCCGAACACGAGGGGTGTGACCGCCTGGAGTTGGCCGGTCACGTCGCCGGTCAGGGAGAAGATCCGCTGTTCGACCGGGAGGCCCATCTCCGGCCGTCCCTGGCTGAAGTCGATCTTGTCGAAGTCGACCCAGACCACGTTGGGCGCGTAGGTGCTCTCGAAGTAGTAGCGCCCGCCGGTCAGGTCCATCACCGAGCGGAAGATGGTGCTGGCGACGTTCGGCCTGTCCGGGTCGCCCAGCCCGAAGGGCACCGAGACGTTCCGGATGACGCTGAACATGTACGCCGCACCTTCGCCGCGGCTGGCAGGTGCGGGGAGGCCGTTGGCGTAGTAGGCGGCACGGACGAAGCGGTCGGTCGGCGTCCGCTCGCCGGGCAGCGGCAGGTCCCCGCCAAAGGTGCGATACCGCCTCAGGTTCTCGATCTGCCTGTCGAAGGTCGGCTCGTTGGTCATCACCGTGTGGCGGCGGTCGTGGTAGATCCGCGCCCGGCCGTCGATGTACTCGATCACGGCGGAATCGCCCGTCCGGTCGGACAGCGCGAGGTGCACCAGGGTTGGGTAGCCGTTCGGCAGGATCAGCGGCTCGATCTGGAAGGTGAAGCGCCGCTGCGCCTCGACGGCCTCGGCCACGGTCGCGAAGTTGTCCAGGTAATACTGCACCCATTGCATCACGCCGATCGCCTCGCGCCGCGTGTCGCGCTCGCCGAAGGCAGCCTCCACGGCCAGATAGAGCGCATGGCCGGCGAGGCCCCGCTCGTTCACCCCCTCATGCGTGCCGCTGTCATAGGCCGTCAGGACCACGCTGCCGTAGCGGGAAGTCCATCTGTGGGGGTTCTCTGCAACCGCGCCGGTGCGCTCGATGCCGCGCGGAAAGACGCGGAAGGCCGAATTGGCGCGCTCGGTCCAGTCCTGGGTCCGTCCGACGAAGACCTGGTTGTCCGGGGACGCCCAGAGGACGCGCGTGCAGGACAGGGCGCTTTCGGCCGAGAACAGCCCCACCAAGGCAGCGGCCAGGACCCGCTTCAGAATCTTGGACATTGAACACCTTTCTTGCTGGGCCATCTGCATGGCCTCGCAGCCCTGCGAAACCGGACGGAGGGGCCGGACCCGGCCGCCGCTACGGCAGAAGACCCCGAACGGTGGGAGCCTATCCGGCGCGGCCCGGCGCACAACACGCAACCCAGGTGGCGGCACTTTTTTGAGTGCCGGTGTCAGTCGGATCAGACCGGCTGCGCAGCCATGGAGGCCTCGTCGAGCAGCGCGGCGAGGCCGGGTTCGCGAACCAGCAGCGCCATCACCTCAAGTGCCAACTCCCAGCGCAGCATCATCGCCGAGGCCATGCGCCCGACCCTTTCGCGGGCCATCGGCGTGGCCGCTATGGTGTCGCCCTGCGTGATCCAGCCGGTGCGCGCGGCCCGCGCCAGCGTGTTGCGGATCGTCATGGCGGTGACCCCGGTGTGACGGGATGCCGCCGCCACCACCGCGGCCCGGGGCTGCGGCCCGGTGAGCAGCGCATCGAGCACCAGATAGGCGAAGCTGCGGCGCAGAAAGAGCGTATCGGGCGGTGTTCCGACCGGGCCGTAGGAGGTCAGCAACATCCGGCAGCGCAGCCTCTCGAAGGCGGGCTTGGCCGCGCGCGGCAGTTCTGGCACGGACCGCCCGATCGCCTCTGCCACCGCCGCAAGATAGCCGCCGTTGCGCGCCTCGATGGCGGCAACGACCTCCGGTGCGAGGTCGATCAGCAGCCCGCGCATCCCTGGCACAGGCTTCCCCCGGACGAGGTCGCCGGTGGCGATGGCGCGTTGCAGCGTGGTGCGCACCATGCGGTCCGACAGCCCGGACAGGCCGGGCAGGTCCTGCGGTACCAGCGGAACCGGCGCCATGTTCAGCCAGGAGGAGCGCAGGGCGATGGCGGTGAGCAGCAGCACATAGGCCTGTTCGCGCAGCCAGAACCGGGCGTGGCGGTCGCGTCCGGTCATGTAGCGGATCCGCGGATCGGCCATCAGCCGCCGCACCGGCGGCGAGCCGAGATCGGCGGGCGGCGGCGCATCCGGCAGGATCATGCCGCCCGCGCAGGCGGCCCAGTGCAGCCGGAGGATGCGATCCACCAGATGCCGCAGCCTGACGGCATCCTCGGCCATCGGGCTTCGCGGGTCCGTCTGCGGCATGCGTTGGAGCATGATGGCATCCTGCCCAACCGAGGGGTCTGCCGCGTTGAACGCCTGGGCAAGAAGTCCTCAAGCGTCCTGCGATCAGGTTGCCTGCACCGTTGACGCGCCTGCAGCGCGGCGACGTTAACCCGGCTTTCGCCCAAACTACAGGGCATTGGGCTTGATCACCCGCGCCGCCCTGGGCGGATCACTGGATGGCGGCGGGTCAGCCTTTCGCGTTCGCTGGCAGCGTCACGCAAAAAAGTGCCACCGCCCTGGTTGCGTGTTGTGCGCCGCCGCGCGCCGGTTACGCTCCGCACATGCCGGGGCCGCGGCCAGGTAGCGGCTGGGACCGGGCCCTCGGTTCCCACCCAAGAGGCCGCAGATCCTTGCGAACGGCCCAGCGAGAAAGGTGTCCAATGCCGAAGTACCTCAAGCATGTCCTGGCCGCGGGCAGCCCTCGGGGCATGGGACGGGCGTTGTTGCCGATGGCGGTGCTGGCGATCTGCGCCACGCCGATGGCTTCGAAGAACGTCGCGGCGCAGGCCGTGGCGCCGGTAACAATGGAGATGTTCCGCAGCGGCACCACCGGCGACCTGGGGCGTCTCTGCGCCCCCGATGGGCAGGACCCGGCGCGCCTTGCCGCGCTCGGCTATTGCCACGGCTTCATCGCCGCCATCGGGCAGGTCCTCCTCGAGCTTTCGCGCGAGGACGGGCCGTTCCGCCCCTTCTTCTGCCTGCCGGAACCGCGCCCGGCCCTCGCCGATGTCGGTGGCCGGTTCGCGGACTGGTCGCGGACGCATTCCCAACACGCCGCCGAGCCCGCATCCGCCGGGGTGCTGCGCTTCGCGACCGCGACCTACCCCTGCGCGGCACGCCCGGCCGCGCCTCCCCGCCCGTCTCGCTGAACCAGAGGACAAGCCAGATGTTCACCACCAGAAATCGGCGCGCCCGGGGGCTTCCGACAGCCGCCGCGCTGGCCCTCGTGGTCGGCCTTGCGGGATGCGCCCAGCCGATGAGCGAAACCGGCCGCGCCACCGCCACGGGCGCGGGCATCGGCGCCGTCACGGGCGCCGTCGTCGGTTCCTTCTCCGGCAACGCCGGCTGGGGCGCTGTGGCCGGTGCCGGCATCGGTGGGGCCGGCGGATACATGGTCGGCCGCTCGCGCGAGGCCCGGCGCGACGCCTATTGGCGCGGGTATCGCGACAGCCGCTACCGGTAGCGGCGGCGCGGGCGCCGGGCGGGACTTGCCGCTGAAGCCCGTCCGAACTCCGACTTGGGGCCGGACCCTCCGCCCCCGCATGCTGGACCCACCCACTCACCGCCCCCCCCAAAGGTAGCCGCGGGTCCAGACGCCCAGCCCCACTTGCCGCCGCGCCTTTCGCCTGCGCCTCGATCGCCACGTCAGGCGACCATCCCGAGAGGAACATGTCCGTGCCCCACGCGCAGTCTGGTCAGGCCCGTGGCCCGTCATCACCTGCGCGCCGCGGCTTGCTTCGCCTCGCGGCGGGCGGCGCGCTGGCCGCGACCTTCGGCCTCGCCGGTTGCGCCAACCCGGTCCGTGGCCCCGCCGTGCCACGGGGCCGCGGCACAGACGCCACTGTGCTGGGCGTGACCAATGAGCGCTTTCTTCCCGGCAGCGGCCTGCCCGCGCTCGACCGTGAATTCCTCGCGGCGCTGGAGCGGCAGCGCGCATCGCTGGGCCTGGGTGCATCGGCACCCATGCCGGTCCAGAACCTGCTGGCCGTCTCCGGTGGTGGCGAGAACGGGGCGTTCGGCGCGGGGCTGCTCTGCGGCTGGAGTGCGGCCGGCACGCGCCCCCGGTTCAGCCTGGTGACCGGCGTCAGCACCGGCGCGCTCACGGCGCCCTTCGCCTTCCTCGGCCCGGACTACGACGCGCAACTCCGCAGCGTCTATACGGACATCACGCTGCGCGACGTGGCGGAGACGCGCGGCTACCTGGCCGCGATATTCGACGAAGCGATAGCAGACACACTGCCGCTGTTCAGAACCATCTCCCTCTACCTGGACGCGCCGATTCTCGCCGCCATCGCCCGCGGCCACGACGAAGGGCGGATGCTGCTGATCGGCACCACCGACATTGACGCGCAGATCCCGGTCACCTGGAACATCGGCGCCATCGCCAAAAGCGGCCATCCGCAGGCGCTGGACCTCGTGCGGCGCATCCTGCTGGCCTCCGCCGCCATCCCCGGCGCCTTCCCGCCCGTGATGGTGGATGTGCAGGTGGCGGGCGAACGGTACCAGGAGATGCACGTGGATGGCGGTGCGGTGAACCAGGCTTTCCTCTACCCCGCCGCGGTGACCAGGGGACGTCGTGAGCGGATGCGGCGCGGCGAAGCCGTTCTTCCCGTCCGGGTCTATGTCATCCGCAACGCACGGCTGGATCCGGACTGGGCGGCGGTGGAACGGCGCACGTTGCAGATCTCGGCACGGGCCATCAGCACCATGATCGCGGTGAGCGGCTACAATGACGTGTTGCGTCTGTGGGTGAACGCCGAGCGCGACGGGATGGACTTCAACCTCGCCTATATCGGCGCGGACTTTACGCGCGAATACACCGCACCCTTCGAGCAGGCCTACATGCGCGCGCTGTTCGAGCACGGCTTCGCCCGGGCGCAGGGCGGCTTCCGGTGGGCCAAGGTGCCACCCCTGGTGGAAGGGCCATCGCCCACCGGCGGCGCCGGGCGCTGAGGAGGGCGACGCGGCGGCAAGGACGAGAGGGGTGGCTCGGGCCATTCGGACAATCCGGGGAGTGGATGTCCTGACTTACGGCGATGATGCTGGCGCCGATCGGGGAAGCGGAGGACAAAGCGAACCCGCCGTGCACACAGGCCCGCTTGTTCAGGCAATTCGGGCTTGTCACTTTGGGCGATGCGCGAAGGAACCGTCGGCCGGCTCAGCCTCGGGCCGTCCGTCAGCCGGGCCGAATGGGCAAAGGCAGGCACCGCGGCATCGGCTGCCTGATCCCCTCGCGGTGTAAATATGGGTAGAGCCTCAAGGCACCCGCCGCTTGACCACCCCCACCGACAGCGTCGCCGCTGCCAGATCGAACGTCGCCCCCGAGATGTTCCTCGCCATCACCCGCACCGTATTGTTCGACCACATGGCAGCGTTGAGTTCGATGAAGCGCGTCGACGAAACCAGCGATGCCTGCGCCAAGTCGCCAGCCCGCGCCCCGCTTACCGTGACATCGAGCAGCGCCGTCGTGCCTGGCGCCAGGCTGGGCAGATCCCACGACACCTCCGCCGAGAACTCCCGCCGCCCCGACCCAAAGACCGGCCCCGACAGCAGCGGCGTGCCGTTCAGCACGGGCGGCGCGGCCTCCGGCAACCCGTAAAGCCGCAGCGATTGCAGGTCGATCGGCCCATCAAAGCCGATCACCCCCACCTGCGCATAGGCCACGGACGCGCCGACACGGATGGTCTGCCGGCGATTGAAGTTCGCATCGTCCATCGGCGCGCCGGCGTTCCAGCCCATGGCCGGCCCGCTCCAATGAATCGCGGTGATCATGCATGCTGCAGTGCAAAAAGCCGGATGGACAGCTGGCGACGCAACCGGCAACCTACCCCTCCAGCTAGCCCCTTGCTGGCCATTTGCCCTCCGTCGGCGGGCCTCGCGCGGAAACTCCCGCCAGGGTCCCGTCCACGCGCCTCGCACGCCTTCGAGCCAACGCCGCGCTTCTGTCCAGAGGAGATCTTGCATGTCACGTCTCGCCTCGCTTCTCGCCGCCATGGCTCTGGCCTGCGTCACGGTGTCCGGCGGCTTGTCCCAGTGGCGGGGGCGCGGGTGGGTCGGCCGTTCACTACCCCCGAGCGGGGCCGATGGCGGCACCTACGCCCTTGCGGAGGAGCTTGGCCTGTTCCGCGCGGAGGGCATCGAGGTGCAGCAGGTCGTGCTGCCGGGTGCCGGCGCCATCCTGCCGCAGATCCTGCAGCGCCAGCTCACCTTCGGCTTTCCGCTGGCCGAGACGTTGCTCTCGGCGCACCAGCCGGGGCAGGCGCCGCTGCCGGTGACCTATGTCTACAACGCCGGCCCTACCAATGTGCTGGAGATCGCGGTGCGCGCGGAAAGCCCGATCCGCACGCTGGCCGACCTGCGCGGCCGCGGCATCGGCGTGGGCGCGCTGACCTGGGGCACCATCCCGCAGACGCGCGCCCTGCTGCGCAGCGTGGGGCTGGAGCCGGGCCGCGACGCGCAGATCGTGGCCGTGGGCGTGCTGGGCGCGGGCTTCCACGCCCTGCGCGAGGACCGCGTGCAGGCGCTCAACTTCAACAGCACCTGGATCGACCTGCTGGAACTCTCGGGCACGCCCGCGCGGCGACTGGAATTCCCCCCGGTGTTCCGCCGCATGGTGACCAACGGCTTCCTCGCCCACCGCGCCACCGTCGAGGGCAATCCGGGCTTGGTGGAGCGCTTCGGCCGCGCCTATGCCGGCGCCGTGGCGGCCTGCGACGCAAACCCACGCGCCTGCGTCGAGGCGTTCTGGCGGCGCAACCCCCAGGCCCGCCCGCAGGCGGATCTCGACAAGGCGCTGGCCGACAACATCCAGATTGTGCAGCGCCACTCCGACCGCACGATGCGCGACGAGACCGGCGCGCCGCGCGTGCCCGGCCGCTACGACCTGGACGTGATCCGCGCCTACATCACCGAAATGCACCGCTGGCGCGAATTCCCGACCGCGGACATCCCCGTGGACCGCTACTTCACCAACGCCTTCGTGGACGCCTTCAACCGCTTCGACCGGGAGGCCCTGGTGGCCCGTGCCCGCGCGCTGCCATGACAGACGCGCCGCCCCTCGAACTGATGGGCCTGGGTTTCGCCTTTCCGGGCCGGACGGTGTTGCAGGACGTCTCGCTCACCGTCGCGGCCGGCGAATTCGTGGCGGTGCTGGGTCCCTCGGGCGGCGGCAAGTCCACGCTGCTGCGCCTCATCTCCGGCCTGCTGGCCCCCTCGGTCGGCGAGGTGAAGGTGGCGGGCCAGGCCGTGCGCGGGCCGCGCCGCGATGTCGGCATGGTGTTCCAGAAGCCCACTTTGCTGCCCTGGCGCAGCGCCCGCGACAACGTGCTGCTGCCGGCCGGCTTCGCGCGCGGCGCCAGCGCCGCCGAGCGTGCGCGCGCCGATGAATTGCTGGCCGCCGTGGGCCTGCCGGCAGCCGGCGGGCTCTATCCGGCGCAGCTTTCCGGCGGCATGGCGCAGCGCGTGGGCCTGGCCCGCATGCTGCTGCACGACCCCGACCTGCTGCTGCTGGACGAACCCTTCGCCGCCCTGGACGCCATGACCCGCGAACGCATGACGCTGCTGCTGCAGGAGCTGTGGCTCGCGCGGCCACGCGCCGCCGTCTTCATCACCCACTCCATCCCCGAGGCGCTGCTGCTGGCCGACCGGGTGGTGGTGCTGGCCGGCCAGCCCGGCCGCATCCGCGCGGAGTGGCAGGTGGACCTGCCCCGCCCGCGCCTGCCCGAGACCATGGCCGAACCCGCCTTCAACCAGATGGCGCTGGCGCTGCGGCGCGAATTCGACGCGGTGGCGGCATGAGGCGGCTTTCCGCCGTCCTGCCGCCCCTGGTGACGCTCGTGCTGATCCTGGGCGTCTGGCAATACGCGACGGGGCCGGGCGGCATGCCGGCCTACCTGCTGCCAGGGCCGCTGCCGGTGGGGCGCGCGATCTGGAGCGGCGTGGTCGGTGGCGAGTTCTGGCCGCACATCCTGTTCACCCTGACCTCCACGCTGACGGGCTTCGCCATCGGCAGCGTGCTGGCCATCCTCGTGGGCACGATGGTCGCGGAGTCGCGGCTGTTCGAACGCTTCGTCTATCCCTACATCGTGGCGGTGCAGGCCATGCCGAAGGTGGCGCTGGCGCCGCTGATCCTGGTGTGGTTCGGCTTCGGACTGGCGTCCAAGGTGGTGCTGGTGGCGCTCATCTGCTTCTTCCCGCTGCTGGTGAACACCATCACCGGCATCCGCGGCGCGGACCGCGAATTGATCGAAATGGCACGCTCCTTCTCGCGCTCGCGCCTCTTCGTGTTCCTGCATGTGAAGCTGCCGGCGGCGACGCCGGGCATCATGGCCGGGCTGCAGATCGGCATTGTGCTGGCGCTGATCGGCGCGATCGTGGGCGAGTTCGTCGCCTCCGACCGCGGCGTGGGTTACCTTATCGGCTCGGCAACCGTGAACATGAATGTGACCGTGATGTTCGCGGGCGTGCTCATCCTGGCGGCCATCGGCACGATGGGCAGTGCCATCATCCGTGCGCTGCACCGCCGCGTCGTCTTCTGGGAGGCCGACCCGCGGCTTCCGCCCCCGCCCGGAGCGTGAACCCCATGGCCGATTCAGACCTTGCCTTCCTGCCGGCCTGGGCGCTGCTGGAGCGGCTGCGCCGCGGCGCGCTCTCTGCCCGCGCGCTGCTGGAATGGCAGCTCTCCCGGGTGGAGCGCCACAATCCGGCGCTCAACGCCATCATCCACCTGGACACGGCACGCGCCCGCGCGGCCGCCGACGCCGCCGATGCCGCGCGCGCGGCAGGTGCGCCGCTGGGCGTGCTGCACGGCCTGCCGATGACGGTGAAGGAGACGAACAACGTCGCCGGCTGGCCCACCACCTATGGCGACCCCGCCTGGCGCGACGCGGTCCCCCCGCGCAGCGCCGAGGTGATCCGCCGACTGGAGGCCGCGGGCGCCATCATCTTCGGCAAGACCAACGTGCCGATCAACGCGCTCGATTGGCAGAGCTACAACGCCATCCATGGCACCACGCGCAACCCGTGGAACATGGCGCGTTCGCCGGGCGGTTCCTCCGGCGGCTCGGCGGCGGCGCTGGCGGCGGGGCTGACGCCGCTGGAACTCGGCGGCGACGCGGGCGGCTCCATCCGCATCCCCGCGCATTTCTGCGGCGTGGCGGGCCACAAGCCGACGCCGGGCGTGGTGCCCTCCCTCGGCAATGGCCGTCCCACGGATCTGCTGGAGAACGACTTGCTGGTGGCGGGCCCGATGGCGCGGCGCGTGCGCGACCTGGCGCTGGCGCTGGACGTGATCGCGGGGCCGGCCGGGGCGCAGGCGGCGGCGTGGCGGCTCGCGCTGCCGCCACCGCGCGCCACGCAGCTTGCCGGGCTGCGGGTGGCCGTGGTGACGACCTCACCGGCGGCGGAGGTGGAGGAGGGCTACCAGCGCGCCATACGCGCCCTGGCCGGAATGCTGGGCGAGGCCGGCGCCCGCGTCACCCTCGGCGCGCTGCCCTTCACCGACCATGCGGCGCACCACGCCACCTATCTGCGCCTGCTGCGCGGCGCCGCCGCGGCACGTCTGCCCGAGCCTGCCTTCGAGGCCGCCATCTCCGCCACCGAGACAGCCGGGGTGAACGCGCCCTCTGCCTATGTCGCGCAGATGAACGGGGCCTTCGCGCAGCGCCACCGCGCCTGGCTGCTGGGCGAGGAGGCGCGCGCCCGGCTGAAGACGGATTGGGCCGCCTTCTTCGAGGAGTTCGACGTGGTCATCGCGCCCTGTTCGACCGTCGCCGCCTTCCCGCTGGACGAGGCTCGGCCGCGCGAGGAGCGGGTGCTGCGCGTGAACGGCCGCGATGCCGACTACAACGACCAGCTCTTCTGGGCCGGCTTCGCCACGCTGCCCTCGCTCCCTGCCACGGCGGTGCCCATCGGCCTCACCGAGGATGGTCTTCCGCTTGGCGTGCAGGTGGTCGGCGCGGCGTGGGAGGATCGCACGACCCTGGCCGTCGCTGCTGCCATCGAGGCGTTGGCGCCGCTGCCGCCCCCGCGTGGGTTCGCGTAGCAGCACGCGCATGAGACAGGCGGAACGCGATCTGTACCCCGGCGCTTGTGCGTACCTGCGGACGCCAGAACGGCGCTGAAGCCGGTCCGCGGCCGGTGGCTGACTCTGCGAACGCAGCGGGCAGCAGCGGATTGATGCCTGTTGTGAGTGGGGTGGATATGCGGGCACGCTGTGGTCACCCCCCCTCTCTGCGTCATGCCATCCAACGCATCAACACGCAGACAGCCAGCCTTTGCTAGCGACGCCAAGTCAAGCTGCGCTCCTTCGGTGGTCCAAGCCGTCACGCGCCGTGTCGATTCGCAGTATGCGAGCAGTCTTCGATCTTGTGTTGACAGCAAGATCGCCGCGGATACGCGACGGCCGCGCCTGAAGCACCTCACACCACGAGCGGCATGGCACACGGCCGGGCCAGGCGGATGCCAAGACAGCTTGGCTGCGAGGTCCCGCGACCTCACCTGCACAGCGTCCCGGCCAGCAACGGCGTGCTGCATGACATCACGGTCGCGGCCTCACGCAGCCCACAAAATCGGACAGATGTTGGATCGTTGGAACCATCGAAGCCGATTATCCCGGCGAACAGAATGGTCATGCACAGCCAGAGGCGGAACGTTTGCTGCCCGGTCTGCAGATAGCGATATCATGATCCGACAATCGCTTGGCTGACGCGGGCCAGTCGAGCGAATGGTCCGTCACCCGCAGGCGCAGTCCTGCTCGACGACGGAGACCAGCATGACCGACCGCGAAGCCCGCACCGCCCGCACCCAGGGAAGCAGCCTGGCCACCTTCCTGGCGAAGAAGGCCGAGTTCGACGCCCTCCTCGCGGAACTCACCCAGGCCAGCGCGGACCATTTCGGCGCGGATCCGGACACGGTGCTTTGGGGCGAAGCAGCCTGGCTCTCGGATGCTACTGAGAAGCTGAAGGACATCGCGGACCAGCATTTCCGCCGGGGCGAATACGCCGCCTGACGCGGGTCACTTCCGCACCGCCCCGACCGGCAGTGCCGGCGGGGCTCCCGGCAGTAGGGGCCGATGACCGGCGCCCTGCATGGGAGACCACCACGATGACCAAGCTTTCCGATACCCAGCGCATGATCCTCAGCGCCGCATCCCAACATGCGCTGGGCCTCGCCCGCGCGCCGAAGACCCTGCGGCCGTCCGGGGTCGTTTGGAGAGTGAGGGACGGCGCGACGCTCTGCTTTTCCTGCGACAGACGAATTGCGATGGCCCGGCCGCGAGGGCGCTGGCGGACGGGGCGCGCGCACTGACGCAGTATTTTAGGACGCTGCGCTGACTTTCCAGCGGGGCGGTGATGCGCGGTGCTCGTCGATCTGCCTGAATAGGGGGACCCGGACCCTTCAAGCGCGGGGACCGTCGGAGACGCCGCACGGTGGGGCGGATCGATGTCGGTGGTGGGGATGGCGGCGAACCCGTCTGGAGCCCACCAGGCCGGCCGCCACACGGCCGGCCGCATATTCGGAGGCGGGTCAGGCGGCGATGGCGTCGCACCCGCTATCCGACTTACGGCACTCGCCGCTTCGCCAACCCCACCGACAGCGTCGCCGCCGCCAGGTCCAACGTCGCGCCCGAGATGTTCCGCGGCATCACGCGCACCGTGTCGTTCGACCACACCGCCGCATCGAGTTCGATGAAGCGCGTCGACGACACCAGCGAGGCCGACGCCAGATCGCCTGCCCGCGCCCCATTCACCGTGACATCGGTGAGCGAGGTCGCGCCTGGCGCCAGGCTGGTCAGGTCCCAAGACACCTAGGCTCCGCACTCTCGCCGCCCCGACCCAAAGACCGCACCCGACAGCAGCGGCGTGCCGTTCAGCACGGGCGGCGCGGCGTCGGGCAGCCCGTAGAGGCGGAGCGCTTCCTCGCTCGATCAAGGCAAATGCAGCGAAAGATCTGGCCCTCGCTGGAAGCGCAGCAAGGCAAGGCGTCGGGAAAAGGCAGAACTTGAGCGCTGGGCGCCGGGCTATTCGGGCTGGGCGCCCGAGATGCGGACCATCTCACCCCAGATCGGCCGCTCCCGCTCCAGCCGTTCATGAAGCTGCTCGGGCGTGGTGCCGAGGAGCCGCGCGCCCATCCCGATGACCCGCTGTTGCAGCGCCGCGTCAGAGAAGGCAGCGCGGATCTCCTCGGAAAGCCTGTCGATCACCGCCCGTGGTGTGCCCGCGGGCGCCGCCCACATGTGCCAGGGTCCGTAGGAAAGGCCGGAGAAGCCGGCCTCGGCCATGGTGGGCACGTTCGGCAGAGCCGGCCAGCGCTCAGGCGTGGTGACAGCGAGCGGCCGGATACGGTTGTCCTGAATTACGCCCACATAGGAGGCGAGGTTATCCACGGCGATCTGGATATCGCCCGAGAGCATGGCGGGGATTGTCTGCGCCGCGCCGCGGAAGGAGACGTGCTCGGCGCGCAGCCCCGCCTGCGCCATGAGATAGGCGCCCGAGAGATGGATGGTGGTGCCCACTCCCGATGAACCGAAGCTGATGCCCTGCGGCCTTTCGCGCGCCCAGGCGATGAATTCCGCGAGGGTGCGCGCGGGCACGTGCTGCGCTGGCACGGCTGCGACATTGGGCAGGTCCCACATCGCGCTGATCCATGCGAAATCCCGCTGCGGATCGTAGGGAAGACGACGGAACAACAGCGGGTTGATAAGCAGGTTGTGCATGCTGACCGTGCCGATGGTGTAGCCATCGGGGGTGGCCCGCGCGATGGCCTCGGTGCCGATATTGCCTGACGCGCCCGAGCGCGTCTCGACATAGAAATTCTGGCCTAGCCTGTTCTGCATCTGCTCGCAGGCCAGCCGCGTCATCACGTCCAGCGATCCGCCCGGCGGGAAGCCCACAATCACGCGGACAGGCCGGTTGGGCCATGGCCGCTGCGCCAGGGCCGGCGCGGCAAGGGGAAGAGTGGCTGAGGCGGCGATCAGCCGACGGCGTTGCAGCATCTTGGTTTTCCTCCGGATGGCCTCCCGCCATTCATGTCATGGGCGGGAGTTGCCGAAGAGAGCTTAGGCGGGTGCCGCCGAGGGCGGCAACCAAGGTGCGCACGCGTCGGCTCCCCATGAAGCGCGCCAGCCGCTTGTAGACCTTGTAGGGCATGGCCCGTCGTCGGTCGGACGTCCGCGGATCCTCCTCTCCGAGCGTGACGCTCCACGCTGAGGCCGCTACGCCAATTTGCAGGGGACCCGGACCCGAAAGCGCGGGGACCGTCGGAGACGCCGCACGGTGGGGCGGATCGATGACGGTGGTGGGAATGGCGGCGAACCCGTTTGGTGCCCACCAGGCCGGCCGCCATAGGGCCGGCCAGACGTTGCCCGGCATCCCGGGTAAAGAGGCGGAGGGGGCGCGCTGTCGCGCGGCGCGCTCCCTCCCTGTGTGGATGTCCGTCGATGAAAGAAGTCACGGCACCCGCCGCTTCGTGACCCCCACCGACAGGGTTGCCGCCGCCAGGTCGAACGTCGCCGCGGAGATGTTGCGCGCCATGACCCGCACCGTGTTGTTCGACCACACGGCTGCGTCGAGTTCGATGAACCGCGTCGACGAAACCAGCGAGGCCTGCGCCAGGTCTCCAGCACGCGCCCCGTTCACCGCGACGTCGAGAAGCGAGGTGGCCCCCGGCGCCAGGCTCGGCAGATTCCAGGACACCTCCGCCGCGAACTCCCGCCGTCCCGATCCAAAGACCGGCCCCGACAGCAGCGGCGTGCCGTTCAGCACAGGCGGCGCGGCTTCCGGCAGCCCATAGAGACGAAGGGCTTGCACCTCGACGGGTCCGTCAAAGCCCACGATGCCCAATTGCGCATAGCCGAGCGAAGCGGGGCGTAACTGTCGGCTTGGTGCAATCATACAAAAGCCACCTCAGCCCGATGGATCAGCGCTGCACCGACAGCGAATCGCTCAGCAGGTCAAAGACCACCCGCACGCGTCGGCTGGTGTGCAGTTCCCGATGCGTGACGAGCCAGATGGGGAAGATGATGGGAGCTGCCTCGGGCAGCACACGGCATACAAGTGGCTCCGCATCGCCCACCGCTTCCGTGCTGAAGCCGATGCCCATGCCCTGCTTCACCAGCTCCCAGTGCACCAGGTAGCTGTCGACCTGAACCGGCAATTGCTGCGCTGTTAAATGCAGGCCCAAGGCGTGGCCGCCCTCGATGAAGTCGGCGGTTTGGCCAAAGGCCACGAATTCGGCCTGCGCCAGATCATTCCAGTCCCGGGGATGGCCCAGGGTGCTGAGATAGCCTGGGGTTGCGTAGGGGCGGCCGCGGTCCTCCCCCACCTTGCGGGCGATGAGTTCTGGCTCGCGTGGGTCGAAGTTGCGGATGGCGATGTCGGCCTCGCGCCGCAGCAGATCGGCCGTGCGGTCGGTCGCGCGGATCTCGACCGTGATGCCCGGGTGAGCCGCGCGCAGCCTGGCGATGATGGGCGGCATGACATGGGCGGCATAGGCTTCGGTGGCGGTGATCCGGATCGGGCCTTCGATCCGTTGCGACTGGCCGGTGGCGGCCAGGGCCAGGCGGCCGGCGGCCTCCCCCATCATGCGCACGTGCTCCAGCAACGCCCCGGCGGTGGGTGTGAGCACGAGGCCGCGGCCGGCCCGCTCGAAGAGGGCAACACCAAGCTCCCGCTCCAGCGCCGCGATCTGGCGGCCGAGCGTCGGCTGGGTGAGGCCGAGTGCCCGCGCCGCAGCGGAGAGTGAACCCGCCTCGGCGGTGGCGAGGAAGGCGCGGATGCGGTTCCAATCGAGCTGTGTGGCATTCCAATCCATACATTGTTGTATGGGTTCTGACCGGATTTCGCCAGTTCCATGCGCATTGGTGCATGGGTAGGTGACCAGCGTCACAACGCTGGAAATTCCGATGCGCGCCGCAACCTGCCGAACCTTTGGTCCTGCTCGACCACTCCCACCCTTAGCTGCCGTGCTTGCCCTCCTGGCCGGATGTGGGGCCACCATCAACCAGGACCGCCTGGAGCAACGCACCGCCCAGGCCATCGGGCGAACCGTCGGCCAGTTCGCCATCACCGATCGCAGCGAAGAGACCGGAGGCCGCATCAACTACACCGCCACCACGCGGGAGGGGGCGGCTTTTCGCTGCTACCTGTACGGAGCCACGGGCCTCCAGCAGGCCGTGACCTTTGGGCAGACACCGCATTCCGACGCCATCTGCACAGCCATGGCGGGTGGCCAGCGCGGGAGCGGCCATGAGGCCCCCGCGGCCACAGCCCAAGGTGGTCGAAGCCCTGGCGGCAATTGCAATGCACTGTCGCGAGCAGCAGGGCGGTGCTGACCCGTCATCCCGGAAGCGCGAAGTTGCCATGATCCGCGCTTTCAGCCGACCAGCTCCGCTTGTTCTGGCCCTGGCCTTCTTCACCTTGATCCCGGTCATGATGGCGGCTGTCCTCGTAGTGCAGATCCCGCTTGACGCAGTGCCCGAAGACGGCCTGCGCCTGGCATCAGTTCCTGTTGCGTTCTTCCTTCACGCGCTGGCGGGCGTGCTGTTCGGCGTACTCGGGCCGCTTCAGTTTGTCCGCATCCTGCGCCGCCGCTTCGGAACTTTGCACCGACTGGCCGGGCGGGTTTTTGTGCTGGCGGGAGTGGGGTTGGCGCTGTCGGGGCTCGCGCTGCTGCTGCGGGTCGAGAGCATCGCAACCGGGCTTTTGGATGCCGCCCGCGGGGTCTTTGGGCTGGCGCTCATCGCCGTGCTCGTGCTGGGGGTGGCGGCGGCGCGGTCGCACAACATGCTTCGACACCGTGCCTGGATGATCCGCGCCTATGCCATCGGCATGGGATCGGGAACCGTCGCGCCGGTCATGTTCCCCGTCTACCTGATCAGTGGAGAACCGCCCACGGGACTCAGCACGGACATCGCGGTTGTCGGCATGTGGCTGCTCACCATCGCTGTGGGTGAATGGGTCGTCCGGAGGATTGAATTCCCGGGATCAGTGCAGCCCGTCACGGCACCCGCCGCTTCACTACCCCCACCGACAGGATCGCCGCCGCCAGATCAAACGTCGCGCCTGAGATGTTCCGCGCCATCACGCGCACCGCGTTGTTCGACCGTACGGCGGCATTGAGTTCGATGAACCGCGTCGACGACACCAGTGAAGCCTGCGCCAGATCGCCAGGCCGCGCCCCGTTCACCATGACGTCGATAAGCGAGGTCGCGCCCGGCGCCAGGCTCGGCAGGTCCCACGACACCTCCGCCGCGAACTCCCGCCGCCCCGACCCAAAGACCGGCCCCGACAGCAGCGGCGTGCCGTTCAGCACAGGCGGCGCGGCCTCGGGCAGCCCATA
>JBHYDO010000017.1:0-28289 GCA_051860645.1 Roseococcus sp.
GGCCGGGTGGTGGGCGGCGTGGCGGGCGCCTTGGTGGTTGCCTCGGCCGCGCTGGTCGCGGTGATGTGGGAGCGGCCGGTGCAGCCCGCCGGCGTCGCCGCGGTGCCGCCCGCGCCCGGTTCCACCAACGCGACGGCGGTGGCGTGGCGCGCCCATGCGGGCACGCATCTCGGCCAGGGCTATTCGCCCGCCACGCAGGTCACGCCCGCCAATGTCGCGCGGCTGCGCGAGGTGTGGCGCCACCGCTCCGGCGACCTGCCGCCCAATGAGCGGGTGTTCTTCTCCTCGCAGAACACGCCGCTCAAGATCAACGACACGCTCTACCTCTGCACCAGCAGCGCGCAGGTCTTCGCACTCGATCCCGCGACGGGCGCGCAGCGCTGGCACTTCGACCCGCAGGCGCCGGCCGGCGCCATGGAATCGCTGTTCACCGTCGCCTGCCGCGCCGTCGGCCATCACGGCCAGCGGGGCGAGGCCGCGTGCAGCGAGCGCATCTTCACCGCCACCGCCGATGGCCGCCTGTTCGCGCTGGACGCGCGCGACGGCATGCCCTGCGCGGGCTTCGGCGAGAACGGCGTGGTGGACCTGACGGAAGGCATGGGCCTGCGCGACCCGGGCTATGCCTCCAACACCTCCGGCCCTGCCGTGGTGGGGAATTTCATCATCATCGGCCAACAGGTGAGCGACAACCAGCGCCGGGATTCCCCCTCCGGCGTGGTTCGCGCCTATGATGCGACCACGGGCGAACTCGCCTGGGCCTGGGACGCGCACCGGCCGGACCCGCAGGCCCCGCTCGCACCCGGCGAGATCTACCCGCGCGGCACGCCCAATGTCTGGACGCTGATCACCGGGGATGAACGCACGGGGCTCGTCTACCTCGGCACCGGCAATTCCGGCGCCGACCACTGGGGCGGCGACCGCACGGCCGAGGAAGACCGCTTCACCGCCGCCATCGTCGCCGTGGAACTGGCCACCGGCGCCACGCGCTGGTCCTTCGCCACGGTGGACCATGACCTGTGGGACTACGACATCGGCGCCCAGCCCGCGGTGCTGGACATGCCCATCGAGGGCCAGATGCGCCGCGTGGTGCTGCTCGGCACCAAGACCGGCTCCCTCTTCGTGTTCGACGCCGCGACGGGCGAGGCGCTGCGGCCCATCGAGCGCCGCCCCGCGCCGCAGGGCACCAACCTCACCGGCGAGCGCATCTCCCCCACCCAGCCGCACTCGACCTTCTACCCCAACTTCGCCGGCCATCCGGGCCCGCTTCCCGAGGTGATCGACGCCCGCCACAGCTTCGGCGTCACGCCGCTCGACGCCGCCTGGTGCCGCATCCAGTTCCACCAGTTCCGCTACGAGGGCATCTTCACGCCTCCCACCACCGAGGGGCTGGGCATGCTGCTCTTCCCCGGCACCATCGGCGGCATGAACTGGGGCGGGCTGGGCGTGGACCCGGGGCGCCGCATCGTCATCACCAACCACAGCCGCCTGCCCAACCAGGTGCTGATGGTGCCGCGCGCCGAGGTCGAGGACCTGGCCGTGGGCGATGGCGGCGCCCGTCCCGACCAGGAGACGGCGCCCCAGGCCGGCGCGCCCTATGGCGTGCGCCGGCCGATCTGGCTCTCGCCGCTGGACGTGCCCTGCATCGCGCCGCCCTGGGGCTACCTGGCCGCCACCGACCTCTCGACGGGCCGCCTGCTGTGGTCGCAGCCGCTGGGCACGGGGTTCGACACCGGGCCGCTCGGCCTGCCCACCTTCCTGCGCATCCCGACCGGCACGGGCAATGTGGGCGGCCCGCTGGTGACGGCGACGGGCCTCACCTTCATCGCCGCCGCGCAGGATGAGTGGCTGCGTGCCTTCGAGACCGAGACGGGCCGGCTGCTCTGGAGCGCGCGCCTGCCCGCCGGCGGCCAGGCCAGCCCCATGACCTACATGCATGAGGGGCGGCAATACGTGGCCATCGTCGCCACCGGGCATGCCCGGTTGGAGACGCGCCTGGGCGATCACCTCGTGGTCTATGCGCTGGAGGAGGGCGGGGGCTGAGGCGCCCTACCCCGCCTGGCGCAGCAGCCAGACCGAGAACATGTCCGCCGCATCGGTCCAGTGCCGCTCGGCCGTCCAGCCGGCGCGGGCGCAGAGGGCGGCGAAGCCCTCGGGGCGGTATTTGTGGCTGTTCTCGGTGTGGATGGTCTCGCCCGCGGCGAAGCGCAGCCGCCGGCCCGCGAGATGCACCACCTGCGGGCGCAGCGAGACGAGGTGCATCTCCATCCGCTCGGCCATGGCATTCCAGCGGGCGCTGTGGCGGAAGGCGTCGAGGTCGAAATCCGCCCCGCATTCGCGGTTCAGCCGCGCCAGCAGGTTGAGGTTGAATTGCGCGGTGACGCCGGCCGCGTCGTCATAGGCGGCCTCCAGCACGGCCTGGTCCTTCACGCGGTCCGCACCCACCAGCAGGCGCGCGCCGGGGCCCAGCACCCGGCCGGCGAGCTGCAGGAATTCCACCGCGGCACCCGGGGCGAAATTTCCGATGGTGGAGCCAGGGAAGAAGCCCAGCAGCGGCGTGCGCGTCGGCAGGCGGGGCAGCGGGAAGGGCCGCGTGAAGTCGGCCACCACCGGCAGCACGCGCAGCCCGGGATGGGCCGCGGCGACGCGCGCCGCACCCGCCTCCAGCCATTCCGGCGCGATGTCCACCGGCACATAGGCCGCGGGCGTGTCGAGCGCATCGAGCAGCAGCCCCACCTTCTCGGCGCTGCCGGAGCCGAATTCCACCACCGCGGCACCCGGCCCGGCCAGGGCCGCCACCTCGGCGGCGCAGGCGCGCAGGATCGCGGTCTCGGTGCGGGTCGGGTAGTATTCGGGCAGGCGGATGATCTCCTCGAACAGCCGTGCTCCCTCGGTGTCGTAGAGCCATTTGCAGGGCAGGGTCCTGGGCTCGGCGGTCAGGCCCGCCACCGCATCGGCCCGCAGCGCGGCCGGGGGCGGGGGGCCCTCGGCCGCGGCGTCGGGCTGCTGGAGGGCGCGGCTCATGCCACGTCCTTCGCGAGGCGAAGCCCGCTGAACTGCCAGCGCGCCCCGGGCGGGAAGAAGTTGCGGTAGCTGGGCCGCGCGTGCCCCGGCGGTGTGGCGCGCGAGCCGCCGCGCAGCACCATCTGGCCGATCATGAACTTGCCATTGTATTCGCCCACGGCGCCGGCCCAGGGGCGGAAGCCCGGATAGGGGCGGTAGGCGCTGCCGGTCCATTGCCAGACATGCCCCTCGGCGGCGAGGAAGCCGGGCAGCGCGCTGGCCACCTCCCATTCCTGCTCGGTGGGCAGGCGCAGCCCGGCCCAGCGGGCATAGGCATCGGCCTCGTACCAGCTCACATGGCGCACGGGGGCGGCCGGCGGCAGCGGGCGCAGCCCGGCGGGGGTGAAGCCGAGCCAGTCGCCATCCTGCTCTTCCCAATGGAGCGGCGCCTCCCAGCCCTCGGCCTCGCGCGCCGCCCAGCCCTCGGACATCCAGAGCGCGGGCGTGCGGTAGCCGCCATCCTGCACGAATTCCCGCCATTCGGCGTTGGAGACCGGCCGGTCCGCGATGCGGAAGGGTTCCAGGAAGGCGCGGTGGCGCGGCGTCTCGTTGTCGAAGGCGAAGCCCGGGCCGGCATGGCCGATCTCCACCACGCCGGAAGGCCCGTCCAGCCAGCGCAGGGCGGCGGGCGGCGGGGTGGCCTCGCGCCAGGCCGGGTCCATGGCGGGGCGCAGCGGGTTCTGCGCCAGCAGGTGCAGCGCGTCGGTCAGCAGCAATTCCTGGTGCTGTTCCTCATGGCGCAGGCCAAGCTCCACCAGCGCCGCCACCTCGGGCGAGAGCGGCCCGGCCAGCAGCGCCGCCATGGCGGCGTCCACATGGGCGCGATAGGCGGTGACGCGCGCGGTGGCCGGCCGCGTCAGCATGCCCCGCCGCGGGCGCGCGTGGCGCGGCCCGGCGGCCAGGTAGTAGGAGTTGAACAGGAAGGCGAAATCGGGGTCGAAGGCGGCGTGGCCCCCGGCGTGCGGCGCCAATACGAAGGTCTCGAAGAACCAGGTGGTGTGGGCGCGGTGCCACTTGGCCGGCGAGGCGTCAGGCATGGATTGCACGCACTGGTCCTCGGGCGAGAGCGGGTCCGCGAGGCGCTCGGTGGCGGCGCGCAGCGCGGCGTAGCGGTCCGCGAGGGAGGCGGCCGGCGCCTCCTGCCAGGCATGGTGGTCCATCATCATCTCCTCGGCCATGGCGACGGGCCCGGGCCAGGGTGGTCCGGCCCGGACCTCGCTTCAAGGAGAGAAACCCCGCGGGTTTCGCCCGGTTGCTCCGGCGCACGAAACCCCGGGCGGCCGGGCGAGGATGGCGGGTTCGGCTGCGTCCCTCTTCCTCAACCCAGGGTCAGGCGGGCCAGCACCGCCTTGCCCCGCCCGCCCGAGGTCAGCCCGCCGGTGCCGAGCGCGTAGAGGCTGCGGCCATCGGGCGCGAGCGCCACGGCGGTGCTGCCCTCCACGCCGGGCGCGGCGATGGTCTCGGGCGTGGCGGCCCCGGGCGCCAGGCGGGCAATGCCTGTCGCATGGGTGGCGGCATAGACCGTGCCGTCCGGCGCCACGTCGAAGTCATCCACGCCGCCGGTCATCTGCGCGAGGATGTCGGGCGCGCCGGCCGCGGCACCGCCCGCCAGCCGCACCCGCAGCAATTGCCGCGTGGCGGAATTGGAGACGAGCAACTCCCCACCGCGCCACTTCAACCCGTTCACGCCCGGGCCGGGGCGCCCGGCCACGGGGGCCAGCAGCGGGTGGTCGAGCCAGGGCGCGGCGGTGCCGGCGGCGATGTCCACCGCCCAGATGCGGCCCAGCGCGCTGTCGGCCAGCAGCATGCGTCCCGGTTCCAGCAGCAGCCCGCCATTGGGGAAGATGGCCCCGGGCAGGGCGATGCGCCCCTGCACGCCGCCCTCCGGCCCCAGCAGCAGCACGGCGCCCGTGCCGCGCAGCGCCGCCGGCCCTTGCAGGAAGGATGCGCCGTGCGCGGCCAGCGCGTGCCGCCCATCGCCCAGCGCCGTGAGGCTGACGGGGTGCATGGGCACCTCGGTCCAGAGGCCGGCACCGGAGGTGGCGGACCACGTCTCGAGGCGGCGCGCGAAGTAGTTGGTGAACAGCACGCGCCCCCCGGGCGCCAGCACCAGGTTCTCCAGGAAGGTGCCGGCGGGGAAGCGCGCCAGGATCTCCGGGGCCGCCTGCGCATGGGCGGCGGGCATGAGGAAGGGCGCGGGCGCCAGGGCCAGCAGGTGGCGTCGGTGCAGCATGGTCTCAGCCTCCGCTGATTTCGCGCGCCAGGGCGGCGGCGTTGAGTTCGATGAGGTTGGGCATCGGCGCCACGCGCGGGAAACCCTGGAAGCGCACCTCCATCACCGCGCGCACGCGCCGCGCCGCCTCGGGCGAGAGCGGGCGCGCGGCGGCGAGTTCGGCGCGCACCGCAGCCTCCATGGCGCGGAGATAGTCCAGCTGCTCGCGGATCAGCACCGCGGCGGGGGCGGCGGCGCCATGGCCGGGCAGGGCCGTGCCCACGCCGGCATAGCGCGGAAGTGCGGCTTCGAGCTGCGCGATCCAGTCCAGCACATGCCCGTCCAGCAGCCAGGGTGTCGCGCGGTTGCCGCAGAGATCGGCCGTCACCAGCAGGTCGTTGGCCTCGGAGTGCAGCAGCGTCATGCCGCTGGCCTCGCCGCGGCCGAGCTGGTCCACGCGCCACTCGGCGCCGGCCAGGGTGAGGCGTTCGTCGGGGCGCAGCACGCGGGTGGGCACCGGGATGCGGTCGGGCACGCGGCCGGGGAAGAAGCCCTGCATCATGCCGATCAGCGCGGCACCGTTGCGGGCAATGTGGTCGCGCGTGCCCTCGCCGGCCAGGATGGGCGCGTCGGGGAAGGCGCGGCGCACCACCTCCAGCCCGGTCACGTGGTCCGCATGCTCGTGCGAGAGGAAGATGGCCTCCACCGGCAGCCCGGTGCCGCGCGCATGGGCCACCACCTGCGCCGCCTCCACCGCGGTGCGCTGGCAATCCACGATGACCACGGAACGCGGCCCGATCAACAGGAAGGAGTTCACCGAGCCCTCGCCGGGCCGGTCATATTTCGCGACCTCCAGCCCGGCGCCCGGCGTGTAGGCCTGGGCGCGCGACAGCGCGAGGACGGAAAGGGCGCCGGTGGCGAGCCCGAGCTTGCGACGTGTGAACATGAAGATGCTCCTCATGGGAACGTTGACAGGGTCAACAATTGAAGTTGCCGGCGTCAACCTTGAAAGATGATCTCGGCGCGAAAGGCGCCGGGCGGGTCCTGGTGCAGGGCCCAGAAGGCGTCGGCGATGCGCGCCGGGTCGAAGGGCGTGCCGGGCGCGATCATCCCCGCCACGGTCACCATGCCGGCATGGAGGCCGGCGGGAGCCAGCTCCGCGTGCAGCGTCTGCGCCAGGCTGCGCAGCCCCGCCTTGCCGATGGCGAGCGAGGCGGCCGGCAGCCACCCCGTGGGGTCCAGCGCCAGGCCACCGCCGGTGAACAACAGGCTGCCGCGCCCAGCCGCGCGCATCCCGGGCAGCACCGCCTGCGCGGCCGCCAGCGCGCCACCCACATTCACCGCGAAATCGGCGGCGAGCTCCGCGACCGGCAGCGCCGAGGGGCCGGGCGTGACCATGGTGGCGCGATAGGCGTTGTAGAGCAGCACCTCCACCGTCTCCGGCAGGGCGGCGGCGATGGCGGCGGGGTCGGCGGCATCGGCCGCGCGCAGTTCGATCCCGGCGGCCGTGGCGTGGCGCGCGGGGTCGCGCGCCAGGCCGACCACGCGGTAGCCCCCGGCGGCGAAGCGCGCGGCGAGCGCGGCGCCCAGCCCTGGGCCATAGCCGACAAGGGCGCAAAGCGGGGCGTGGGGAAGGCTCTGGGACATGCGGGGCTCCGTTGCAGGTTCTGCTTTCCCGACGCCATGTTTGCCGGCACCATCCATGAACAACCGGAGGATCGGCCGATATCGGCATGAGCGACATTCATTGACGGCCGCGCTCGACCTCAACCTGCTCAAGGTCTTCGACGCGGTGATGGAGACCCGCAGCGCCTCGCGCGCCGCGGCCCGGCTGGGCGTCAGCCAGTCCGCGGTCAGCCATGGCCTCGCCCGGCTGCGCGCCGTGACGGGCGACCCCCTGTTCCTGCGCACCGCCGCCGGGCTGCAGCCCACCGCCCGCGCCGAGCGCCTGGCCGATCCGGTGCGCGAGGCGCTGCTGCTCGCCACCCGCGCCCTGCGGCCCGAGGAGGACATGGCCTTCGACCCCGCCGCCCGGCGCCACGAATTCCGCATCGGCGCGGGCGACTACGCCGCCGCGGTGCTGCTGGCCGGGCTGGTGGCGGAGGTGGCGACGCGGGGCTGGGACATCGGCCTGGCCGTGCGGCCCATCGACCGCAACAGCGCGCCCGACCTGCTGGATGCCGGCGAGATCGACCTGGCACTCGGCATGCTTGCCGCGCCGCGGCGCTGGCAGGAGCGCCAGGTGCTGTTCGAGGAGGACCATGCCTGCCTGTTCGACGGCGCGCGGCTGGGCGTCGCGGCGCCCATCGCGCTCGACCGCTTCGCCGCCCTGCCGCATGTGCTGCCCACGCTGCATGGCGAATTCAGCAGCTTCGTGGACTTGGCGCTGGAGGCGCGCGGCCTCAGCCGCCGCACCATCCTGGCCACCGCGCATTTCCTGGGCATTCCGCTTCTGCTGGCCCGGGTGCCCGCCATCGCGACGCTGCCGCGGCGGCTCTCCCTGCTCTGCGCCAATGCGGCGGCGCTGACGGTGAGCCCGCTGCCCTTCGCGGGCCCGCGCTTCGACGTCTCGATGCTGTGGCACCGGCGCGACAGCGCCGCCGCCGCGCATCGCTGGCTGCGCGCGCGGCTGGTGGCGCACAACCCGCCGGCGGCGGGCTGACGCCTCAGGCGCTGGCGAGGCTGCGCCGCAGCCGCGCGATGGCGCCGGGCAGGCCGCGCACGGTCAGCACGCGGCCGGTTTCGTCATAGCCCTCGGACAGCACGCGCGCGCTTTCATAGACCTCGCCGATCAGGCCCTGGCGGGCATAGGGCAGCACCAGCACGTCCTCCACCATTTCGGCCTCGAAGAAGGCGATCAGCGTCTCGCGCAGCGCCGCCACATCCTCGGGCGCATGGGCGGAGAGCATGATGGCGTCCGGGTGCCTCTCCGCCAGTTCCGCGCGCCGCGCGGCGTCCACGCGGTCCATCTTGTTCAGCACGAGGCGGGACGGCACGACGTCGGCGCCGATCTCGCGCAGCACGCCGCGACTCACTTCGAGCTGCGCCGCATAGGTCGGGTCCGAGGCATCCACGACGAACAGCAGCAGCGAGGCCTCCAGCGCCTCCGCCAGCGTGGAGCGGAAGGAGGCCACCAGGTCATGCGGCAACTGCTTGATGAAGCCCACCGTGTCCGAGACGAGGATGCGCGGCCGCGTCTCCGGCTGCAGGACGCGCACGGTGGTGTCGAGCGTGGCGAAGAGCTTGTCCTCCACCAGCACCTCGCTGCCGGTGAGTGCCCGCATCAGCGAGGATTTTCCGGCATTGGTGTAGCCCACCAGCGCCACGCGCAGCTGGTCGCGCCGCGCGGAGCGGCGGTTGTCGCCGTCACGCTGCACGGCCTCAAGCTGCGTGCGGAGTTCCGAAATGCGGTCGCGGATCTTGCGGCGGTCGAGGTCGAGGCTGGTTTCGCCCGCGCCCGGCCCCTGCTGCCGCCCACCGCCGCCGGAGGATTCGCGCAGCCGGGGGGCCACGTATTTCAGCCGCGCCATCTCGACCTGGAGCTTGGCCTCGCGGGTGTTGGCGTGGCGGTGGAAGATCTCCACGATGACGCCGGTGCGGTCGAGCACCTGGGCCCCCGTCGCACGCTCCAGGTTGCGGATCTGGCTGGGCGAAAGCTCGTGGTCCACGATCACGAATTCGGGGCGGGCGACCACCTCCTCGTCCGCCTCGGGCGCGGCGTCGGCCGCAGCTTCGAAGCGCTGCCGCGCCTTCGCCCGGGGCGGCGGCGCCATGGAGGTGACCACGCCCGTGCCCCCGGTCAGCGCCGCCAGCTCGGCCAGCTTGCCGCTGCCCAGCAGCGCGCCGGCGCCGGTGCCCTCGCGCCGCTGCGAGACCTGTCCCGCCACCGCGTAGCCCAGCGTCTTCACGAGCCGGGCGAGTTCCTCGAGGCTCGCCGCATGGGCGATGTCATCCACCTCCGGCGTCTGGATGCCCACGAGGATGGCGCGCGGGAGGGGGGGCTTTGTCTGCATCCGCCCAGCCTAGCACGGAAGGCGCCTCACCACAGGCAGTCCAGCAGCGGCCGGATCTCCCGCGCGCGGCGCTCGATCACCGCGGCGCGGCGTTGCAGCCAGGGCGTGGGCTGGCCGGCCGAGCGGGTGAGCGGGCTGGGCAGCACCGCGGCCAGCAGCGCCGCCTCCCGCGGCGTGAGCGTCGTCGCGCTGCGGCCGAAGAAACGGCGCGCGGCGGCCTCGGCGCCATGGATGCCCGGGCCGAACTCGACGATGTTGAGATACACCTCCAGCACGCGCGCCCGCGGCCACAGCAGGGCGAGCTGCGGCGTCAGCCAGGCCTCCAGCGCCTTGCGCAGCAGGTCGCGGCCCGGCCAGAGGAAGAGGTTCTTGGCCGTCTGCATGGTGATGGTGCTGGCCCCGCGCGGGCGTTCCCCGGCCTGCCAGGCCTCGACCTGCCGGCGCAGCGCGTCCATGTCGAAGCCCAGGGTCTGCCGGCAGAACAGGTTGTCCTCGGCCGCGACGACGGCCGCCGCCAGCGCGGGGGCGATGGCCTCCCGCCCCACCCATTCGCGCTGCATCGCGTGGCCCTCGGCGGCGCGCAGCAGCATCAGCGGCGTGACCGGCGGCGGCAGGAAGCGGAACACCAGGATCAGCGCCAGCGGCCCCACCAGCAGCAGGATGGCGACCCCGGCCAGCCCGCGGCGGAGGGTGCGGAGCGGTGACCGGCGGGGCCCGGCGATGGCGTCACCCGGCAAGGCAGGGACCTTTCGTCACGGTTGAGGGCGCCACTCTCCATATCGGGCGGCGCCGGGGAACCCCCGTTCAGCCCTTCCGCTTGCGCTTCGCCGCTTCGCCGGTGCGGTGGCCCGCCTCGCCCAGCACCCGCAGACGCCCGGGCAGGGCGGCGCGCACGGCGGGGCGCGTGTCGCGGTCCTTCTTCCAGCGCTTCTTCTCGGGCTTCGCCATGCCGCAGCCGAGGCACCAGCCGGTGGCGTTGTCGAAGCGGCAGACATCGATGCAAGGACTGGCCATGCCCGGCAAATGGGCATGGCGGGCCGCCTTGTCATGCCCGCAAGGCCCTGATGCGCCTACAGGTTCACCATTCGCTGCAACAGCCGGCGGGCCGGCGCCTCGCGCGGCAGCGCGGCCGGCAGCACCGCCCAGATGCGCCGGCGCAGCGGCGGCCCGGCCAGCGGCACCGCCACGAGGGAGCCCGCCGCCAACTCGTCGCGCGCCGCACAGGCCAGCAGCACCGAGACGCCAAGCCCCGCCGCCACCGCGCGCTTCACCCCCTCCGTGCTGCCCATGGCGCGCGCCACGCGCATCGGCGGCGCGGCGGCCCCCAGCGCCTCGGCCAGCACGCGGCCCATGCCGGTGCCGGGCTCGCCGCCCACCAGCGGCTCGGCCAGGAAGCGGGCCAGCGGCACCGGGCCGCCGCCGGCGAAAGGGTGGCCGGGCGCGACGACGCCGATCACCGGCTCCTCCCGCCAGGGCCGCGCTTCCAGTCCCGGCCGCTGGTCCCACCATTCGGTGAAGGCGATGTCGGTCTCGCCCTCGGCGAGCCGCTCCAGCGCCTCGGGGTTGGAGGCGAGGCGCAGCTCCTCCTCCGGTTGCAGGAGCGGCGGCAGCAGGTAGAGCCCAGGGTTGCGCGCCGCGCCAATGACCAGCGGGCGCGGCGCGAAGAGGTTGGCCGCGTGGCGCGCGCCCTCCACCAGGCGGCGGGCATGGGGCAGCAGGCGCTGGCCCTGCGGCGTGGGCGCGCCGCCGCGCCGGCTGCGATCGATCAGCGGCACGCCGAGTTCCTGCTCCAGCCGGCGCAGATGCTGGCTGAGCAGCGGCTGCGACACGCCCAGCCGGCGCGCGGCGGCGCGGAACCCGCCACCCTCCACCACCGCCAGGAAGCTGTTGAGCAGGCCGAGGTCCAGCATCACGCCACCCGCCCCGGCACCGGCGCGCCGGCGAAGAAGGCGGCGAGGGATTCCGCCGCCGCGGTCTCGATCGCCGCGCGCACCTGCGCCACGGCGGAGCCCAGATGCGGCGTGAACAACGTGCGGGGATGGGCCAGCAGCGCGGGCGGGATCTCGCGCGGCCGGTCCTCCAGCGCCCAGTCCTCCATGGCGAAGACGTCGGCCGCGTAGCCGCCGAGCCGGCCGGCCGCGAGCGCATCCGCCACCGCCGCCTCGTCCACCAGCGAGCCGCGCGCCACATTCACCACCAGCGCGTGCGGCGGCAGGGCGGCCAGGTGCCGCGCGTCCAGGATGTGCCGCGTGGCGGGCGTCAGCGGCAGGGCCAGCACCAGCGCATCGGCCTGCGCCATCACCTCCGCCAGCGGCAGGGCGGCGACGCCCTCGGGCGGCGGCGCGCCCGCGTCATGGCCCACCAGGCGGCAGCCGAAGCCCCGCAGCCGGGCCGCCACCGCCTGGCCCACCCGGCCGAAGCCCAGGATGCCAACCTTGGCCCCCTCCAGCCCCGCGCCATAGAGGATGGGCCGCCAGCCGGCGAAGCCGCCGCCGCGCACTTGCGCATCGCCCGCCCGCACATGCCGCCCGAGGCCGATCAGCAGGCCGACCGCCAGCTCGGCCGTGGGCGCCGTCAGCAGGTCCGGCACCACGGAGACGGCGACGCCGCGGCGGCGGCAGGCGTCGAGGTCGAAATTGTCGGCGCCCTTCAGCGCGCAGCCGATCATGCGCAGGCGCGGGCAGGCGGCCAGGAAGTCCTCGCCCACATGGTCGGTCATGAAGGCCAGCAGCCCGTCGGCGGCGGCCGCGCGGGCGCGCAGCGCCGCTTCCGGCCAGGGCTCGGGGCCCGGGTTCATCTCCACCGTGGCGAATTCCACCAGGCGTTGCCGCACCGCTTCGTGCAGCGGCTGGGTGACGAGGATGTGCGGCAGCGGGGCGGGTTTCATGAAGACGTCACTCCGGGGGCGGGGCAGCCCGCGTTATAG
The DNA here is from genome assembly GCA_051860645.1 of Roseococcus sp. GTDB lineage: Bacteria > Pseudomonadota > Alphaproteobacteria > Acetobacterales > Acetobacteraceae > Roseococcus. Next base: position 12,212 of record JBHYDO010000017.1, read on the forward strand.
GGCCGGAAATTATCAAACAGCGCCGGAGTTGCAAATGAATGATCAAAGAGAGGGCAGGCCCGCGCTGCGGCTGATCATGGGCGGCGTGGTCTATCCCAACGGCACCCGCGCCCTGCACCCCACCAGCCTCGACTTCGCCGAGGGCGAGTTCACCGTGCTGCTCGGCCCCTCCGGCGCCGGGAAATCCACCCTGCTGCGCAGCCTCAATGGCCTCGTCCCGCTGACCGAGGGCCATGTGGAGACCGCCCGGCTGGGCGCGTTGCGCACCACCCGCGCCTGGCGCGAGCACCGCCGCGCCACCGGCATGGTGTTCCAGCAGCACCAGTTGATCGGCCGGCTGACGGCCTTCGCCAATGTGCTGACCGGACGGCTCGGCCACCACGGGACGCTGCGCAGCCTGTTGCCGCTCTCCGAGGTGGAAAAGCGCCTGGCGCTGGACGCGCTGGAGCGGGTGGGCCTGCTCGACTTCGCGCTGCGCCGCGCGGACCAGCTTTCGGGCGGGCAGCAGCAGCGCGTGGGCATCGCGCGCGCGCTGGCCCAGGCGCCCAACCTCATCCTGGCCGATGAGCCCGTCGCCTCGCTCGACCCCGCCACCGCCGAGCGCGTGCTGGCCCTTCTGCACGAGATCTGCCGGCAGGACGGGCTCTCCGCCATCGTCTCGCTGCACCAGGTCGAACTCGCCCGCCAGTTCGCCGACCGCATCATCGGCATCGGCGGCGGGCGCATGGTCTTCGACGGTCCGCCCGAGGACCTCGATGAGGCCGCGATCCGCCGCATCTACGGCGGCGTGCCACCCACCCCCGTTCCCGCCAACACCCCCGTCCTGGAGACCACGCCATGAACCGCCGTTCCCTGCTCGCCGCGCCGCTGCTCCTGCCGGCGCTGGCCGCCACCCCGACCTGGGCCCAGACGCAGAACCCCACCCGCCTGCGCATGGCGCTGCTGCCGGATGAGAACGCCTCCACCATCATCCAGAACGCGCAGCCGCTGCGCGCGCACCTGGCGCAGGCGCTGGGCCGCGACGTGCAGGTCGTGGTGACGACCGACTATTCCTCGATGATCGAGGCGATGCGCTTCGGCCGCATCGAGATCGCGTATTTCGGCCCTTTCTCCTACGTGCTGGCGAAGTCCCGCGCGCCGGGGATCGAGCCCTTCGCGGTCGGCGTGGAGCGCGGCTCGCCCACCTACCGCTCCATCATCATCGGCGCGGCGGACGGGCCGGTGAAGAAGCTCGAGGACATCCGCGGCCAGGCCGTGGCCTTCGGCGACCAGGCCTCCACCTCCTCGCACCTCTCGCCGCGCGCCACCATCCTGGCCCGCACCGGCCTGGTGGGCGAGCGCGACTACCGCGTGGTGCATGTCGGCACGCATGACGCGGTGGCCCGCACCGTGGAATCGGGCCGCGCGCCGGCCGGCGGCCTCTCCGAACCGATCTTCCACACCCTGCTGGAGCGCGGCATCGTGAAGCGCGACCGCCTCGTGGACGTCGCCTTCTCCGACCCCATCCCGAACTACCCGATGGTGATGCAGGGCAACCTGGCGCCGGAACTGAAGCAGGCCATCCGCGACGCCTTCCTGAACCTGCGCGACCCTGCCCTGCTGCGCAATTTCCGCGTCGAAGGCTTCGCCGCCACCAATGACGCCGCCTACGACGTCCTGCGCGAGACGGCGCGCATCCTGAACCTCGACCTCAGCCGGATGAGCTGATGTCGGTCACGACGCAGCAGGGCATCCTGGCGGCGGAGCGTGCCGATGGCCGCCGCCAGGCGATGCTGGTGGCGGGCGTGCTGGCGGTGTGCGTGGCCGCGCTGGCCATCACGGGCTTCTTCGACGCGGCGCGCTTCGCCGAGGGCATCCCCGCACTCGCGCAGCTCGCCTCCGAGATGGTCCCGCCGGACTTCTCGCGCTGGCAGCACTGGATGCGCCCGCTGCTGGACACGCTGGCCATGTCCATCGCCGGCACCATCCTGGCGGTGATCTTGTCGCTGCCGCTGGCGCTGCTGGCGGCGCCCAACACCACGGTGCACCCGGCGCTGGGGCACGTCACGCGGCTGGTGCTCTCCTTCCTGCGCTCGGTGCCGGAACTCATCCTCGGCATCATCTTCGTGGCGGCGGTTGGCTTCGGCGCGCTGCCGGGCGTGCTGGCGCTGGCGCTGCACTCGGTCGGCATGGTCGGCAAGTTCTACGCCGAGGCGATCGAGCATGTGGACCCGAAGCCGCTGGAGGCGGCGCGCGCGGCGGGTGCCACGCGCCTGCAGGTCATCATGCATGCGGTGCTGCCGCAGGTGCTGCCGCAGCTCGCAGACATCACGATCTACCGCTGGGAATACCACTTCCGGGCGTCCACCGTGCTGGGCATCGTGGGCGCGGGCGGCATCGGCTTCGAGCTGATCGCGGCGCTGCGGCTCATCGCCTATGACCAGGTGGCGGCCATCCTGATCACCATCCTCGCCTGCGTGGTGGTGGTGGACAGCCTGGGGGCGGCGCTGCGGAAGCGGCTGAAGTAGGGGGGCGGGACACGGAAGCTTCACACGACTGCCATCCCGTTGAAGCAACCCTCCTCTAACCCCCCGCCAAAGCCCGGCGGGGGGCGCACGCCGCATGGCAGGAACAGGAAGGCGCGGGCATCGGCATGGCAGGCATCGTCATCGGCAACGTCCAGGCACGCTCCGGCGATGTCCAGGCGCTGCGTGGCGTGCTCCTTCCGCTGGCCGGTGGCGAATTCCTGGCGCTGCCCGGCCCCTCCGGCCGCGGCCGGGCGGCGCCCGCGGCCGCGTTGGCGGACGAGCCGCGCCGCCTGCCGCCGCACCGGAGCTGAACCATGACCACACGCCTCCTCCAGATCAGCGACACCCATCTCTCGTCCATCCACCCGCACTTCCAGGACAATTTCGAGACCCTGCTGGCCTGGATGGCGCAGGACCCTCCGGACCTCGTGATCTGCACCGGCGACCTCTCGCTGGACGGCGCGGGCGGGGAGGAGGATCTGCGCTTCGCCGTCGAACAGCTCGCCCGCCTGCCCGCGCGCTGCCTGATGATCCCGGGCAACCATGATGTCGGCGACTACCCCGTGCTGGGCGGCCACCAGCCGACCGATGCCGCGCGCCTGGCCCGTTGGCGCGCGGTGGTGGGGCCTGACCATTTCGTCGAGGATGTGCCGGGCTGGCGCCTCATCGGCCTCGATACGCAGACCCTGGACACCGGCCTGCCGGAAGAGGCGGCGCAGTGGCGGGCGCTGGAGGCCGCGGTGGCAGGTGCGGCGGGCCGCGCCATCGGCCTGTTCCTGCACAAGCCGCTCTGCCAGCACCGGCTGGACGACACGGAGGTGACCTACTGGCCCGTGCTGCAACCCGCGCGTGACGCGCTGGTGGCGGCCTTCGGCGCCGCGCCGCCGCGCTTCGTCGCCTCCGGCCACATCCATCAATGGCGCGACCATGCGCCCGATGGGCTGCGGCAGATCTGGGCGCCCGCCGTCTCCTTCATCGTGGGCGAGGAGGCCCAGCCCAGCATCGGCAGCAAGCTGATCGGCGTGGTGGAGCACCTGCTGCACGCCGACGGCACGCATGACAGCCGCCTCGTGCTGCCCGAGGGCCTCAAGCTGCACGACATGGGCAAGGTGCCCCAACTCTACGCCCGGCCGCAGGCCGAGGCGTGACCTCGCAACCCAGGAGACACACGCCATGAACCGCCGCCAGATCATGCTGTCCGGCCTTGCCGCCGGGCTGCCGCTCAGCTCCGCCCTCACCCCGGCCATGGCGCAGGCCGCGCGCGCCGTGTGCTACAACTGCCCGCCGGAATGGGCCGACTGGGGCGGCATGCTGCGCCTGCTGCAAAGCCGCATCAGCCTCACCGTGCCGCCGGACAACAAGAATTCCGGCCAGTCGCTGGCGGCCCTCATCGCCGAGCGCGCGCGCCCGGTGGCGGATGTGGTCTACCTCGGCGGCCAGGTCGGGCCCCAGGCGCGCGAGGCCGGCGTGCTGGCCCCCTACAAGCCCGAGCGCTTCGACCGCATCCCCGCCGGGCTGAAGGATGAGGAAGGCTACTGGTTCACCATCCATTCCGGCACGCTCGGCCTGTTCGTGAACACCCGCGCGCTCGGCAACAAGCCCGTGCCGCAATCCTGGAACGACCTGCTGAACCCGACCTATCGCGGCATGGTGGGCTATCTCGACCCGACCTCGGCCGCCGTGGGCCAGGTCGGCGTGGTGGCGGTGAACCTCGCCCTCGGCGGCACCTACGAGAACTTCGACCCGGCCATGGGCTTCTTCCGCCGCCTGCGCGACAACCAGCCCATCGTGCCCAAGCAGACCGCCTATGCGCGCGTGCTCTCGGGCGAGATCCCCATCCTGTTCGACTACGACTTCAACGCCTATCGCGCGCAATACAGCGACGGCGCGCCGACGCGCTTCGTCATCCCCGCCGAGGGCACGCAGACCCTGCCCTACGTCATGGGCCTGGTGGCGAACGGCCCCAATCCTGACAACGGCAAGCGCATGCTGGACTTCCTGCTGTCCGATGACGGCCAGCGCCACTGGGCCGGCGCCTTCCTGCGCCCGGTCTTCCCGGAGCTGATGCCCGAGGCGGCCGCCGCACGCTTCCTGCCGGCCACCGACTATGCCCGCGCCACGCCGCTCGACGTCCGCCGCCTGGCGGGTGCGGTGCGCATGCTGGCCGACCGCTACCAGCGCGAGGTGGGTTGATGCCGGACCGCCTGCGCGCGGCGCTGCTCATCGCGCCCGCGCTGGCGGTCTTCGGGGCCTTCTTCCTCATCCCGCTCGGGCAGCTCGCGGTGGCGGGCGGCGCGGGCGGCTACAGCACCATCCTGACCGAGCCGCGCTATTGGCGCAGCCTGGTCTCCACCCTGCTGGTGGCGGCGCTGACCACCGTCATCACGCTGGCGATCGCGACCGCGGTCGGCCTGTTCCTCGCGCGCGCGCGCTTTCCCGGGCGCGGCACGCTGCTGGCGCTGCTGACCTTGCCGCTGGCCTTCCCCGGCGTGGTGGTCGGCTATCTCGTCATCATGATGGCGGGGCGGCAGGGGCTGGTGGCGGAGGTCTCGATGGCGCTGGGCGGCGAGCGCATCGTCTTCGCCTATTCGCTGGCCGGGCTGCTGCTGGGCTACGTGTATTTCTCCATCCCGCGCACGCTGCTGACGGTGATGGCGGCGGCGGAGAAGCTCGACCCGCGGCTGGAGGAGGCGGCGCGCTCGCTCGGCGCCTCGCCCTTCGGCGTGCTGCGCGACGTGCTGCTGCCGGGCCTCGCACCCGCATTGACGGCAGCCGGCGCCATCTGCTTCGCCACGGCCATGGGTGCCTTCGGCACGGCCTTCGCCCTGGCCTCGCGCATCGATGTGCTGCCCATGGTGATCTACACGGAGTTCACCCTGCAGGCGAACCTGGCCGTCGCCGCCGCGCTCTCCTTCCTGCTGGGCCTCGCCACCTGGGCGGTGCTGGCGCTGGCGCGCGGCGTGAGCGGGGGGGCCGCCGCATGAAGCACACCCCCACGCGCAGGGGTCTGGGCTTCTGGACCGGCCTCGGCTTCACGCTGATCATCTCGGCCTTCCTGATTCTCCCGGTGCTGGCCTCGGTGGTGGCTGGCGTCACGGTGAACCAGTTCGAGGGCCTGTCCAGCGGCCTCACCACGCGCTGGCTGCGCGAGGTCTGGGCCAATTATGGCGGCACCGTGCTGCTCTCGCTGCAGATCGCGCTGGCGACACTGGCCATCACGCTGCTGATCGGCGTGCCGGCGGCCTATGTGCTGGCCCGCCACGCCGGTGTCACGGCGCGGCTGGTGGAGGAGGCGCTGGTGATGCCGGTCGCCGTGCCGGGCATCGCCACCGCGCTGGGGCTGATCCTCGCCTATGGCGCGATGGGCGACCTGCGCTCCTCCTGGCTGTTCATCCTGGTGGGCCATGTCGTGTTCTGCCTGCCCTTCATGGTGCGCGCCGTGCTCGCCGTGCTGCTGTCCATGGACCTGAAGGGGCTGGAGGAGGCGGCGCGGGCCTGCGGTGCCTCCTGGACCCAGCGCTTCCTCGGCGTGGTGCTGCCCAACATCGCGGGCGGCATGCTGGCGGGCAGCCTGATGGTGGTCACCCTTTCGCTCGGCGAGTTCAACATGACGCTGCTGCTGCACACGCCCTTCACCCGCACCCTGCCGGTGGGCCTGGCCGACGCCTACACCGCGCTGCGCACCGAGATGGCCTCGGCCTACACGCTGATCTTCTTCGTGATGATCGTGCCCCTGCTCAGCGGCATGCAATGGGCCGCGGGCCGGGCGGACCGGATCGGGGCCGCGCGATGAGCGTCGGCATCACGCTGCGCGGCTGCGGCAAGACCTTTCCCGGCGGCAGCGTGGCGCTGCACCCGCTCGACCTCGACATCGCGGCCGGCGAGACGCTGGTGCTGCTCGGGCCGTCCGGCTGCGGCAAGACCACGCTGCTGCGCCTCATCGCCGGGCTGGAGGCGCCGGACGCCGGCGGCCGGGTGCTGTTCGACGGCGAGGAGGTGACGCCCCTGCCCATCGAGCGCCGCCATGTCGGCATGGTGTTCCAGTCCTACGCGCTGTTCCCCAACATGGATGTGGCCGGCAACATCGGCTACGGGCTGCGCGTGCGCGGCATCCCGCGGGCCGAGGCGGCGCGGCGCGTGGACGAGATGCTGGACATGATGCGCCTCACGGAATTTGCCGGGCGCCGGGTGGACGCGCTCTCCGGCGGGCAGCGGCAGCGCGTGGCCCTGGCCCGCGCGATCGCGCCGCGCCCGCGCGTGCTGCTGCTGGACGAGCCGCTCTCGGCGCTGGACGCCCGGCTGCGCGAACAGCTGCGCCAGGAGATCGACGCGCTGCTGCGCGCGCTCGGCATCACCGCCATCTACGTCACGCACGACCAGGGCGAGGCCATGGCGCTGGGCGACCGCATCTGCGCCATGGACCGTGGCCGCATCGCGCAGATCGGCACGGGGCGCGACCTCTACCACCGCCCGGCCAATGACTTCGTGGCCGGCTTCGTGGGCGACACCAACCGCCTGCCCACCCCCGAGGGCGAGCGCCTGGTCCGCCCCGAGCAACTCACCCTGCACCCCAGCGAGGCGGGCGCCTACACCGTCCAGCGCGCCACCTTCCTCGGCCCCTTCGTGCGGGTGCTGCTGCGCGACGCAGCGGGCCGGGAGGTCGTGGTGGACATGCCCGACGACAGCGCCCCCGCGGCGGGTGCCCGCATGGAGGTGCGGCTGCGCGGCGCCTGAGCCCCCGCGCCCTTGTCCCTGCGCCCCGGCATGCGACATTCCCACCATGACAACCGACCGCTTCCACCGCCGCACCCCCGAGGGCGAGGACCGCGAACGCCTCATCTGCGGCGATTGCGGCTTCGTCGCCTATGAGAACCCCAAGATCGTCGTCGGCTCGGTGGTGAGCGAGGGCGGGCGCGTGCTGCTCTGCCGCCGCGCCATCGAACCCCGCCGCGGCTTCTGGACCCTGCCCGCCGGCTACATGGAGCTCGGCGAGACGGTGGAGGAGGGCGCGGCCCGCGAAGCCTGGGAGGAGGCGCGGGTAAAGCTTGCCTTGGAAGGCATCCTCGCCGTTTACTCCATTGCCAGAATCGGACAGGTTCAGGTCGTCTTCCGGGCGAGCCTCGCCGAGCCGGGATATGGCGCAGGGCCGGAAAGCCTGGACGTCCGGTTTTTTGACTGGGAGGACATCCCGTGGGGCGACATCGCATTTCCCTCGGTTCACTGGGCGCTGAAGGCCTGGCGGGCGGGCGGGACGGGCATCGCGGGGAACCCGCCGGAAGACCGCCGCGGGGTCGCCGGGCTGTAGCCGCCGCCTTGCTGGCCCTGGGCTTGGCCTTGCCCGGGCTGGCCAGCCCCGCCTCGGCGCAGGCGCGCATCGACACCCGCAGCGACCTGCTCGCTGAACCCGCGCCCAGCCCGGCGCGCCCCGGCAGCACCGACCCGCGCGACCGCGCCTTCCGCGGCGGCGGCTTCACCGCCACGCCCAGCTTCGGCGCCGCACCGCCCGCCGCCCCGGGGGTGGAACTGGCGCCGCGACCCAATCGCAGCCTCGAGGCACCGCGCGCGCCGCTGGCGGAACAGGCGGCCGGCATCCGCCCCACCCTCATCAATCCCAGCATCCCTGCGCTGGGAATGGCGGCCGAGGGCGCCGTGACACAGCGCGAGCGACGCCTGCTGGAGACACCCGCCGCCGGGGCGAGGTTCAGCGCGCCGTTGACCTGGTAGGCGCCTCCCGTCCCAACGCGTCCGCGCAGGCCTTCGCATCCCCGCGCATGGGGGGCACACTGGTCGCGCATCCTGGGGAGGAACGCGCGTGCAGTTCGACACCATCATCGTGGGCGGGGGCTCGGCTGGCTCCGTCCTGGCGCACCGGCTTTCGGCGCGCTCCCACCACCGCGTGCTGGTCTGCGAGGCGGGGCCCGACACGCCACCGGGAGAGGAACCCGCCGAGATCCGCGACAGCTACTCGGGCACCGCCTATTTCGACCCGCGCTTCCACTGGACCGACCTGAAGGTCCATACCCAGATCGTCAGCCACAACAACCCGGACGTTCGCCCGCCGCTGCGCAAGTATGAGCAGGCGCGGGTGCTGGGCGGCGGTTCCTCCATCAACGGGCAGATGGCCAATCGCGGCGCGCCTTCCGACTACGAGGAATGGGTGGCGCGCGGCGCCGAGGGCTGGGGCTGGGAGGACTGCCTGCCCCACTTCAAGCGCGTGGAGCGCGACCTCGACTTCGACGGCCCGCTGCACGGGCGCGAGGGGCGCATCCCGGTCCGACGCATCATGCCGGAGAACTGGAACCCGCACGCCCAGGCCGCCGCCGAGGCCTTTCGGGGCGCCGGGTTCGACTACCTGCCCGACCAGAACGGCGAATGGCGCGACGGCTACTTCCCCATCACCATCTCCAACCAGGACGAGACGCGCGCGAGTGCGGCCATGGGCTACCTCGACGCCGAGACGCGCCGGCGCCCCAACCTGACCATCTCCTGCGAGACCGTGGTGAAGCGGCTGCTCTTCGAGGGCACGCGCTGCGTGGGCGTGGTGGCCCTGGTGCGCGGGCAGGAGCAGGAGTTTTTCGCGACAGAGGTCATCTTGTCCTGTGGCGCCATCCACACGCCGGCGCATCTGATGCGCGCGGGCATCGGGCCGGCGGCGCACCTGCGCGACCACGGCATCGCGGTGCTGCACAACCTGCCCGGCGTGGGCCAGGGGCTGATGGACCATCCGTCCATCGCGCTCTCCTCCTTCGTGCGGAAGGGCGCGCGGGCCGATGCGCGGACGCGGCGGCATATCCTGCTGGGGCTGCGCTATTCCTCGGCCATGGAGGGCATTCCGCCGGGCGACATGTTCGCGGCCGTCGTGTCCAAATCCGCCTGGCACAGCGTGGGCGAGCAGGTGGGCAGCTTCCTCATCTGGGTGAACAAGACCTATTCCGAGACGGGCCAGGTGCGGCTTGCCTCGGCCGACTGGCAGGCGGAGCCGGTGGTGGAGTTCAACCTGCTCTCCGACCGCCGCGACCTCGATCGGCTGATGCACGGATTCCGGATGTGCGCGGCGATGCTGATGGCGCCCTCGCTGGCGGCGGTGACGGACAATGCCTTCCCGGCCTCCTACTCCGACCGGGTGCGCAAGATCGGCGTTGTGAACGCGAAGAACCGCTTCCTGACCAATGTGATCAGCCGCTTCCTCGACGGGCCGGCCTTTCTCCGCAAGGCGTTCATCGAGCGCTTCGTGGTCGAAGGTTTTCGGTTCGACGAGGTGATGACCGACGACACCGCGCTGGAAGCCTTCATCCGCAAGGCCACCATCGGCATCTGGCACGCCTCCTGCTCCTGCCGGATGGGGCGCGAGGAGGACCCGATGAGCGTGGTGGACATGGCGGGGCGGGTGAAGGGCATCGAGGGGCTGCGGGTGGTGGATGCGTCCATCTTCCCGGTGGTGCCCTGCGCGAACACGAACTTTCCGACGCTGATGAGTGCGGAGAAGATCAGCGAGGCGATTTTGGCGGGGCACTGACGCTCGCGGGCGAGGCCCCGAGCCGGGTCAGTTGAAGCGCAGCCCCGTGAACGACCAGACCAGGAAGGCCGACACCCCGAGCCCGCCCACCACCACCACGGCGAGCACCCGCAGGCCTCGCGAAGGCGGCAAGGGCCAGGCCAGCGCCGCCGCCGCGACCGCCGCCAGCGCCAGCACCTGCCACGCAAACCCCTCAAGCTGGGAGACGATGCGCTGCCGCAGCGCCGTCAACCCGCTGGCCTCCTCCGCGTCCACCGACGCCACGCCGAAGAGGTAGAGAAGCTCACGCGAGTTCAGCAAAAGCAGCAGGACCAGCGCCCCCAAGGCCAGCAGCGCGCGCCACCGCCGGCGGCGCAGGCGCCAGGCCAGCACCGCCAGCAGGGGGATGAGCAGCCAGGGCAGGAAGACCGTCAGCAACGCCGCAATTCCGAACATCGGCGGGAATTCCTTCGACGGCACGGTCGCGCGGGGCGGCTCGCGTCCTGAACACCGTAGGGCCGGGCTCAACCCCCTGTACAGGCCCCGCCCACGCCATGCACCAGCCTGTTTCACGCCCCAATTGCGGCCTATACAAGACGCTCAGGAGGCCCCCATGCCGCAGACCATCGCCCTTGTGGACGACGACCGGAACATCCTCACCTCCCTCTCCATGACGCTGGAGCAGGAGGGCTACACCGTCCGCACCTACACCGATGGCGAGAGCGCGCTGCAGGGCCTGCTGGGCAAGCCCGCCGACCTCGCCGTGCTCGACATCAAGATGCCGCGCATGGACGGGATGGAGTTGCTGCAACGGCTGCGCGCGCGCTCGGCCATGCCGGTCATCTTCCTCACCTCCAAGGATGAGGAGGTGGATGAGTTGATGGGCCTGCGCCTGGGTGCGGACGACTACATCACCAAGCCCTTCAGCCAGCGCCTGGTGCTGGAGCGAATCCGGGCGCTGCTGCGCCGCAACGACGCCAACCGGGCCGAGGCGGCCGGCCAGCCCGCCGGCGGGTTGCTGGTGCGCGGCGACCTGACGCTGGACGAGACCAAGCACACCTGCCTGTGGCGCAACCAGCCCATCCAGCTCACGGTCACGGAATTCCTGCTGGTGAAGGCCCTCGCACTCCGCCCGGGGCTTGTGAAGAACCGCGACCAACTCATTGATGCGGCTTACGGCGAGAATATTTATGTGGACGACCGCACGATTGACAGCCATGTAAAGCGCGTGCGGAAGAAGTTCCGCGCCGTGGATGGCGAGTTCGCGCAGATCGAAACGCTCTACGGCATCGGCTACCGCTACAAGGAGCAATAGGCTCCGGTAAGATGGTAAGATCGTAAGATGGTAAGGCGCGACCCCGCCATGCAGGCTGGGCCGCTTGCCCTGCATCCTTGCCGTGGCTAGGGTCGCCGCCACATCACGGCAGTGCAGCAAAAGAAGGCGCCACGCCCCATGAAGCTCCTCGTTCCCGTCAAGCGGGTGGTGGACTACAACGTCAAGGTCCGCGTGAAGGCGGACCACACGGGCGTCGAGACGGCGAACGTCAAGATGTCCATGAACCCCTTCGACGAAATCGCGGTCGAGGAAGCGGTGCGCCTGAAGGAAAAGGGCATCGCCACCGAGATCATTGCCGTCTCCTGCGGCCCCACCGCGGCGCAGGAACAGATCCGCACGGCACTCGCCATGGGTGCGGACCGCGGCATCCTGGTCGAGCATGATGGCGTGCTGGAGCCGATCGCGGTCGCCAAGCTGCTGAAAGCACTGGTGGCCAAGGAGAGCCCGGACCTCATCGTCATGGGCAAGCAGGCCATCGACGACGACATGAACGCCACCGGCCAGATGCTGGCGGCGCTGCTGGGCTGGCCTCAGGGCACCTTCGCCTCCAAGGTCGAGATCGCCGACGGCCATGCCACCGTGACGCGCGAGGTGGATGGCGGGCTGGAGACAGTGAAGATCACCCTGCCCGCCGTCGTCACCGCCGATTTGCGCCTGAACGAGCCGCGCTACGCCTCGCTGCCCAACATCATGAAGGCGCGCAAGAAGACGATTGACGTGATCAAGCCCGCCGACCTCGGCGTGGACGTGACCCCGCGGCTGACCGTGCTGCGCGTCGAGGAACCCGCCAAGCGCCAGGCCGGCGCGAAGGTGGCCTCCGTGCAGGAACTGGTGGCGAAGCTGCGCAACGAAGCGAAGGTGATCTGAGCATGTCAACCACTGGGGCCGTTCTTCTTCTCGCCGACCACGACGGCAGCGTCGTCTCGCAGCCCACCCGCTCCGCCCTGGCCGCGGCCGGCAAGCTGGGTGAGGTGCATGTGCTGCTGGTGGGCGAAGGTGCCGCCGGCGCGGCACCCGCCGCCGCCGCCCTGCCGGGTGTCGCCAAGGTGCTGCTGGCCGAGGATGCCTCGCTCGCGCACCGCCTGGCCGAGCCGCTGGCCGCCCTGCTGGTGCACCTGGCGCCGGCCTATGACCACCTGATGGCGCCCGCCTCGGCCGCCGGCAAGAACGTGATGCCGCGCGTCGCCGCCCTGCTGGACGTGCAGCCCATCAGCGACGTCTCGGGCGTGGTGGACGCGGACACCTTCATCCGCCCCATCTATGCCGGCAACGCGCTGGCGACGGTGAAGAGCAGCGACGCGAAGAAGGTCATGACCATCCGCGCCGCCAGCTTCGACCCGGTGCCGGCCGAGGGCGGCTCCGCCCCCATCGAGGCCATCTCTGCCGCCGCCGACCCTGGCCAGTCGTCCTTCATCGGCGCCGAGGTGCAGAAGAGCGAGCGGCCGGAACTGACTGCGGCCCGCATCGTCGTCTCCGGCGGCCGCGCCATGGCCTCGGCCGAGAATTTCCACCTGATCGAGGGCATCGCCGACCAGCTTGGCGGCGCCGTGGGCGCCAGCCGCGCCGCGGTGGATGCGGGCTACGCGCCCAACGACATGCAGGTGGGCCAGACCGGCAAGATCGTGGCCCCCGAGCTGTACATCGCCATCGGCATCTCGGGCGCCATCCAGCACCTCGCCGGCATGAAGGACAGCAAGGTCATCGTTGCCATCAACAAGGACGAGGAGGCGCCGATCTTCCAGGTCGCCGACTACGGCCTGGTGGGCGACCTGTTCAAGGTGATTCCGGAACTCCAGGCCGAGCTGGCGAAGGGCTGACGCCGATGTCCTTCCGCCTGGCCACGCGCCCCGACAGCAACGAGGCGCCGTCGGCGGTGCCCGAGATCCAGAGCATCGGCATCGTGGGCGCCGGGCAGATGGGCAATGGCATCGCGCATGTCAGCGCGCTGGCCGGCCTGCCGGTGACGATGGTGGACATCAGCCCCGAGGCGCTGGACAAGGCCGTCGGCACCATCGCGCGCAACATGGAGCGGCAACTCGGCCGCAAGCTCATCACGGAAGAACAGCGCGATGCGGCGCTGGCGCGGATCACCACCGGCACCGACTACGCGCTCTTCGCCGATGTGGACTTCGTGGTGGAGGCGGCCACCGAGCGCGAGGCCGTGAAGGCCGAGATCTTCAAGGCGCTGTGCCCCCACCTGAAGCCCTCGGCCATGCTGGCGTCGAACACCTCGTCCATTTCCATCACGCGACTGGGTTCGGCGACCGACCGCCCCGAGAAGTTCATCGGCATGCACTTCATGAACCCGGTTCCGGTCATGAAGCTGGTCGAGGTGATCCGCGGCATCGCCACCAATGACGGCACCTATCGCGCCGTGGACAGCCTGGCCAAGCGCCTGGGCAAGCAGACCGCCACCAGCGAGGATTTCCCCGCCTTCATCGTGAACCGCATGCTGGTGCCGATGATCAACGAGGCGGTCTACGCGCTGTATGAGAGCGTGGGCGACATCCGCTCCATCGACACCGCCATGAAGCTCGGCGCCAACCACCCGATGGGGCCGCTGGAACTGGCGGATTTCATCGGGTTGGACACCTGCCTGTCCATCATGCACGTGCTGTATGAGGGGCTGAGCGACAGCAAGTATCGCCCCTGCCCGCTGCTGGTGAAGTATGTCGAGGCGGGGTGGCTGGGCCGCAAGACCGGCAAGGGATTTTACGATTATAGCCAGGATCCGCCTGCGCCGACGAGGTAGGAGACGACCGGCTGACCACGATCAGCTGTCATTGCTTTTGACATGACGGCGGAGCGAACCGAGGGTTAATCTCTCGACATGGTTCTTGCCCCGCCCGGTCAGACTGCGACACTCCTCGGCAACGGCAACACCGTCGTGCAGATCGTGGGGGACGGCAACGCCGTCACCCTCGCAGGCGCCACCGCGCTGATGCTGCGTTCCTACACCCAGGCGAGTTTCGCCATGGCCCCGCCCGTTGCGGACAAGCAGGGCGAGCCCGGCTACACGCCCACCGGTCGGCGCGAGACGCGCCTCCTCAGCCCGCACAATCTGGACAGCTTGCCGCTCCAGGGCAGGGACGCCGAATTGACGGCGTTGCGCACCTGGCTCGGCGCCGCCCGCGCCCTCTCCGTGCAGGTGCTGCTGGGCGATGGCGGGCGCGGCAAGACGCGGCTGGCGGCCGAGCTGGCGGCCTGGGCACGCAGCCAGGGCTGGACCGCGGGCTTCGCGCGGCGCGACGACCTGGACCTCTTCGCCCTGGGCGGATGCAGGACGGGCTGGGACGCCCCCACCCTGGTCATCCTGGACTATGCCGCGGCCAAGGCGGCGGCCCTTGCGCGGTGGCTGCGCGGGATGGCCCATGAGGCCGAGGATGCCCCGACGGACCGCCCGCTGCGCCTCCTGCTGCTGGAGCGAGGCGGCGGCGAGGAGACCGCATGGTGGCGCCAGGTGTTTGGTGGCGCCGACCTGGAGGCGGAGGCCGTGCGGGACCTGCTGCCGAACAACGCCCCGATGCGCCTGGAGGGGCTGAAGGACCCGGACGCGCGCCACGCCGTCTTCGCGGCCGGCTTCACGCAGGCAAAGGGCGGCGCTGCGCCCGTGCGCTCGCCCGTCCTGGACCACGCGCTTGCCGTCGCCAGCCTCGGCGGCGAGCCACTTTTCCTCGGCATGTTCGCGCTGGTGGCGGCGCGGCAGGGCCTGCCCGCCGCGCAGGCTTTGCCGGCGGACCAACTGGCGTTCGCCCTGGCGGAGCAGGAAATCCAGCGCATTGAGCGCCTGTGGCGCGCGCAGGGCCTGGCCGTTCCGCCCGGCGCGCAGCCGCCCCTGTTCGCGCATCTCGCGGCCGTGGCCACGCTTTGTGAAGGGCTCGACGCGGACAGCGCCCATGCGGTGATCGCGGCGGAATCCTCCGCCCTGCACCAGGCCATTGCGCCCGGCACCACCGAGCCGGTGCGCGCCGCCCTGCACGCGGCGCTGCCGGGAGACGCGGGCGGGATCGCCGCCATCCAGCCGGACATCCTGGGCGAGGCCGCGATGATGTGTTCCTGGCGCGCCCTGCCCGATAGTGGTGTGGGGGCGGTGCGCCGGATGGCCCAGAACACGGCCTGGCGCGATCCGGTGCGCCGCGTCGTCATCCGCGCCTGCCAGGACTTCCTGATCCGCGGCGAACGCGCGCCCCTGAACTGGCTAAGCGCCTTGCGCGCCGATGTCATGGGCCTGGAATCCCTGCTGGCTTTGGCCAATGCCATGCCGCGGAACAGTGTCGAACTGCGCGAGGCGGCAGCCGACCTCGCTTACCGAGTGGCGCAAGCGGCGCGGAGCCTGCCGTCTTCTGACGCCCGCGACCATATGCTCCCTGGTGCACTCAACAACCTGTCCAACCGACTGTCCGCCCTCGGCCGCCGGGAGGCGGCGCTGGCGGCGATCGAGGAGGCGGTGGGCACCTATCGCGGGCTGGCGGCAGTGCGCCCGGACGCCTTCCTGCCGAATCTGGCGATGTCGCTGAACAACCTGTCCAGCTGCCTGTCCAACCTCGGCCGCAGGGAGGCGGCGCTGGCGGCGATCGAGGAGGCGGTGGACACCGATCGCAGGCTGGCGGCGGCGCGGCCGGACGCCTTCCTGCCGGATCTGGCGATGTCGCTGAACAACCTGTCCAGCTGCCTGTCCGACCTCGACCGCCGGGAGGCGGCGCTGGCGGCGAGCGAGGAGGCGGTGGACATCCGCCGCAG